>NZ_JBSGDT010000027.1:0-105415 GCF_053602515.1 Amycolatopsis sp. NPDC004368 | reverse complement strand
GACCACCTGCCACTGCTCGTCAGTCAACTCATGCCTACGCACCACAACCCAAGATCAAAGCAGGTCGCACCGCCCACTTTGAGGACAGGCCCTAGGGGCGGACCGGGTGGCCGACGATTCGAGCGGACGGGAAGATCACCCGGATGCCGCGGGGGCGTGCGGCACCCGGGTGACCTTCCGGCCGGCATCGGGACGGCTCGGGCCGGCGGCCCCCCGAATGAGCCGTCCGGTGTCGGCGCGGCGAAGCGGTCACCGGGGAGGCGACTGCTTCAGGACCACAGTGCGCTCGCCGAGCGGCGCGGCCAGCGCGACGGACAGGAACGGGTAACGCAGGTTCATCGTGCACATCTGGCCGGTCTGGGCCTTGGTCTCGCTCAGGTCCACGACCACGTGCTGCGCGGTCTGCTCGATCGCCTCGCCGAGGGCGTGGCCGCAACCGCCCTCTTCGGCGCGCACGTTGAGGATCGTGCCGCCGTTGGCGGTGTACACCTCGTGCGGGAAGCCGGACGGCAGGGCGGTCGCGTCGACCTTGGCGGGAGGTACCGGGGTGCTGCCGGCCGGAACCTCGAACCGCGGTTTGCCCGTGGGGTTCGGGGGCGCCGGGGGCACCGAGGAAGGCGCGGTCGAGACGCTGCCGCTCGGTGCCGCGGGGTCGCCTGGGGAATCAGTGGCCATGGTTTGGCCGCAGGCTGTCACCGTGGCGAGGATCAAGCCCGTGCCGACCAGCTTCGTCAAGTACCTCATGCGTCCAGGACGGAACGGAACCCGCGAACGGTTGCACGTGATCACGGACCGGGGCGCAGCACCAGCGTGCGACCGCCGAGCGGCTCGGCCAGCGGCACGGGCAGCGACACCTCGCGCACGTGCATGGGGCACATCTGACCGCGCGGGGCCTTGGTGACGGTGATGACCACGACGGCTTTCTGCGCCGTCTGCTCGCCGGCGGCGGCCACGATGTGGTCGCAGCCCGCCTCGTCGGCGTGGATGACCACGACCTTGCCGCCCTGGGCGAGCGTCACGTCGTGGGGGTAGCCGCCGGGCAGCGCCGACGCGTCGATCTGGCCCGCGGCCGGTGCCGTGTCGCCGGGAGGCACGCCCTGCGTCGGGTGGCTCTGGGGCGGCCCGGCCGGAGAAGACGGGGGCGTGGGTGCCTGGGGAGGCGCAGAGACCGACGACGGGGGCACGGGCAACGAAGACGCAGTAGAAGAAGGCGGCGAAGAAGAAGGCGCCCCCGCCGGCGCCGTTCCCCCGCCGCAGGCCGCGACGCCGAGCAGCAGCACGCTCACACCCAGGACTTTCACCGTTGTCCGCATACCGTGCGGACGGAATCCGGGCCGCCCGGGTTGCACCCGCCGCCGAGAAACTTCAGCCGAGCACGTCCGGCAGGTCGCGGACCGAAGCCACCACGTGCGTCGCCCCCGCTTCCAGCAGCCCGGCCCGCGTCCCGGCGCCGGTCAGCACGCCGGCCACCACACGCGCCCCCGCGGACAAGCCGGTGCGCACGTCCGAGGGCGTGTCCCCGGCGACGGCGACGTTGCGCACGTCGGTGATCCCCAGCCGCAGCACGGCCGTGAGCACGAGATCGGGGTACGGCCGCCCGCGCAGGCCCTCACCCGGTGCGAGCGTGAGGTCGGCGAGGCCACGCCAGCCCAGCGAGTCGAGGATCGTCTGCAGCGTCACGGGCGCGAAGCCGGTGGTCAGCGCCACCTTCACGCCGCCGTGGCGCAGACCGCGGATCACGTCCTCGGCACCCGGCACCGGCTCGCACTCCCCCGCCGCGACGAGCCGGGCGTAGGCGCGTTCGAACTCGGCGTTGGCGCGCTGCGCGAGCTCCTCCGTCGGCAGCAGCGCACGAAAGACGGTGATTTTCGACTGCCCCATGGTGGCGTGCACGTGGCCGAGCATCACCGGAAAGCGATCGTCCACTTCGGACACTCCGGCGCTCGCGATCGCGGCGGTGAAGGCACGCACCACGAGCCCGTCGTCGACGACGGTCGTGCCGGCCAGGTCCAGCACCACGAGCTCGGTCGTCACAGGCCCAGCTCCCGCGCCGTGTCCTCGGCGATCGCCGGCGAGCACGTCATCCCGCGCCCGCCGGGTCCGGTGACGAGGAAAGCGTTGTCCGCCAAGCGTTCCCGGTGCACGACCGCGGCCGGGTCGAGGGCCTGGGCGTAGACCCCGGCCCACCGGCGGCGGATCCGGGGCAGCGGCCGGCCCAGCAGCGCGCCGGCGACCTCGGCGAGGTGCTCGTACGGGTCTTCGGTCACGTCGAAGCCGAAGGGCTGCTCGTACTCGTGCGTGTCGCCGATGGTGAGCGAGCCGTCGAGGCGCTGCACCATGAGCAGCTGCATCGCGTGGGCGGCGGCGGTGTCGCCCTGCGGCTGCCCGCGGCCGAGCTCGGCGAGCGCGTCGCCGCGGAAGGCCGGGTAGTAGCGGAAGCTGTCGGCATCGGCGACGCTCGTGGTCAGCGGCTCGCCGAGCGGCTCGGCCTGGGCCATCTGCAGGCGGACGCGGCGCACGGGCACCTCACCGGCGAGCTCACGCACGAGACCGCCGAGCCACGCACCGGTGCAAAAGATCACGATGTCGCCTTCGTGGTGCTGCCCGTGGTCGTCCACCACACCGGTTTTCGTCAGCGCCCGCACTTCGCGGCCGGGCAGCCAGGTGTGGCGTCCGGTCTTCGCGAGGGCCGCGCGCAGGGCGGGCTGGGCGGTGCGCGGTTCCACGGCGGCGTCGCGTTCACACCAGAGCGCGGCCGTGAAGTCACCGCGCAGCGCGGGGTTCAGCCGGCGCGTTTCCTCGGGCGTGAGCAGCCGAAAGCCACGCTCGGCTGCGTCGGGCTTCGCGGCGGCGGCTTCGGCGACGGCACGTTCGGCTTCGGTGCGCAGGACCGTCAGCGAGCCGTTGGGACGGAAACCCAGCCCGGGCGTCCGTTCGCCGATCTCCTGCCACAGCTCGCGCGCCCGCAGCGCGGTCGTGAGCTCGGGCCCGTCCGCGCGGCCACTCACCCACACGAGCCCGAAGTTGCGCACGGACGCACCGCGGGCCTCGGGTTCCCGCTCCAGCTGCACCACGTCGTGCCCACGGCCGACGGCCTGCCACGCGTGCATGGTCCCCAGCACGCCCCCACCCACGATCAGTACTCGCACGCCCGCCACAGTCGCGGCCGGGCGGGAATGGGGGTTGTCGGGCCGGGGAACAGCAGGTGAAGACGTGGCGGTCGCTTGATTCGGTTGTCACAGCCGACCGGCGGCGACGAACACGGCGACGGCGAGGATCACGACGTTGGCGCCGACGTTGCGCCACTGGGCGGCCTGGTGCTGCGTGATCGCGAGGCGCGCGTGCATGGCCATGGCACCGAGCATCACCACGACCAGCCCGACGGCGGCCCAGCCCGTGAGACTCGGCGCGACGCCGGTGAGCTGCGGCAGGATCAGGCCCACCACCGCGATGAGCTCGCAGATCGCGGTGAAGCGCACCACCGGCAACGGGTAGGCGGCCGCGCCGGTCTGGCCGGTTTCGAGCATCCGCTCGCGCGACATCGTGGACTTGAGCCAGCCGGACAGGGCGAACAGCAGGGCGAGCACGATCTGCCCGGTCCAGAGTGCGGCGTTCACGGGGGCCTCCCTTCACATGGCGGTCGAGGGAGGAACGAAGCCACGGGGTGAGGTGTGACAGCGACTGTGGTTCGCTGTCGCTGCCGAAGCCAGGGAGAGGAACCACACGATGCCGCTCGCACGCCGGTTGGGGCTGGGGGACGCCGTGTTCCTCGGGCTCGGGTCGATGATCGGCGCGGGGGTGTTCGCGGCGTTCGCGCCCGCGGCCGCCGCGGCGGGGGCCGGGCTGCTGCCCGCGCTGGGGATCGCGGCGGTGGTGGCGTTCTGCAACGCGACGTCGTCCGCCCGGCTCGCGGCCCGGCACCCGGAGTCGGGCGGCACGTACGTGTACGGGCGGGCGCGGCTCGGCGAGTTCTGGGGTTACCTCGCGGGCTGGGGGTTCGTCACCGGCAAGACGGCGAGCTGCGCGGCGATGACACTGACAGTCGTGGCGTACGCGGCACCCGGCGTCGGACAGCCGTGGCGCGCGATCATCGCCGTCGCCGTGGTCGCGGCGGTCACCGGCGTCAACTGCCTCGGGGTGCACCGCTCGGCGCTGGCGACGCGGGTGATCGTGGTGATCACGCTCGTGGTGCTGGCCGCGGCGGTGGTGAGCGCGACGTCGCGGGGGTTCGCGGCCGAGCCCTTCGCCCCGTTCGACGGCACCGGCGTGCTGACCGCGGCGGGCTTGCTGTTCTTCGCGTTCGCGGGCTACGCGCGGCTGGCGACGCTCGGGGAAGAGGTGCGCGACCCCGCGAAGACGATCCCGCGGGCCATCCCGCTCGCCCTCGGGCTCACGCTCGTGGTCTACACCGTGGTCGCCGTCGCCCTGCTGCTCACGCTGGGTCCGCAGCGGCTCGCGGCGAGCGCCGACCCGCTCGCGGAGGCGGCGGCGCCGTGGCTCTCGCCCGTGGTGCGAGCGGGCGCGACGCTGGCGTCGCTGGGCTCGTTGCTGGCGCTGGTGCTGGGCGTCTCGCGCACGTCGCTCGCGATGGCCCGCGACGGGCACCTGCCGCGCGCGCTCGCCGTCGTGCACCCGCGCTACGAGGTGCCGCAGCACGCGGAACTGGCGGTGGGCGTGGTGGTGGCGGTGCTCGCGACCACGGTGGATCTCCGTGGTGCGATCGGGTTTTCGTCGTTCGCGGTGCTGGCGTACTACGCGATCGCCAACGCGTCGGCACTGCGGCTGCGCGCGGACGAAAACCCGGCGCCGCGGTTCGTGGCGGTGGCCGGGCTGGTGGGGTGTGCGGTGCTGGCGTTCAGCCTGCCGTGGGTTTCGGTCGTGGCCGGGTGTGTGGTGTTGGCGATCGGGGCGCTGGCCTACTTCGTGCGCCGTCGCTGAGCCGGGCCGGTCGCCCGAAAGATCCGAAGAAAGTTGGTTGTCCGATTACCGGGCATCTGGTGTAGTCGAGTCATCACTCCCCGTATCTCCTCTCCCTTGTGGACACCGGAAGGACGGATCCCCATGACGCTCGCCAGACGGTTCACCCTGCTCGGAAAAGCTCTCGTCGCCGTCACCGCACTGGCCGCCGCGGCCGGGTTCGCGACCCCCGCCGTGGCGGGGCCACCGCCCTCGACCAACGGCACGCAGGTGGTGGGCGGCACCCGAGCCGCGCAGGGTGAATTCCCTTGGATGGTAAGGCTTTCCATGGGCTGTGGCGGTGCGTTGTACACGCCGCAGATCGTGCTCACGGCCGCCCACTGCGTCACGCGCACGGGCTCGAACTCCTCGATCACCGCGACGCTCGGCGTGGTCGACCTGCAGAGCTCCAGCGCGAAAAAGGTGCGCTCCAGCTACGTCTACCGCTCCACGACGTACGACACCACCGGCGGTGACTGGGCCCTGATCAAGCTCGCCAGCCCGGTCAGCGGCATCCCCACGCTGCCGCTCGCGTCGAGCACGTCCCTGAACTCCGGCACGTTCACCATCGCCGGCTGGGGCGGCGCGACCGAGGGCGGCGCTCAGCAGCGCTACCTGCTCAAGGCCCAGGTGCCCTTCGTGACCGACGCGACCTGCAAGGCTCAGGGCGGCGACTACACCAGCCTCATCCCCAGCGCGGAGATCTGCGCGGGCAACGTCTCGGCCGGCGGCGTCGACACCTGCCAGGGTGACTCCGGCGGCCCGATGTTCCGCCGCGACACCGCCGGCGAATGGGTCCAGGTCGGCATCACGAGCTGGGGCACCGGCTGCGCTCGTGCCCATGCGCCCGGCGTGTACACCGAGGTCACGAGCTTCACGAGCGCCATCGCCGCGACAGCCGCGAAGATCTGAAGGTTCTGACGGAGGCGGCGTGACCCCATCGGGGCACGCCGCTTTCGTAACGTGATCGGCCGATTACCCGACTTGCCGAAAAGGGGGCTGATCACTGGGGGCGGCATGCGCGGGAGCACACGGACGGAGATCCTGGCGGGCCTTGTCTCGGCCGAAGCGGCCCAGGTGTACGAACGGCTCCACACCGCGGGCCGGCTGCCGGTCGGGGCGGGCGCCTACGACCCGGACGCACCTGCCGAGCGTGAGCTGCAGGAGGCGGGGGTGATCAGCTTCGGCGGCGCGGGGGCGGACCGGTTCGCGCGAGCGGTGCCACCGGCCGTCGCGTTGCGGCGGCTGCTCGATCGCCAGCACCGGCGCATTTCCGAGCTGCAAGCCGATCTCGCGGGCACCTGGGAACGGTTCACCGCGTTCGTCGCCCCCACCGGCGGGCTCACCGCGGTCGACGGCGAAGGGGTCCGCGCGATCGAGGACCACGACGAGCTGACCCGGCTCGCGTCCGGCCTCTACCGCTCGCCGCGGCAGCTGCTGCGCGCCACGTTCACCGGCAGCACCGCCGGGCACCGGGTGAGCGAGGGCGTGCTGCTGCCGCCCGCCGACGCCCTGGCGGCGGGCGCGGAGTTCCGCATGATCTACGACGCCGCCCACGCTCAGGACGACTGGGGCGCCCGCAGCATCCGCGAGTCCACGGCCGCCGGCGAGCAGGCGCGGGTCCGCAAGTCCGTGCCGGTGCGGATGATGCACGTGGACGACACCGTCGCACTGGTCACGATCGACCGCACGGGCGTGTCGGGTGCGCTGCACGTGACCTCACCCGAGCTGCTGAAGCTGCTCGCCGAGTGGTTCGACGCTCTGTGGGCCGCCCCGGACACCGTGCCGCTCGACGGCGCGGACGGCGACGAGCTCACCCCCGCCCGACGCCGGGTGCTGTCACTGCTCGCCGCGGGGCTGACCGACGAGGCGATCGCGCGCAGCACGGGTACCGGCGAGCGGACCGTGCGGCGGCACGTGTGCGCGATCCTCGAGATCCTGCAGGTCGAAAGCCGATTCGCCGCCGGCGTGGCGGCCGCCAAGCGCGGTTGGGTGTAGTCGCCGTCGCCAGTGGCCGGAACCGGACAATGGCCGGAAAATCACTCCCCGGGTCTCCCCCGCGCCGGAAAGGTGGGACGAACGGGTCGAGGGGCGACCCGGCCAGGGGAAGGATTTCGATGCGCAGGATTCTCACACTCGCCAGTGCCGTCGCACTCGTCGGCACCGCGGTCTTGGCGGCAGCGCCGGCCGGGCAGGCGGCCGGTCGGTACTCGATCGTCGGCACGTGCCCGGGAAACATGGTCAGCGGCTTCCCGAAGACGTTGCACAACGCGGTCGACGAGACGCAGGGCATCGTCGAGCTCAGGTACTCCAGTGCCAACGGGGGCACGAACTGCGCCAAGGTCTACGACAACGCGTCGGGCAAGCACGCGATGAGCGTGACGATGACCGTCGACACGATTCCCGGCTCCGGCCAGGACTCCGGCACGTTCGAGACCTACGCCGGCGGCGTTTTGGTCACCGGGACCAACGGCCACTGCGCCCACGTGAGCGGCACGCTGGTGATGGGCACGCACTCGATCGACCACTTCACCTTCAGCTCGGGCCCCGTCGCCTGCGGCTGATCGGAGGGAGGTCCTTTCAGGACTCGATCGAGTGTCCTGAAAGGACCTCACCGCGGCTTGTCCAGCCGCGCCAACGCTTCCTCGTACCCACTCACCAGCTCCGCCACCAGTCGCACGCCGCTCATGACCGGCGTCGGCCACGCAATGCGAAGAAGGTGCCCAGCGCCCCCAGCACCGCGCCGAGCGCGAGGGGACCGGCCGTGTGCCGACGCGGCGCGACCACCGGTCGCAGCTGGGTGGGCGAGGGCGGCGGCACCGGCTTCCGCGGTGCGTCGCGAGCCGTTGCCGTCCACGCGGTGATGTAGACGAGCATGCGGGCGATCAGGGAAATGAAGAACAGCAGACCGATCACCGACCCGAACGCGACGCCCGACGGCGACGCGCTGATCAAGCTCAGGTAGAAGCCGCCCGCCTGTTTCAGCAGTTCGAAGCCCAGCGCCGCCGCCACCGCGCCGCGCATCGCGCTGCGCCAGCCGACGCGTTCACGCGGCAGCCGCGTGAGCACCCACAGGAACACCAGCCAGTCGGCCAGCAGCGCGAGCGGCACCGAGGTCGCCGAGAGCACCGAATGGCCCCAGCTCGTGTCGTCGACGCCGATGAGTTGCAGCAGGTAACGCCCCACGGCCGTACCCGACACGGTGATCCCGAACGACACCAGCAACGCGGCCGCGAGCCCCAGCAGCGCGAGCACGTCCATCATGATCGTGCGCAGCAGTGGGCCCTCGGAGCGGTTCTGGCCGTACATCGCGGTGAGCGCGTCGCGCAGGGAGTTCATCCAGTTCCAGCCGGAGTAGAGGCCGACGACGAGACCCGCGACCCCGACGCCGGTGCGCTGCTCCACGAAGCCGGTCAGCAGCTCCGAGGCCTTGTCGCCGAGTGCGCCCGGCAGCGTGCCGGAGATCGCGTGCAGCATCTGGTCGAGCAGGTGCGGCTGCGTGGCCAGCACGAACCCCGCGGCCGACGACGCCAGCATCAGGATCGGAACCAGTGAGAGCAGGCTGAAGTACGTGATCGAGGCGACGTAGTGGTAGCCCCCGTACTCGAGGTACCGGTTGGTGGCCAGCGCGAGGTGGTCGAGCCAGCGGTACCGGGCACGCGCGCGGGCCCACCGGCTCGGCCCAGGCAGTTGACGGTTCACGGTCACTGTCTACCCAGCCGGGGCCAGGTTTGTCGCACCGGACCCGCGTTTCAGGCGAGGACCACCGGTTTGTCGTGATCGTCGAGCGGCGGCGGGGCGTCGGTGGTGGCGAAAACGGTGGCGCCGAGGAAGTCGAGCTCGCAGCCGAGGGGCGTGAGGAACCCGGTGTCGGCGGCGTCGCGTCCGGTGGCGATGCGCAGCATGGTCTGGCGCGGCGCGAGGCGCGTCGCGTCGAACACCAGCCAGCGGCCGCCGACGCCGGCCTCGAACACGGCGTGGAAGTCCATGGGTTTGAGGCCCGGCGCGTAGACGGTGGTGAAGCGCGCGGGAATGCCCGCGGCGCGGCAGAGGGCGATGCCCGCGTGCGCGAAGTCGCGGCAGGCGCCTTCGCGGGCTTTCAGGGTGGCGGCGGCGTCGCGGCCCGCGGGGCTGGCCGGGGCGTAGGTCAGCCGGGTGTGGAGGTGGTCGGTGATGACGCGGACGAGGGCGCGGTCGTCCTGGTGCTCGAACGCGGTCATGCGGTCGGACGGGCAGAAGCGGCTCGGGCGGGTGTAGCGGGCGAGGTCGGCGAGCGTCACGGCCTCGGCGGACGCGCGGCACAGCGTGCGTTCGGCGTGGTAGGTCACGCGGTGCTCGCCGGCGGGCAGGTCGTACACCTCGGCGCGGGTGCCGTGGTCGAGCTCGGCCACGCGCGGGGCGCCCGCGCCGGACACGGTGAGCTCGTCGGCGTCGGCGTGCACGGCGGCGACCGAGATCGCGGCGAGACCGGGCTTCGTCACCCGGACGCCGAACTCGACGTCGACCGTCACGCGTTGCGCCACCGGCCCATCATGCCGGTTTCGGGCGGTTCCGGCGCGGTTGTCAGTGGTAGCGGACCTGGTAGTGCTTGATGCCGTTGAGCCAGGCCGACCGCAGGCGCTCGGGCTGGGCGAGCTCGGTGATCCCGGGCATCACGTCGGCGATCGCGGAGAAGATGAGGTCGATCTCGAGGCGGGCGAGGTTGGCGCCGAGGCAGTAGTGCGAGCCGGTGCCGCCGAAGCCGACGTGGGGGTTGTCCTCGCGGAACACGTCGAAGCGCTCGGGCTCGTCGAACACCTCGGGGTCGAAGTTGGCCGAGCTGTAGAACATGCCGACGCGATCGCCGCGGCGGATGTGCGCGCCGCCGAGCTCGGTGTCGCGCGTGGCGGTGCGCTGGAAGGCGACCACGGGCGTGGCCCAGCGGACGATCTCGTCGGGCGCGGTCTTGGGTTTTTCCTCGCGGTAGCGCGCCCACTGGTCGGGGTGGTCGAGGAAGGCCTTCATGCCGTGGGTGATGGCGTTGCGCGTGGTCTCGTTGCCCGCGACGGCCAGCAGGATCACGAAGAACCCGAACTCGTCGGAGCCCAGTGCCTCGCCGTCGACGTCGGCCTGCACGAGCCGGGTCACGATGTCGTCGACCGGGCAGCGGCGGCGTTCCTCGGCCATGTTCCAGGCGTAGCCGACGAGCTCGGCACTCGCGGTGAGGGGTTCGAGCTCGTACTCGGGGTCGTCGTAGGCCACCATCTGGTTGGACCAGTCGAAGATCTTCATGCGGTCCTCCTGCGGCACCCCGATGAGCTCGGCGATGGTCTGCAGGGGCAGCTCGCACGCGACGTCGGTGACGAAATCACCGTGCCCCTTGCGCCTGGCCTCGGCGACGATGCGCTCGGCGCGCTCGCGCAGGGTGTCCTCGAGCTTGGCGATCGAGCGCGGCGTGAAACCCTTCGCGACGACGCGACGCAGCTTGGTGTGCTGCGGGGCGTCCATGTTGAGCAGCACGAGGCGGTTGGCGTCGAGGTTCTGCTCGGTCATGCCGTCGTTGAAGCGGATGATGGCGGTCTTTTCCCGCGACGAGTACAGCTCGCAGTCGCGCGAGACTTCCTTGACGTCGGCGTGGCGCGTGACGACCCAGTAGCCGTCGTCGCCGAAGCCCGCGGTGTTGCGCCGCTGCGGGTTCCACCACACGGGCGCCGTACGCCGCAACTCGGCGAATTCCGCCAAGGGCAGGCGGTTCGCGTAGAGATCCGGGTCCGTGAAGTCGAAACCGGCGGGCAAAAGCGGAGCGGCCACGGCTGCCTCCTGCACGGGATCGGTGGTGACTCGCGCACTGCAACACGTTCTATGAGCAAGTAGAGCATACGGTGTTTACTTACGGAACCCCGTTTGGTGATACGTGTTTACTTTACCGATTCTGCGCTGGTGATCGAGCGCTCAGTTGGTGAAGATCGAAATTACGGGACAGCTGGGAGTTGTTGTTCAAAAGGGAAACGTGTTCTGGTTTTGGGGAGGATTTCAGCGGAAGGGGATCCCGCGGGCGACCCCTCGACGCGCAGGGCCGGTCAGCCCACTCGGTGGGGGCCGACGCGATCTGCGCCGGCGTGGCATGCGGCCCGGAGTTCGATGAGCCGGGTGCCCTTCGGCTCGCCACGCCAAAGCCCGCGGTGTGCGGCCACTTCGACTGTGTCACGGGACGAGGCCTCCGGAAGACCACTGTGGACGGTCTGGTCCGCCTGAAGCCGGCGGTGTCCACACGGCGGGCCCGTCGTCCCAGATATCCGACGGTGCGGCGGCATTGCTGCGCATGGACACCGACCGCCCGCGTCCCCGCCGAAGCGTTGTTCGCCGAGCCTCGCTACCACCTGGACGGCCCCGTGCGGGCCACCGCGCGCGTGCTCGCGTCGGTCGGCATGACGAAGCGTTTTCTCGGTCGGCCTCTCATGGGCGCACGGTCACCGTTGGCGAGCCACCAGCCGAACGAGCCGCCGCTTGCCGATCGGGCTGAAACACGCGTGGTTCGGCTTACGCTGAGGTGATGAAACTGACCGCAACCGTGCTCGGCGCCCCCGACCCGCGGGCGCTGGCGAAGTTCTACCAAGGCCTGCTGGGCTGGCCCCTCGGGGTGAACGAGCCGGACTGGGTCACGCTGCGGCCACCCCTGGGTGGGCCGGGTCTGTCGTTCCAGTTGGAGCGTGAGCTGGTGCCGCCGAAGTGGCCGCAGCAGTCCGGGTACCAGCAGATGATGATGCACCTGGACATCGAGGTCGACGACCTCGCGAAGGCCGGCGCGAAAGCCGTCGCGGCCGGGGCGCGGCTCGCGGACTTCCAGCCGCAGGAGCACGTCCGTGTGTACCTCGACCCGGCCGGGCACCCGTTCTGCCTGTGGAGCCGGCCCTGAACCCTCACGCCAACGGCACGCCGACCACCCCGGGCGGCATCCGCCCCGGCTCCCGCCGCCACGCCGCGGCGAACGCGTGGGCAAGCCGCTTCGGCACCTCGACCTGGGCGCCGCCCTCGTGGAAATCGATGGTCACCAACGTCGCTTCGACCTCCCACGGCACCCGGCGCAGCAGCTTCGCGTAGTCCGCGCTCGACGACACGAACCCGAGCACCCGGCGCGACCGCAGGCGCCGCACCTCGTGCAGGATCGCCGCTTCGATCGTCCCCGCCGGCCAGTCGCGCAGCCTCAGCTTCCGGTCGTAGCGCGCGATCGGCTCCTCCGCCCTCGCGACTCCGTAGCCGCCACTGAGGATCAGCAACCGACCGGACGCCGCGGCGTCGGGCAACGCGTCACCGACGTTCCGGTAGAAGTGCCCGCCGTACCGCCGCCATGCGGGCAACCACGCCCGCTCGTCCACACCCGACCGCGGCAGGATCTCCTCGCGGGCGCGCATCAGCTCCTCGGGCCAGTCCTCCGCGCACGCCGCCACGCGCGGGCTGCCACCAGTGACCTTGGCTTTCGACGGGCCGATGATCAGCAACGTCCCGGGCTCGTCGACCAGGTCCTCCACCAGACGCATGCCCCGCATTGAACCACCCGGCCCGCCGACCCTCGGCACATCGGCGATCTGGCCTCGCGACTCCGGCGACCGAGCCGAACTGCACCGCCGGAACCCGCCGCCCGGAGCCCGAGTCCGGCTACCGGCGCCCGCCGCGAGGCAGCTCGGCACCCAGTGCCCAAGACTTGCATGCCCGAGCAGAGCTGCGACGGTGTCCGTGCCCCACCGGCAACCGACCACGCCGCCTGACCACCCGACCGGGCCGGCCGACTCAGCACAACCGCGCGCCGCGCGCCGACATCCGGCGCCAGGAATCGGCAAGCCGCGACAGACGTGCGCCCAAGGAGTGAGCAATCACCCTGGGAAACCAACCAGCCCACGGCAATTCAGTCACTCAATGCCGCGACGCTCGCCACGCGGCCCGCGCACCCGCGCACCCACGCACCCACGCACCCACGCACCCGCGCCCCCGCGCCCCCGCGCACAGAAAAACCCCACCACGGCCGCTGGCCGACCCCTGACCGGCGACACACCGACCCGAGGCCAGCGTCGATCCGTACGAAAACTCAGCCCAGCACCGTTCGCTCCACCGGTCCGTTGTCCGGCCTCGCGAACCGCACCCACGCACCCCCGTCGTGCCAGGATTCGACGAACAGCGTGTTGTCGGTGACCCACGTGTACACCGCCTCGGAGATGTCCAGGTGGAACAGATGGCTCGCCGGGTCGACGCCGAGGCGCTCGACTTCGTCCGCGGCCGTGATCTCCGAAGCGACTCCCGCGAGTTTGGCGTCCCCCTCGCCGCCGTCTTCGATGCCGGGGTAGGCGTGCAGGGCGAAGCGGCCGTCGCGTTGGAGGTCGCGAGCCTTGAGGGCGTGGAGCATCGAGCCGATGTACAGGCGGCCGTCGTCGCGGAAGGCGACTTCGGAGCCGCTCACGCGGGGTGAGCCGTCGCGGCGCAGGGTGGCCAGGACGTGGGATTCGCCGGCCGTGAATCGTCTGTGGATGTGGGAAGCGAGCGACGGGGCCGCCGCCGCGAAGGTCTGCCAGGTGGTCATACGCGCCAGTCAAGCACCCGCCACCGACAGAACCAGGCGCCGTGCACCGGTTCGGGTGAGGTGCCTCGGCGAGCCGTGAAGGCACCACGGCCCCAAAGCGCCCGCGGTCACCGTCCATTTCGGACACCCTTCACTTCGGCGGACTCCCCGGCGCCGCCGTTTCGAGCGCACCTTCCGTCATCCGCGTCCGCGCCGCCGGAGTGATCGCGTACACGCCACAGTGCCCCGGCTCCGCGGCACGACCCGGCAACCGGTGCCGTGGCGTCGGGGCAGGTCGTCGGGCTACTGCGTGACGTGGTGCGGATGGCGGACCTGATCGCACAGATCGCGCCCGACGCGGAGGCGATCCTGCGCCGCCTCGGCGGTGGTGGTTGTGCTTGACTTCAAGGCATGATCTCGGAAAGCCGCTGCCCGGTCGCGGAGGGCGAGCTCGCCGTCCGCACCGGTGGTGAGGGCCCGATGCTGCTGCTCGTCCCCGGGGGCACCGGCGGCGCGGACTCGGTGCGCGCGCTCACCAAGCTCCTCCAGGCGGACCACACCGTGGTCACCTACGACCGGCGCGGCCACTTCGCCAGCACCGACACCACCACGGGCCCGGTGCCCGTTTCGCGCCACGCGGACGACGCCCTCGCCGTGCTCGACCACGTCGGCGCCGGTCCGATCCCCGTCTTCGGCACGAGCGCCGGCGCCCTCATCGGCCTCGACCTCGCCGCGCGCCACCCCGACCGGGTGTCCGTGCTGGTCGCGCACGAACCCCCCGCCGTGCAGCTCATGCCCGACGCCACGGGCTGGCTCGAAGCCGTGAACGAACAGGTGCGGCTGGCCCGTTCCGGTGACGTGATGGGAGCCTTCACCCGCTTCGCCGACGGCATCGCCGGCGCGGCCCTGCCCGACCTGCCCAACCTGCGGCTGCCGCAGGAGCAGGAGTGGCTGCGGCTGTTCGACCGCGAGCTCACCGAGTTCTTCGACTACCTGCCCGACCTGCGCGCCCTGCGCCGCGCGAGCACCGAGATCGTGCCCGCCGCCGGTGAAGGCAGCCGCGGCCGTTACCACTACCAGCCGGCGAAGATCCTGGCGCTGGAGCTGGGTCTGCCGTTCGCCGAGGTCCCCGGTGCCCACCTCGCCCCGCAACGCAACGCCCCGAAGTTCGCGGCGGCGTTGCGGGAACTGATCACCGCGGCGCAGGCCTGACCGGTCACGCCGTCCGCAGCCGGTTCCGATAGACCAGCCCGACAACCAACCCGGCGGCGATGACCGCCCAGCCGATCGGCTTGCCCACCGCCAGGAACGTCGCGGTCGGCAGGGAGATCGCCAGTACCAGCAGCACCACCGCGTGCAGCACGAGCACCCCGCCGACCAAAGCCGTCAGGACGGTGAGGGCACGGCGGGGAACTGACCGGCCCTCACGGGCGCCGGCGAAGCGGTGCACCACGAGCAGCAACGGCTTGCCGATCAGCGCCGAGGCGATGAGCACCAGGCCGAGCGGTCCGGTGAGCACGGCTTCCTGCAGTTTCAGCACCAGCTCGTTGCCGCCGGTGAGCCCGAGGACCACGAGCATCGCCACGAATCCCGCGATGGCCACGGCGCCGACCGGGTCCAGGCGCCGCCGGACGGCGAACTCGCCGACGGTCACCAGCAGCGGGATGGCGGCGGAGATCGCGAGGGCCACCACCTCGCTGCCGACGACCGGCTCGAGGATCAGGTACACCCCCAGCGGCACGGCGACGTTCAGTACGAGGCTCGGCAGCAGCCGGCGCAGCAGTTCGGGTTTCACGAGTCAGGTCCTCCCGTTCGGTGACCTGCCCAGCGTCGCCTCCGTGACCGCCTCCCCGCGTCGGCGCCAGGGTGGGAAATCCTTCTCGACCCCGGGGTCTACGCGCACCGCGGCAGCTCCGCCCGTCGCCGCGACCACAGTTACACCCGAGGGTTGACGACTCGCGCCCGTGCCGCCGATACCGTCGGTCGGGTGTCCGAACCACGCGTGAGCAGCACCGTCCACCGCTGGCGGCAAGCGGGGGCGTTGCTCGTGCTGGCGCTGCTGACGTGGCTCGCGGCCCACTCCGAGCCCCGCCCGGCGCTGCACGGGCCGGGCCTGGGCGTGCTGCTGGGCCTGTTCGGCGTGCTGGTCGGCGGGGCCACGCTGCTGGGCACCGAACCCCGGCGGCGGCTGCCCGCGGCGGTCGAGACCACCGTGTTCCTCGTCGTGCTGGCGAGCTCGGTCACGCTGGTCTGGCTCGAGCCCAACGGCACGGGGTTCTTCGGCGGGTTCCTACTGGCCAGCGTCGCCTCGGCGCGGCTGAGCACGCGCGCGGGCACCGTGGTCACGGGTGTGGCCGTGGCGGCGCTCGTGGCGGCCAGCTTGTGCGGGGCTCGCCACGACGTCGTGCCCACGCTGCTGAGCGCGCTCGGCATGCTGGCGTTCCACCGGCTCGGCCTCTACACGCGCCGGCTCAAGGAACGCACCGAGGAGCTCGAACAGACCCGCGCGGCCCAGGTCCGCGCGGCCGCGCTCGCGGAGCGGCAACGGCTCGCCCGCGAGATGCACGACGTGCTCGCCCATTCGCTCTCCGGCCTGCTGCTGCACCTCGAAGGCGCGCGGTTGCTGTCCGTCCACAGTGGAGCCGATCCTCGGCTGACCGACGCGGTGGAGCGCGCCCACCAGCTCGCGCAGAGCGGGCTCGCCGAGGCTCGCCAGGCGATCGGCGCGCTGCGCGGCGAGGACCTGCCAGGCCCCGAACGGCTGCCGGTGCTCGCGGCGGCGTTCGAACGCGACACCGGGATCCCCTGTGAGGTCACCGTTTCAGGCCAGGCGCCCGCATTGGCCGCGCAGACGCGGCTCACGCTGTACCGGGTGGCGCAGGAGGCCCTGACGAACGTGCGCAAGCACGCCGACGCCGAGCGCGTGGACTTGCGCCTGACCTACGAACCGGGCGGCACGCTGCTCACCGTCGAAGACCGCGGCAGCCCCGCCACCGGCCTCGGCGACCACGGTTACGGTGTCAGCGGCATGCGCGAACGCGCCGCGCTGCTCGGCGGGCAGCTCGACGCCGCACCGACCGGCACCGGATTCCGGGTGAGCCTGTGGGCACCGGCGTGATCCGCGTGCTCGTGGCCGACGACCAGCGCGTGGTGCGCGACGGCCTGTCGATGCTGCTCGGCCTGCTGCCCGGCGTCGAGGTCGTGGGCACCGCCGCCGACGGCGAAGAGGCGACCGAGCTGGCCGGGCGGCTCAAGCCCGACGTCGTGCTGATGGACCTGCGCATGCCCCGCTGCGACGGGATCGAGGCCACGCGCCGCATCCGCGCCCACAATCGTGCGGTGCAGGTCGTCGCGCTCACCACGTACGCCGACGACCGGTCCGTGCTCGACGCGGTGCAGGCCGGCGCCCGCGGTTACCTCACGAAAGACGCCGGCGCCGACGACATCCGCGCCGCGCTGAGCCAGGTGACGCGCGGTGCGGCGGTGATCGACCCCGCCGTGCAGCACCACCTCGTCGACGCGCTCACCTCGGCCGCACCCCGGCCCCCGCAGGCCCCGCCCGACCGCCTCACGCCTCGCGAGGTCGACGTGCTCACCCTGATCGCCGACGGCCTGTCCAACACCGAGATCGCGCACCGGCTCTTCGTCGCCGAGGCCACCGTGAAGAGCCACATCAACCGCATCCTGGGCAAGATCGGCGCGCGCGACCGGGCCCAGGCCGTGGGGTACGCGTACCGCCACGGGCTGACTTCCGGTTGACACGACCGTAGAGTCGGCGCATGGCTGACGTGCTCCCGTGGCTGCTCGACTCCGACCCGGCCCTGCGCTGGCAGGTCGAACGCGACCTCGCGGGCGAACCACCCGCCGTCTGGCAGGCCACGCGCGCCCGCGTCGCCACCGAGGGCTTCGGCGCGCGGCTGCTCGCGCTGCAGGACCCGGACGGCCAGTGGGCCGGCGGCGCATACTTCCCCGCCGATTTCCGGGGCTCGCCGGAAGACGGCCAGCCGTGGACCGCGACCACGTGGTCCCTCAACGCCCTGCGCGACTGGGGCCTCGACCCGGCCGTGCTCGCCGGGACCGCCGAACTGCTCGCCCGCAACAGCCGGTGGGAGTACGAGAACCTGCCGTACTGGGGCGGCGAGGTCGACGTCTGCATCAACTCGTGGACGCTCTCCAACGGTCTCTGGCTCGGCGCGGACGTCCACGGCATCGCCGAGTGGTTCGTCGAGCACCGCCTGCCCGACGGCGGCTGGAACTGCCTGTGGGTGGAGGGTGCACGGCGCTCGTCCGTCCACTCGACCCTCAACGCCCTGAAGGCCCTGCTGGACTACGAGGTCGCGGGCGGTGACGCCGGGGTTTTTCGG
Source organism: Amycolatopsis sp. NPDC004368 (assembly GCF_053602515.1). Lineage (NCBI taxonomy): Bacteria > Bacillati > Actinomycetota > Actinomycetes > Pseudonocardiales > Pseudonocardiaceae > Amycolatopsis > Amycolatopsis sp. NPDC004368. The sequence goes on along the minus strand of NZ_JBSGDT010000027.1, from coordinate 87,565 downwards.
TCCGCGCGCCTCGCCGGCCAGGAATACCTGTTGTCCCGCAAGCTCTTCCGCCGCCTGTCGGACGGCGAGCCGATCGCGCCGTGGACGCTGCTGTTCAGCTACCCGTTCCGCTGGTTCTACGACGTCCTCAACGCCGCCGACTACTTCCGCACCGCCGCCCTCGTCGACGGCACCGCCCCCGACCCGCGGATGGCGGAGGCCATCGAGGCCATCCGCGCCGCCCGCCGCCCCGACGGCACGTGGCAGCAGTCGCGCAGCCTTCCCGGCGAGGTCTGGTTCGAGGTCGACTCGCCGGCCGGGGAGCCGTCGAAGTGGCTCACTTTCCACGCGATGAGGGTGCTGGATTGGTGGGACTGTCACGCTCGCTGAGTCAGGGGGCGGTCTTTCAGAAAAAGGGAACCCGCCCCCAAACCCGGCCGCTGCGGCGCCAGGGGCTGAGTTGTCAAACTCGGCTTGCCTGTGGAAACCCGGGCAGCCTCCGCGCGAAGGCAAGCACGGGACGGACGAAGCGAGGCGCAGTCATCACCACATCCAAGGCAAGGCCCCCACGAAGTACTGATGGTTCACTCGTGCGGGTGTGAGCACGCGTTCGCCCCTGCCGGACGCCCTCCAGCGGTGTACCTCTGAGAAGGTCGCCGCCGAGGGGAGCTGGGGCATGGAGCCGCGTCGGGTGCTCACGTTGGCCGTCGTTGTCGCCGTTGCGGCCGCGGTGCCGATCAGCTCGCCTGCGAACGCCATACCGAAAGACGCCAAAACTGCCCAGGTCGCGCAGGCCGTGCGCGCGGGCACGCTCGGGCTGGACCACAGCGTCACGAACTCGTGCACCGGTGTCCTCGAAGGACACCAGGTCGACCTAGGCTGCCTCGCCCAGGTCGTCACGCAAGACAAGACCACCGAAGACCCCCTCACCACCCCGGCCCCCGCCGGGTTCTCCCCCGCCGACCTCGCGCGCGCCTACCACCTGCCCGACGCGAAGACCGGCGAACGCGGGCTGATCACGATCATCGGCGTCGGCGCGTACCCCACGCTCGAGGCCGACCTCGCGACCTACCGCGGCCAGTTCGGGCTGCCCGCCTGCACCACGGCCAACGGCTGCCTCACGATCTCCGACTACCACGGCGGCCCGCCGCTCAAGCCCGTCGGCGAACTGGGCGAGATCGAAGAGGCCTACGCCACCGAGACGGCACTCGACGTCGACCTCGCCTCCGCCGCGTGCCCGATGTGTCGCATCGACATGGTCCAGATCCCGATGGACGTGGGGCGGCTCCTCAACGCGGTGCTGCTGCAACTGCCCGGCGAGCTCGCCGACGACTTCGGCACCGCCGTGAACCTCGCGGCGAGCCGGCACTCCAGCGCCGTGAGCATGAGCTACGGCGTGCCCACCGGCCTGCAGGGCGACTACCTCGGCACCGGCTCGCCCGCGACCGCGCTGCACCACCCGGGCATGGCGGTCGTCGCCGCATCCGGTGACAAGGGGTACCTCGGCGGGCCGCAGTTGTGGCCGCAGGAACTGCCCTGGGTCACCTCCGTCGGCGGCACCTCGCTGAGCGGCACCGACGGCTCGTTCGTGCAGAAAGCCTGGGGCAGCCTCTTCACCCCCCACGGCGAACAACAACGCTGGGTCGGCGCCGGCAGCGGCTGCGCCCTCGACCTCGGCCCCGCGCAGGGCCAGCCCACCGCCATCGCCGCCAACTGCTCGGGCCACCGCGCGGGCTCCGACGTCTCCGCCGTGGCCGATCCCCTCACCGGCGTCGCCGTCTACCGTTCCTACGCGCCGAACAACGGCAAGTCCGGCTGGCTCGTCGTCGGCGGCACGAGTGCGGCGTCCCCGTTCATCGCGGGACTCTACGCCCGCGGTGGCAATCTGTCCGATGTAGACGGTCCGAGCACGCTTTACCGAGCACCCCAGGGGAGCATCGCCGACGTCTCGTCCGGCAGCAACGCCCAGCACGGCGCCGCGGACTGCGCGCAGTTCAAACCCGTGGTCTGCTCCGCCGGCCCTGGCTGGGACGGGCCGACGGGACTGGGGGTGCCAGTAGGCCTCGGCGCCTTCTGACCCGACAGAGTCACACCGCCCGCACCCCGTCCTGCCACACCTCCCGCACGTTGCCCGCCAGCCCGGCGAAGTCGTACGCGTCCCCCGCCACCACCACGAGATCCGCGCGGTGCCCCGGTGTCAACCGGCCCAGCTCCCCGTCCATCCCGAGCAACCGGGCGGCCGACGACGTCGTGGCGACGAGCACGTCGGCCGGAGTCATCCCGCAGGAGCGCATCAGCTCCAGCTCCTCCAGGTTCGTGCCGTGCGGACCCACGCCGCTGTCGGTGCCCATGGCGATGCGCACCCCCGCGGCGACCGCGCGGCGCACCGAGTCGGCGTGGACTTCGGCAACCTCCTTGGCCTTCTGGACGACCGCGTCGGGCAGGGAGGCTCCCGCGGCGGCCGCGCGGATCACGTTCACCGGGGCCACCAGGGTCGGCACGAGCCAGGTGCCGCGGGCGAGCATGAGCTCGATGGCCTCGTCGTCGAGGTAGATGCCGTGTTCGATCGAGCGGATGCCGGCGCGCACGGCGTTCTTGATGCCCTCGGCGCCCTGCGCGTGGGCCATCACGGCGCGGCCCTGCATCTGGGCCTCGGTGACCAGCACGTCGAGCTCTTCGAGGGTGAATTGCGAGTGCCGCGGGTCGTCGCGCGGCGAAAGGACTCCGCCGGTGGTGCAGACCTTCAGCACGTCCGCGCCGGCGCGCAGCAGGGTGCGGGCGACGCGGCGCATCTCGTCGGGGCCGTCGGCGGTGGCGTCGGGACGGCCGGGGTGGGGCAGCGACAGCGGAAGGCAGTGACCCGAAGGCATCCAGCCGTCGCCGTGGCCGCCGGTGGGGCTGATCAGGCCGATGGCGATCTCCAGGCGGGGGCCGGGAATCAGCCCGTCGGCCACGGCCTGCTTGATGCCGAGGTCGGCGCCGGCCGCGTCGCGCACGGTCGTGATGCCGAGCTTGAGCGTGGTCCACAGGTTCCGCGCGGCCTCGTAGAACTGATAGGAGAACGGCTTCTGCACGCGCGGCAGCAACCCGAGGTCCGACACCGTCACGTGCACGTGACAGTCGAAGAGGCCGGGCAGCAGCGTCGCGCCGGTGCAGTCGATCGAACGGTCGCCGTCGAGGCCGGTGCCGACGTCGACGATCCGGCCGTCCTCCACCACCACGTCGGCCGGTGCGGGTGCGCTGCCGGTGCCGTCGAACACCGTGCCGCCGCTGAACACCGTGCGGGTCATACCGGTTCTCCTGTCTTCACGGGGACACCGGGCCGCGTCACGGCCCGCTCGATCACGGCTGCCACGGCGAGCACCACGACGTTGGCCGCGAGCCCGATGAGGCCGACGTTCACGGTGCCGGCGAACAACGCGGCGAAGAACGTCAGCCAGACGACCACGAGCTCGCCGGCGATCAACCCGGCCAGCACCGGGCCCTTGCCCACCGGCACCCTCTTCAGGAACCCGAGCAGGTTGGCCGGCGCGAGCTGCACCGAGCCGGAATAGGTGAGCAGCAACAGGTTCGCGAGCAGATCCGGCCGGAAGATGCCGAGCACCAGCGCCAGCGCGCTCGCCAGCACGACCGTGCCGTGGTTGATCCAGAACTGCTTGCGCTCCCCGCGCACCCGCGCGATGTTGCGAGCGACCAGCGACGAGATCCCGATGAGGATGCCGGCCGCCGGCACCATCGCCGTGGCCGTCGCGGCGACCACCACGAGCCCGGTCACCCAGCCCGGCAACGCGTCCTTCGACAGGGTCAGCAGCACGCCGTTGGGGTCGCTGGTCTTGTCCACCACCAGGATCGCGGCGAACCCGATGATCATCGGCAGCAGCAGGCACAGCTCGTAGATCGGCATCCACGTGTAGTTGCGCCGCAGCACCTTCGGGTCGCGCGCGGCCATCAGCGCGGGCCACGAGTGCGGCAACGTCATCAGGCCCACGCCGATCGCGCTCACGAGCATGCTCGTGATGAACCAGGTGTGGTCGTTGCCGCCGGCGTGGATGAACAGCTTCTCCGGGTGCAGCTGCTCGATCTTGTGGAACACCCCGGACACGCCGCCCGCGAAGTGCGCGGGCACCGCGATGATCAGCACGACGAGGACCACGAGCATGATCGCGTCCTTGAAGTACGAGGTCGCCGCCACACCCCGCAACCCGGCCCACAGCACGAACGCGACGATCAGCACGCTGCCCAGGACCATGCTCAGGTTGCCCGACGCCGCATCGCCCGTGACCAGCCGCACGATCAGGCCCAGCCCGGTGATCTGCAGCTGCAGGTACGGCAGCACGAAGATCACGCCGAGCACCGCGGAGAGCGTGCCGAGGAACTTGCTGGAGAAGCGGTCCTCCAGGAAATCGCCCTGCGTGAGGTACCCGCGTTCCTTGCCCATCCGCCACAGGCGTTTGGCCAGGAAGAACAGGACCACGTAAGCGATCGGCACGTACGGCAGCGCGTACATCGCCGCGACGCCGCCGGAGAACGCGAGCCCCGCCATGCCGAGGAAGGTGAAGGTGGTGAACACCTCCCCCGCCTGCAGGAACCACATCGTGAGCGCGCCGAACTTGCGGCCGCCCACCGTCCACTCGCTCAGATCGGCGGCGGGTTTGCGGCGGCCGACGAACCCGAGCACGCCGATGAGCACGATGCCGACGATCGTGAAGGCCAGGATCATCAGTCGTCACCCGCCCCCGCGCGCGTCATCAGGCGCTCGCTCAGCATCAGGGCGGGGGTGAACATGAGACACCAGAAAGCGCCCCACACCAGCATCTTCGGCAGGCCGAGCCACAGCCCGGTGGAGTTGACGAACGGCAGGAACGGCATGAGGACCAGCGCGATCACCGGGATGATCGGCGGCAGGTGGTAGCTGCGCATGTGATCACGCTGCCAGCACGGCGAGCTGTCGGCACGCCAGCTCGGCGAGCAGGGTCGCGCCGTCGGCGAGCACTCGATCGTCGAACGCGGCGCGCGGCGAGTGGTTGCCGGCCGCGGTGAGCGGGTCGTCCGAGCGCGACGCCCCCAGGAACACGAACGCCCCCGGCACCTTCGCGAGCACTCGTGAGAAGTCCTCGGAGCCGGTCATGGGCTCGGGCAGCAGCTCGAACCGTTCCTCGCCGAAGACGTCGCGCACGGTGTCGGCGACGAACTCGTGGCCCGACTCGTGGTTCACGAGCACGGGGTACTCGGCCTCGTAGGTGATCTCGACGTCGAGGCCGTGGGCGGCGGCGATGCCCTCGCACACGCGCACGACTTGCGTCCGGATGCGCTCGCGCACCTCCGCGTCGAACGAGCGCACGGTGGCCTCGAACACGGCGTCGTCCGGGATCACGTTGCGGCGCGTGCCGGCGTGGAAGCTGCCGACGGTGAGCACCACCGGCTCGAACGCGCCGAAGCCGCGGGTCATCCGCGTCTGCAGGGTCCCGACCATCTCGCACGCGGCCGGGATCGGGTCGCTCGCCATCTCCGGCGTGGACCCGTGGCCGCCGGCGCCGACCACGCGCACCTTCACCGCGTCCGACGCCGCCATGAGCGGCCCGGGACGGCAGGTGAACAGCCCGCGCGCGTGGCGCGACGAGGAAACGTGCAGTCCGTAGGCGGCGTCGACCTGGCGGCCGGACGCGGTGAGCACGCCTTCGTCGATCATGTAGCTCGCGCCGTCGCAGCCTTCCTCGCCGGGCTGGAACATGAACACGACGTCGCCGGCCAGCTGATCGCGGCGGCAGACGAGCAGCTGCGCCGCACCGACGAGCCCGGCCGTGTGCAGGTCGTGGCCGCAGGCGTGCATGGCGCCGTCGATCTCGGAGGAGAACTCTTCGCCGGTCGCTTCCGTCACGGGCAGGGCGTCCATGTCGCCGCGCAGCAGCACAGTGCCGCCGGGTCCACCGCCGCCCCGCAGCACGGCGGTGACGGAGGACAGGTCGCGCCCGAGTGTGATCTCCAGGCCGAGGCCGTCGAGGGCGTGGAGCACCTTCTCCTGGGTGCGCGGCAGGTCGAGGCCGATCTCGGGGGTGCGGTGCAAAGAGCGGCGGAGCGCGACGAGGTCGGGGCGCAGGGCTTCGGCGTCGGAGCGCAACGACATGGGTCTCCCTCGCTGGAACATCGACATATGCTGGCCCGAAGATGATGCGAGTGTCGAACGCTCCTGCCGGCCGGATCGCAGGAATCCGCCAAATCGACGCCGCAGGGACGAAGGATCGGCCATGTTGAGCGAGAGCGACCTCAAACTCCTCGACGCCCTACAGACCCGGCCGCGCGCGTCGTGGGCGGTGCTGGGGCAGGCGCTGGGCATCGGCGCGGTCACGGCCGCACGGCGCTGGGAGACGCTGGTGTCGCGCGGGCAGGCCTGGCTCACCGCGTACCCGGGCGGCGAGCTGGTGGCGCAGCTGGCGCTCGCGTTCGTGGAGATCGACTGCGCGCCCGGCTCCGCCCTGGCGATCGCGCGGCAGCTCGCGGCCGACCCGCACGTCGCGACGGTGGAGTACCTCGCCGGCCACTGCGACCTGCACCTGCACCTGGTGGCGCCGTCGCTGCGCGCGATCTCCGACTACGTGCTGCACCGCCTGTCGGCCGTCGCGGGCATCACGGCGACTCGCACGGTGGTGTCGCCACGGCTGTTCACGGAGGGCAGCCGGTGGCGGGTCCGGGCCATCTCGCCGGGGGAACGGGAGGCGCTGGTGTCGCCTTCGGCCCGGACGTCCGGACCACTGCGGTTCGGCGCGCTGGACCGGGCGCTGATCCTGGCCCTGGGCGAGGACGCCCGTGCTTCGGCCGCGTCGCTCGCGGTCGAGCTGGGGGTCGGGGCGAGCACCGTCCGGCGCCGGTTGGAGGCCTTGCTGGCCCGCGGCGCGGTGCGTCTGCGCTGTGAAATCGCGCGCCCGCTGTCCCCCGCGCCCGTGACGGCGATGCTCTGGCTGCACGTCCCACCCGACAAACTCGAGACGACCGCGCGCTCGCTCGCCATGCTGCCCGAGGTCCGCATGTGCGCCGCCATCAGCGGCTCGGCGAACCTGATGCTGGTGGTGTGGCTGGCTTCCCAGCACGACTTGCCCGCGGTGGAGAGCTCGCTGGCCGCGAAACTGCCGTGGCTGCAGATCGTCGACCGCGCCGTGACCCTGCGCGGTGTGAAGCTCATGGGCCACCTCCTCGACGCCGACGGCCGCGCCACCGGCCACCTCCCCCTCGACTTCTGGTCGCCCGTGACCCACGCCTGAGGACCGCGGCACCCGTCTGACCGGCCCGGCGGCGCGCGGGGGGATGTGGGAGGGAAGCGCGCCGCCGAACCGGCCAGTGATCCCGGCCCGGCGAGTGGGGGGTGGGTGAAGGAGAGGGAACCTCGCCGGGCCGGAGCTTTATCGGGGAATCAGCCGGTTTCCGAGGTAGGCCAAGGGGAAACCGGCAGCACACCGGAGAAGCGCCCGTAACCGGCCGCCCGTCCGCCGCCCTCGCGCCAGCGCAGGTCGGTGGCCGTGTCGCGCGAGGCGCCGGCTTGGTCCTCGCGGCCGTCCGGGTCGCGATCCTCGGCGTGGTAAGGGAAATTCATGACTGCTCCCGAGTCGTTGGGTCTTCCTTGGGCGCCAGCGGTGCCCGCGCCGAGACGGAGCGAAGCACCACCCCGCGCCGCCGGGCCGGGCCGCGGAACCGCAGGACCCGCGAACCCACTCGGCGCCGACCACGTCGAACCGACAACGCCTCCACAGGCGGGGAAATCCTCATCGAAACTCCTCAACTCTCCTGCCCGAACCCTCGCGGGCGGGGCGGGGGCGGCCCGGTTCCCCGCGGTGCCCGAGCGAGGCACCACACCGGGCCGCCGGCTCCCGGGTCACTCCTTGCAGCGTTTGCCTGTGTTGATGCACGAGACCACGCGGTTCATCTGAGACTGCGTCATCACGTTGGCGAAGTCGTCGTGGTCGGAGCGGGGGTTGTGCTTCTCCTCGGGGAACGCGTCCACTTTGTACTGGCCCTTGACCTGCACGTCGTGCGGGATGTTGTAGACCAGGGTGATCTTCAGCTGCGGCACGGCCTTGAAGCCGCGCTTGCAGTTGCCTCCTCCGTCGGAGAAGACGATGTGGGTGCGGTGGTTGGCACTGTCGATGTTCTCGCCGTCCCAGCAGTTGGGGAAGGCGTGGATGCGCTCGACGTTGCTGCCCGCCGGGCAGATCGGATAGTGATCCGTCAAGCGGTCCTCGAAGCCGGAGCACGTCCAGCTCGCGCGGGCGTTCGCGGGGCCGTTGGCGCCTTCCTTGGCGTCACCGTAGAGAACCCGCAGGAACCGCGGCATCGCCACGACCCGGCGGGCGCCGCCGCTGCCGAAGGAGAGCGTCGCGGAGACCACGCGCTGGATCTCGCCGTCGTTGCCGGCGACCTCGTTCTCGTCGTTCACGCCGGGAAGCTCCGCGGCCTCGCCGTCGGACTGCTTCTGCTTCTGCTCCGCCGCGCCCTCACCCGCGGCCGGGTCGCTGTTGGCGCCGCCGTTGTCGAGGCCCTCGCTGTCGGCGTCCTGCACGGCGCAGTCCGCGAGATCGGCGGGCGCCTGCGCGCCCGTTGCGTCGGAGATCTTCTTCAGCGAGGCAGAGCGCTTGTCCTTCAACGACTTCAGCACCGCGGCCGAGTCCTTTCCGGACTCCACCTGCCGGTCGGCGGAATCGACCTGCTCGTCCATCGAGTCGAGCTCGGAGTTCACGGCGTCCATCGCCTCGTCCGACACGTCGGGCAGCTCGCTCGCCACGTCGGGGCATTCGACCTGCGGCTGGGCCGCGTCCTTGGCCGCGTCGGCGCGGTCGGCGGCCGCGTCCTCGCTCTCCGCCGGGGCGGCGGCTTCCTCGTCGTCGTCGGTGTCGATGCGGACGACCGGCCAGTAATAGGTGGACTTGTCGCCGTTCTTGCACGTCGTGCCGGCCCGGGCCAGGCTGCGGTTCGTCGAGTCGGCGTTGGTGGAGAGGTTGCCGACGTAGTCGTGCAGGTGCTGGGCGCCGTTGCGCACACCCGGCTGCGCGATGAAGTTGTCGGGGTTGAAGTGGCCGTTCTCGTTGCGTCCACAGTCGACGGTGAAGGTGCCGCGCGCACCGCGGCTCTGTGAGCGGCTCACGTTGGCGCCCTTGGGGACCTTGGTGATGTCCAGGAAAAACGACTTGTCGGCCGGATCGGCACCGGCCTGGCCGGGTTCGCCGGACGTCGCGTTCACGGCCAGCGCGCCGACCGCGATGGCGAGGCCGAGCGCGCCGGTGACGATCGCGGCGCGTTTCGGCGGCCGGTGACGGGGATGGTTCCTGGTCATGGTGCTCAGTTCACCTCGTTCGCTGCGCCGGGCGCGCCGAAGACGGCCGCTGCCCGGGTATGAACTCTCCGGAAGTCGAGGCGCTCGGATGCGGGGAATCCGGCGCCGGCACTGGGGAATACGGCCAGGCAGCCCAGTTGGTTCAAAAAGAAATCGCCGCGTTATCCGCGCGTGATCGGCAATCCGACCTGGTAATCCACAAAGGACAGCGCATTTCCCCCGGCGGGAAGCGTCAGCGGTCGACGACCACGAGCAGGGTGCCGTCGTCGGCGCGCACCTCGAACCGCGTGATGTCCTCGGCGGGCAACGACGTGCCGCCGGTCACGTGCAGCGGGTCCGGCGAACCCGGGATCCCGTAACCCTTCGCGGGCACGGACCAGCCCATGACCGTGCGGATGTCGCCGGCGGCCGAGATGGCCAGCAGCTGGCAGTTCATCGGCCCCGCCACCCCGCTCAGGTCGAGGTCCACGGCACTGCCCCACTCGCGCGGTGTCACGGTCACGCGCGCGGTCAAGGCTGAAGCACCCCGCCCCGACGATGTGCCGCCACCGGGCGCGGACAACGACGGTGTCGGCGGCACCGACGTCGGTGCGGCCAGGCTCACGGAGGGACCGGCGGCATCGGCCGGGCGCACGGCGAGCGTGACGAGCGGACCCGCCACCACGAGCGCCGCGGCGGCCATCGCGGCGACGAGCCCGGCACGGCGGCGCCGCTTGCGCTTCACCGTCGCCTCGGCCATCAGCGCGCGCAGCACGCGCGGGCCGGGCGCGAGCGTGCGTCCCGGCGAAATCGGTACCGGCGGCTCCGGCCAGTTCTTCTTCACGAGGTCGAGCACGTCGGGCAGCTGGTGGAGCTCGACGAGGTCGAGCTGGCAGTGCGGACAGTCGAGCAGGTGTTCCTCGAACCGCGTGTTGTCGGCCTCACTGAGCACGCCGAGCACGTACGCGGCGAGGTCGGTGTGCGGGGACCCGGCCACCGTCATCTCACCCCCGCTCGCGCAGCGCCTTCCGCAGGGCGCGGACGGCGTGGTGGATTCTCGATTTCACGGTACCGGGCGGCACCCCCAGGGTGGCCGCGACCTCGTTCACGGTCCGGTCGGCCAGGTACGTCTGCTGCACGGCTTCGCGGTGTTCCGGCGAAAGCCCTTGCAGCGCCTCGTACAGGATCATGGCCGCCACCGTCTTGTCCGACTCGTCGGGCACGAACACGGCGTCGGACTCGATTTCCTCGAGCTCCTGAGGACGGACGCTGCGGCTGCGCCAGCCGTCGATGACGATGCGCCGGGCCACCGTGAACAGCCACGCGCGCAGCATCGCCGGCCTCCGGTCGAGCTTGTCGGCGTTGCGCCACGCCTTGATCAAGGTCTCCTGCACCACGTCTTCCGCCCACTGCCGGTCGTGCCCGGTCAGGCGCAGCGCGAAGCCCATCAAGGCTCCGCCGAACTCTTGGTACAACGCTTTGGCCAGGTCGTCATGAACCCCGGGGGTTTCGGTTTCATGATCGTCCGTCGGGCTCAGCGTTCGATTGTGCCGTCCCACGCGGGACATCTTTGTGGCAACCACGTCATTTCGTCCAGTACCAAATTCGAGGGCACTGGTCACCGAAGTTTTTTGAACCGTGTCGAACCCGTGTCCGTATCCCCTCTCGAAGACCCCGACAAAGCGTCGTTCCCCCGCGACGCGCCGCATTCACCATGGGCTTACTGTCCACAGTGGATCCCCTGCGCCCTTTTCCTGTCGTTTCCCCACGATGGCGCGCAGTTCCGCCCCCTGGAGGAAGCCGTGAACCGCTTGATCGCCACGGTGGCGCCGCCCGCCGTGTGCCTGGCCGCATTCACATTGTTGACCGCATGTCAGTCCGAAACCGCTACCAATGGTTATTACCCGAGCCCCGCGGGCCCGATGAGCATGCCCGCGCCGATGCCGGCCGACCAGACCGACCCGGCGAAAGCCGCCCTGCGAGCCGCGCGGGCGTTCGACCTCGGAGACGTTGTCGTGGACGGAAGCGGTTTCGCCGTCTACCGCTACGACCGCGACAGCGCCAAGCCCTCGCGTTCGCGCTGCACCGACGAATGCGCCGAGAAGTGGCTGCCCGTGCGCGCCAGTGGTGACGTTCAACTCACCGGCATCGACCGTGCTCTCGTGGGGAGCGTCACGCGCCCCGACGGCACGGATCAGGTCACCCTCGCCGGCTGGCCGCTCTACCGCTACACCGGCGACGAGATGCCGGGGCAGACGTCCGGGCAGGGCGTCGGCCGCGCGTGGTTCCCGCTGACGCCCGAGGGCGCCAAGATCGAGGCCACCACCGACACCTGGCGGGCCGATGCGTTCCGGATCTGATCGCCTCCGCAAGGCCCTGCGTCTCGTGCTCGTCCTGTTCGTCGCGCTCGTGGTGGTGCCGGCCCCCGCGTCGGCCCAGACCGGCGTCGACGCCGGTGACGAGCTGCTGCTCGTGAAGGTGCGCCAAGCCGGGCTGTGGGAGATGCCGGCCGGTACGTGGGCCGAAACCCGCGGTGCGGACCCGAAGGTGCGCGAGGTCGGCGCGGCGATCATGGTCGACCACGGCCGGCTCGACGTGCTCACCCGCCAGCTCGCCGCGAAGCTCGGCGTCGTGCTGCCGGCCGAGCCGTCGGCCCAGCAGATGGGCTGGCTCGACCAACTGCAGAAGGCCCCGACCCCGCAGGACTTCGACCGCCTCTTCGCCAACCTGCTGCGCGCGGCCCACGGTCAGGTGTTCTCCGTGATCGCCCAGGTCCGCGCCGGCACCCGCAACCCCGAGATCCGCGCGTACGCGACCGTCGCGAACCAGGCCGTGCTGCGGCACATGACGTTGCTGGAGAGCACCGGTCAGGTCGACTTCAACGCGCTGCCGTCTTCCCAGGTCGCCGATTCCGCCACACCTGCCGGCAACGCTCTAGACCTCCAGAGCACCGACTTGCTCACCGCCGCACTGCTCTTCGTGCTCGTCGGCGGGGCGACGCTGCTCGGCGTCCGCTACGCGAAGTCGGGCCGCGTGCGCGGTCGCCGGCTCCGTCCGAACTCAGGAGAAACCCATGGTTGACACCGTCCACGAGGCGGTGACCACCCTCGCGCAGCAATCGACCGACCCGGCCGCCCGCGGCATCGCGGCCCTCTCGGCCCGCCTGTCGTACGCGTTCATGTGCCTCGCCCTGTGCTGGGGCGTGCTCACCGCCACCGGCTGGGTGCGCTCGGTCACCGGCCGCAGGGCCCTGCGCAGCGGCCACTTGATGCTCTCGACGCTGGCGCTCGCGTTCGGCTGCCTGCACGCGCTGGGGTTCCTCTACCTCACGGTGGATCCGTTCTCACTCGCGTACCTCTCGATCCCGTTCATGCCGGGCACGCTCGCGCGGCACACGTTCGGCATCGTCGGGCTGGAGCTGATGCTGGCCATCGCGCTCACCACGTGCGTGCAGCGCTGGACGTCGTACCGGCGCTGGCTGTGGTTGCACCGGCTGGCCTACCCGGCCGTCGCGCTGACCGCGCTGCACGCGTTCCTCGGCGCGATCGCCAACGGTCACCTCGCCGCGATGTGGCTCGTCGGCATCACCCTGCTCGTCCCCCCGGTCACGTTGGCGCTCCTGCGGTTCCTGCCGCCGCGCACCCTCGAGCGGATCGGGCTCGTCGAGGAGCACGTGGCGTGAAGCTCCCCGGCAGCGGGCCGCGCGTGAGTGTCGACAACGACCGGTGCGAGCTCTACGGAATCTGTGCGATGGAGGCTCCCGGCCTCTTCGACCTCGGCCGCGACGGGCGCCTGCGCTTTCGCAAGCGGCTGCTCGAACCCGAAGACATGACCCAGGCGATCGCCGCCGCCCGCGTGTGCCCGATGCAGGCGGTCGTATTGAGAGGGGAACTCGATGGCTGACGGCGACCGCATCGTGATCGTCGGCGCCGGCGTCGCGGGCCTGCGCGCGGCGGAACGGCTGCGCGAGCTGGACTTCGACGGTGAGATCGTGGTGGTCGGCGACGAGCCGCGCCGCCCGTACCACCGGCCGATGATCTCGAAGCAGCTCGTGATGGGCGCGGCCCGCCCACCCGACACCACGCTGCGGGCCTACCGCGACCTCGACGTCCACTGGCGGCTCGGCACGCGCGCGACGCACCTGGACACCGTCGAACGCGTCGTGCACCTGCCCGGCGGCGAATCGCTCTGGTACGACGGGCTCGTGCTGGCCACCGGCGTCGTGCCGCGGCACCTGCCGGGCTCCCCGCGCCACGACCCGCGCGTGCGGGTGCTGCGGACGATCGACGACGCGCTGGCCGTGCGGCGGTGCCTGCACGCCAGCAACAAACCGGCGGTGGTGATCGGCGGCGGGCTGATCGGCAACGAGTTCGCCGCGAGCATGCGCCACCTCGGCCGCGACGTCACGCTCGTCGGCCACGCGAAAGCGCCGTTGCACCGCTTCGGCACCCGGATCTCCGACGCCGTGGTGAAGCTGCACCACGAACACCGCACGAAGCTCGCGATGGGTTCGGAGGTGCGGCACTGGATCAGCACCGACGACACCGTGGGCCTGCACCTGACGAACAACAAGCTGCTCGTGGCGAGCTGCGTGGTGCTCGCCATCGGCAGCGTGCCCGCCGTCGACTACCTGCGGGGCTCGGGCCTCGACGTCTCCGACGGCGTGTTGTGCGACCCGGCGCTGTTCGCCGAGGGCGCCGAGGACGTGGTGGTGGCGGGCGACCTCGCGCGCTGGCCCAACCTGCGGTTCGACGAGGTGCCACGGCGCGTCGAGCACTGGATCAACGCCGTGGAATCGGCGCGGGCAGCGGCGGAGAACCTGATCGCGGGCCGGTCGGCGGCCACGCCGTTCGCACCGCTGCCGCGGGCGTGGTCGACGCTCTACGACGTGCGGCTGCAGATGGCGGGGCTGCCCTCGCTCGGTGAGGACACAGTGTCACTCGCCGACGGCATCACCGGGTTCATCCGCGGCGGGCAGCTCGTCGGGATCACGGCCTGGGACCGGCCGCGCGCGATGCTGGACTGGACGGCCGAGCTCGAGCGGCGGCTGCCTGCGCCGTCGTACCCGCCGGCCGCGATCGAGCCCGAGCACGTGGACACGTGGCCCGAGGACGTCGACGAGCGGTTCGACACGCAGGAGTTCTACGCGCAGTTCGCGGATGAATTCGACGCTGCCGAGTTCGACACTGCCGAGAACCACACCGCGCAGGACTACGCGCGGTGAGAGCCGGGGGTGGCTGTGCGCGGCGGCCGCCCCCTTCCGCCGGTCACCACACCGTCCCTGCGGCTGGGTGGTGTGGTGACCGGCCCATTCAGAACCGTTCGATGAGCGTCAGCTTGGCGGGTGCCGCCGTCGAGCCGAGAGTCCACTGTGGACCGCGCGGGCGAGGATCTTCGCCCGGAGCGAGCGCTCCTGCTCGTGATCACCACGGCTGCGCAGCGTGACGGAGCGCCTGTGCTGTCCGACACAGTGCTCGTGCCACGCTGAGCCGAACGCCAGTATTACGGTTGTCGGGAAGGACACCGGAACAGGGACGGGACGGCGGATGGCGGACGAGCACGCGCTGGGTGAAGACGACGGCACCTTCTTCGTGGTCCGCGGTCCGGTGGAGCCGGGCGACAAGCGTGGCCGCGAGCTGGGCTTCCCCACCGCGAACATCGCGTTGCGCAACCAGAGCGGCCAGGTCGGCGACGGCGTGTGGGCCGGCTGGGCCGAACGCGCCGACGGCACGCACGTGGCCGCCGCCGTCTCCGTCGGGCGCCGCCCCACGTACTACGGCGCCGACGGCTATCGCCTCCTCGAGGCGCACCTGCTCGACTTCAAGGGCGACCTGTACGGCGAGACGCTCACCGTCTGGCTCGGCGCGCACCTGCGGGAGCAGCAGAAGTACAACTCCGGCGAGGAACTGATCGAGGCCCTGGACCGCGACGTCGCCGCGGCGCGCAAGTGGGTGGACGAGCACCCGGCGAGCGAGCTGCCGGACCTGGGGACACCGCCTGGTGACGGTGAGGTTCGCCGGCTCGGCTGAGGGGCTGTCCGCAGCCCAACCGGCGACAGTCCGTCACACCGCGGCGAGCAGCAGGTACCCCATACCCGCACCCATCACCGCCCGGCACACCGTCCGCGAGGTCGAGCCGGGGGTCGCCCCCTCGCGCAAGCGCAACGCGACCACGCCCGAACGCGCGGCGTCGGCCACGAAGTACACCGCGCCCAGCACCGCGAGCACGGGCAGCGCGAGCCGGGTGTCCATTGAGGACATCGTGAGCCACGGGCCGTGGGTCATGCCGTCGTGGGGCATGGCGGTGACCATGTACAGCATGGCCGCGGCGGAGAGGGCGTGGTGGCCACAGCCCGGCACTCCGCCGCCGCGGCCGCGCCACCAGGCGAAGCCGAACCAGGCCGCGGTGAGCGCGAACACGGCTTGCCAGCCGGCGGCGGGGATGGGGCCGCCGACGGGCGAGATCATGGCCACCATCGCGACCACGAGCAGCAGTTCGGCCAGGTCGCCGTGGCGGACGCCGGAGCCGAGGCGGGCGTAGTCGAGGCGCACGAGCCGCAGGACGCAGGGCAGGGCGAGCACGGCGAAGACCGCGGTGAGCAGCCACGCCAGCAGCACCGGAGTGGTCATGGCGAGTCCGACATCACTCGTGCCTGCTTTCACGCTGCGTCGTTGATCCGGGTTCCACCGTGGCATCCCCCGAAGGGTCGGCGCCAGCCAGCAAAGAGGTGAAAGTCGTTGCCCCACAAGAGTTACGGCGGGGAAATCCGTACCGTACGGGGCCAGGGTATGCGTCGCTGTCAGTGACCGAAGTCAGGCCGCCCACTGGTCGAGACGCCCTGGAGGTACGCGTCGCCGAGCCGGCCCCCGAAGCCCAGCTCCGTTGGTTGCCTCGGCACGTACAGCACCGCGACGTCCACATCGGACGATGCCGAACACCCGCGCGGTCAGCGCGGCGATCTCGGCCTGCGTATCGTCTGGGGTGAAGTCCACACCGGTCCCCTTCCTCCGGAGGGCGACCTCAAGTGGAACACGTTCCAACCCGACCCGGAAGGAGCGGGATCGGCAACCCCGAGAGCTTCGGCAACCGGGTACTCCAGAAGGTGAACACGCCGTCGAGACAGAAGGGGCGCCGAGTCCACGTGGGTGCGGAACAAGTTCTCCTGGGCGCGCTGAGCGACGTCGGCTGGCAGGCCACCCGGCGGCTGGCCACGATCCCGTCCACCGCCGGGGTGCCGGACCCGGAGCCGCTGTCCCTGCCCGGGCGCGGCCAGACCGTGGTGGTCGACGTCGGCCCGCGGCAGGCGCCCGCGATCATCCTGCTGCACTCGGTGGCGTGCACCGGTCTGCTCACCTGGTACCCGGTGCTGCAGAGGCTCTCCGCGCACTACCGCGTGGTCGTGTTCGACCAGCGCTGGCACGGGCAGGGCATCCGCTCCCACGAGTTCTCGCTGCAGGACTGCGCCGACGACGTGGTGGCGGTGGCCGACGCGCTCGACCTCAAGCGGTTCATGATCGCCGGCTACTCGATGGGCGGCATGGTCGGCCAGCTCGTCGCCCACCAGCAGCCCGACCGTGTGACCGGGCTCGTGCTGTGCTCCACGGCCAGCCACTTCCGCCGCGGCGTGCGCCAGCGCGTGGCGCTCGACCTGTTCGGGCGCACGCTGCAGCTCATGCGCGACCAGGCCAAGATCGGCCTCGTGCCCGGTGAACCCCGTCGCGAGCGGCTCGCCCGCCTGGAAGACCACCGCTGGGCCCTCGCGGAGTTCCGGTCCACCAGCCCCTGGGCCATCGCCGTCGCGCTCGACGAGATCGGCCGGTTCGACTCGTCGCCGTGGCTGCACACGCTGCGCGTGCCGACGTCGGTGGTCGTGACCAGCCGCGACGGCTTCATCGCCCCCGCGCACCAGCGATCGCTGGCGCGGCGCATCCCGGGCGCGGCGACGTACGAGATCCCGGCCGGGCACACCGCGTGCGTGCTCGCGGCCGGCCAGTTCGTTCCGGCGCTGATGGCGGCGTGCACGTCGGTGCACGCGGCGATCGCCGACCGGGAGACGAGCCGGGAGCAGGAGCCCGGCTCGGCGTGAGACTCGAGAGCTCAAGGCTCAGTAGCTGGAAACGAGGGCGGCGGGGCTGAGGTCGATGCGGTAGGGCACCTCGAGGCGCACGATCTCCTCGCCGGTCGCCTCGGCGTCGAGCACGTATTCGGTGCCCTCGATGCGGAAGCAGCTGATGGTGGGCTCACGGGGCTCGATGACCCAGTAGAACGGGCAGCCGGCCGCCGCGAGGCGGGCGGGCTTGAGGTGGCGGTCGATGTAGCGGCTGGACGGGGACACGACCTCCACGGCGAGCACGGGCACACCCACGAGTGCGCGCTCGGTGAAGGTCTCGCGCCGGCCGATCACCACGTCGGGGATCATCACGGTGAACTCGTCGAGCACGACGTCGACCGGTGCCGGCAGCACCTCGCAATCCTCGGGGCACACCGGTGTGAGCGCCGCGAGCAGACGCGCGACCACCCTCTGGTGCAGCGGACGCGGGGACGGGCTCACCAGAAGCGTCCCGTCCACCAGTTCGTACCGATGGCGTTCATCCGTGATCGCCTCCAGGTCCCGACGGGTGAGACGGTCGCCGTGTGCGAACGACGGGACTGTCATCATGCTGCCCCCAGGACGGGCCGACCGGAAAACGACTAGGCAAGGGTAGACGGACACAAGCCGCAGCGCGAACCGCGCTCCGGCGTGGCGGAAACCCGGGCGGCCTATCGTTCCGCACGCGGTCCGGCGGCCGCTGTCACACAGCGTCATGGAAATGCGGCGAAACCGACCCGGACAGCCCAGGAGAACCCCGCGCGACAGGTCCGTTCGAGTCATGTGAGCGAATTCTCGGAATGGCCATTCCAGGTAGGTACATTCGACACCAATGGATTACCCGCTGGACGTCTGAGCTGCGCCGAAACCGATGTTTCGCGATGCCGTAAACGCTCCCCTCCCGGCGCCACATCACGGTATCATTGCGCGATCGAGGCAATCAGGAAACCCCGCTTAAGGTGAACTTCACCATTCCGCACCGCGTTCGCTCTCCGTGATTAACCCCCGCGACGACGAAATCACGCATTCTGATCGGACCTTCGCACGCGTCAGCACTCTTCGGTGGTGGTCATGCCTGCCCCGTCCGCACCCAGCCGACCCGTCTCCCTCTTCCGTCTCGACAGCACCGGCGCCGAGTCCGATCTGCTGGTGTCGCTCAAACCCGAGCAGGTCACCACCGACACGGCGGTGGACCTCTCCGGCACGCGCGCGAGGCTCGTCGCCGGCGCGTTCCACACCGAGATCCCGCAGTGGCTGCCGCACGCGAGTGCGTTGACCGGCAACGAACTCGACCTCTCCTCGACGTTGCCGTTCGCCGTGCTGCTCGTGCCGCGTCCACCTTGGACATACGCGGTGTCCTGGGGCGCCGGGCACCTGGTGCTCAACGACGAGTACGTGGAGCAGGGTTTCGGGCTGTTGTTCGGGATCCGCCGCCTCGACCCGTTCGACCTCGGGCTGGTGTCGAGTGCCGCGCTCGACGTGTCGGCGCGGGCCACGCAGATCTCGATCCCGGGCGGGGGCGAGCTTTCCGCGTTCCGGCTGGAGCCCTACGGCGATCTCGTGAACCGGCTGGCGGGTTCGGCGGACCTGACCGATCTCACCTACGGGCGCGTGACCGGCAAGCGCTACCGGATCCGCGTCGGCAACTCGCTCTACCTCCCGCTTGCCAAGGAACCACAGGCATTCCTGGCGGATCTCGACGCCGTGGGCGCGGTGGTCGACGAGCCCGACGGCGAGTCGGCACTGCGGTTCGTGGCGCAGACCCGCCCGCTCGAGCGCCACCACCGGCTCGTGCCGACGCTGGAACAGCGCCTGGCCGAAGCCCTCGGCGGGGACACCGACGCGGCGCTGGGCCTCGCGTGGCCCGCGTCCTCGGTGAACGACGCCGAGAACGCCGGCTCGTTCCGCATCACCGGCCTGGGCTCCGGCGGGCCGCTGCACGTCGAGTCGCGGCTCGAACTCGACCACCTCACGAGCCGGCTCGCTCGGCTGCCCGAGGACAAGCGCGTGAAAGCCCTGCGCGCCGGGCGCGTGGTCACCTGCGCCGACGAGGCCGGCGAGGAGGAAACCGGGTCACCCGTGCAGGTCGCGAAGTGGCTCGTGTTCGAGACGACCATCGGGCACACGCGGTACGTGTTCCACCAGGGCCGCTGGTACCGCATCGGCGAAACGTACGTGGAACAGATGCGCGAGCAGGTCGCGCAGCTGCTGGCGCGCAAGTACGAGTGGCCGGACCTCACGTGGAAACCCAGCGGCCAACCCGACGACGAGAACCGGTACTGCCGCCAGGTCGCCACGCTCGACGGCTACCTGTGCCTCGACCGCGACACCGCGACCACACCCCTGCACCCGCGCTTCGAGCTGTGCGATCTGCTGGGCCCCGGCAACGAGCTGATCCACGTGAAGTGGCTCGGCCGCGCGACGGCGGCGAGCCACCTCTACACACAAGCGCTGGTGTCGGCCGAAGCACTGCACGACGAGCCGGAAGCACTGGCCCAGCTGGCCGGGAAGGTGTCCACTTTGGACCAGGGCCGCGTGCTCACCGAGGCACCGGACACCGTCGTGCTCGCCGCCGCGGGGCGCGCGTGGCACGTCGACGAACTGTTCACGCTGTCGCAGGTCGCGCTGCTGCGCCTCGACCGCGCGGTGCACAGCCTGCAGGCCACGCTCAAGTTCGCCGACATTCCATATCTGGCCAAGAAGAAGACCACCGCGCAGCCCGCGAAACGCCGCCGGAAGGCGTGAGGCGGTCAGGCTGGCCGATCAGCCGGATCACCGGCGGCGGGGCGCTCTGGGTCAGCGAGTGCGTGATCACCTACGACGGCGCGCCCACGCACTCGGTGAGCGTCATGGAGTTCGCCGATGGCTTCGTCACGCACGAAACGCAGTACTTCGCCGACCCGTTCCCGGCGCCCGGCTCTCGGGCCGCGGGGGCCGAGCGGATGCCGGAGTGACCATCACGCCGGTGAAGCCTTCAGCAGCTCCGTCATCGCCTCGGGCAGGGCTTCGGCCAGCGGCCACAGGTCCTTCACGAGCTCCTTCGCGCCGAGCAGGCCGACACCGACCTTGCCCTCGTAGGAGAACACCGTGATGTTGAGCCCGGCGCCGTGGAAGACCGGGCCGAGCGGGAACAGGCCGGTGACGCGGGCACCGAGCAGGTAGAGCGGCACCTGCGGGCCGGGCACGTTGGAGATGATCAGGTTGTGCACCACCGGGTGACGCTCGGCCAGCCGCAGCGACGAGTAGGCGCGCACGCCGAGCCCGAACACCGTGGCCGGGGAGAACTGGGCCCAGTCGGCGAGCATGTCGGCGTCGATGTCGTAGTGGTGGTCCTTCGACAGCCGGTTGGCCTCGGCGAGGAAGAACACGCGCGCGGCCGGATCACCCAGGTGGGTGGGCAACGAGGCGAAGAAGGCCGACACCTTGTTGCTGCCGTGGTCGCGTTCGGTGCGCTCGTGCACCGACACCGGCACGGTCGCCACCAGCGGGTCCTCCGGCAGCTCGCCGCGGCCGAGCAGGAACTGCCGCAGCGCACCGGACACGAGCGCCAGCACCACGTCGTTGACCGTGACACCGAAGGCGTTCTTCACGCGCTTCACGTCTTCGAGGTCAACTTGTGCGAAGGCGGTGCTGCGGTGGCCGGTGATCGTGCCGTTGAGCGACGTGCGGGGCGCGGTGAACGGGACCGGCATCCCCTTGCCGCGCAACGTCTTGCCGAGCCAGCGCGGCACGAGCTCCAGCAGCTCGGGCAGCAGCCGGGCCATCTCGGCCGGGCGGTGCACCAGGCCTTCGACGCTTTCGCGCAGGATCTCGACGCGCGTGGGCAGGCCGCCGTTGTACCGCTTCTCGCGCGGGATCTCGGGCAGCGGCGCTTCGGGTTCGAGCCCCGCGAGGTAGGTGATCAGGCTGGCGCCGCCGACGCCGTCGATGCTCGCGTGGTGCATCTTGATGAGCACGGCGATGCTGCCGTCCTTGAGGCCCTCGATCACGTAGAACTGCCACAGCGGGTGCGCGCGGTCGAGCTGCTGCCCGGCGATGTGGGCGCACAGCTCGGCCAGCTCGCGGTCGTCGCCGGGCGCGGGCACCCCGATGCGGTGCACGTGGTTGTCGAGGTCGAAGTCCTCGTCCTCGACCCACACCGGGTGGCTGAGGTTCCAGAGTGGATTGTGCAGTTTGCGGCGGAATTCCGGAATCAACGCGACCCGCTCGGAAAGCCGGCGCTGGAGTTCGGCGAACGAGTAGCCGCCGGGGATGGTGGAGCCGTCGAGCGTGAGCAGCCCGCAGACGTGCAGGACCTGCGCGGGGGTCTCCAGGTAGAGGAAACTCGCGTCCAGGCCGCTCAGTCGCTGCATGCAGTCAGGCTACCAATCCGGCCGAAAGCAGGCGGGTTCGCAAACCGCGCGTTATCGCACGTGGCGACCGTTCCCGCCGTGGCTGTGGCCGGGTTGGCAGCGATCAGCACAGTAGCCAGAACGGCGGACGGGGCGGTTTGCGGCGGTAACATCGGGAAGGTGAAACCGGCCTTCCTCACCCGGCGGGCCGCGCAGCTCGGCCTCACCGCCGTCGCCCTGCGCCCGCCACGTAACCGTCTCACGTCGATCCCGGTGTTCTTCTCCGCCTGGCTCACCGACGAGCTGGCCCCGCACCTGCTCGCGCTCACCGCGCTGGACACCGCCCAGCACGTCGCGCGCCACGGGCTGCGGCGCTCGAAAGCCGGGGTCGCGCTGGCCGCGCTGTCGGCCGCCGGGCTGGGTGCGCTCGTGGCCACGGCGCAGAAAGCCCGCGGTGAGGTCGAGTCGGCGCTCACCGAGGCCCTCGGCCCGGACTACTCGACGCGGCTGGCGCACCCGCCGAGCCCCGACGACCTGGCGACGCCGTGGGGCCAGCTCGTGCTGCCGTTCCGCGGCAACCACGACCCGGACGTGGTGCGCGAACGGGACATCCCGTACGCCCCGGGTGGCAAGCGGTTCCTGCTCGACGTGTTCCGGCCCGCGAAGCCGGTGACCGGCGCGCCCGTGCTGCTGCAGATCCACGGCGGCGCGTGGACGATCGGCACCAAGGACGAGCAGGGCCAGCCCCTCATGCGCCACCTCGCGCGGCGCGGCTGGGTGTGCGTGGCCATCAACTACCCGCTCTCGCCCGCGCACCGCTGGCCCGCGCACGTGGAAGGCGCGAAGCGTGCGCTGGCGTGGATCCGCTCGAACATCGAGTCCTACGGCGGGGATCCGCGGTTCGTGGCCGTCACCGGCGGTTCGGCGGGCGGGCACCTCGCGGCGCTGCTGGCCCTGAGCCAGAACGACCCGGCGCTGCAGCCGGACTTCCCCGAGGCCGACACGAGTGTGCAGGCCTGCGTGCCGCACTACGGCGTGTACGACATCGCGGCGACCAGTGGCGCGGCGATGAGCCAGTACCGGCTCGAAAGCCTGCTGGCCCGGCGGATCTTCGCGCCCGACCGCGACCCGGTGGCGCACCTCGACGACTACCTGGCCGCGTCTCCGCTCGACCGCGTGTCCGGCGAGGCGCCGCCGTTTTTCGTGATCCACGGCCGCAACGACTCGCTCGTGCCCGTCGAGGAAGCCCGCGAGTTCGTGCACCGGCTCCGGGCTGCGTCCAAGCAACCCGTGGCCTACGCCGAGCTCGCGGGCGCGCAGCACGCGTTCGACATCTTCCCCTCGATCCGCAGCGCCCACGTCGTGCGGGGCGTGGAACGGTTCCTCGACCACACCTACCGGGCGTGGGCCGCCGCGGACCGGTAGCTCAGGGTTCGAGCGGGGCGTTCACGTCCGCGAGCCGGTCGGCGTCGATCGGGCCTTCGGCGCGGATGAGGGCCTTGAGCTGGTCGCCGACGTCCCAGACGTTGACGTTCATGCCGGCCAGCACGTGGCCGTCGCGCAGCCAGAAGGCGATGAACTCGCGGGCCTCGACGTCGCCGCGGAAGACGACGCGGTCGTAGCCGCCGGGGGTGACGTGGCCGTGGTACTCCATGCCCAGGTCGTACTGGTCGGTGAAGAAGTACGGCAGCTCGTCGTAGGCGGCGTCCTGGCCGGCCATCGCGGCGGCGGCCACGGCGGGCTGGTTGAGCGCGTTGGCCCAGTGCTCCACGCGCACGTGCTCGCCGAGCGTCGGGTGCAGCGCGGCGGCGATGTCGCCGGCCGCGAAGATGTCCGGGTCGGAGGTGCGCAGCGACGAGTCGACGACCACGCCGTTGTCCACGGTCAGGCCCGCGGCCTGCGCGAGCTCGACATTGGGCGCAGCACCCACGGCGACCAGCACGGCGTCGGCGGCGACCACCGTGCCGTCGGCGAGGCGGACACCGGTGGCCTTGCCGCCGTCGGTGGTGATGGCCTCGACGCGGACGCCGAAGCGCAGGTCGACGCCGTGCGCGCGGTGCAGGTCGGCGAACACGGTGGCGACCTCGCGGCCCAGCACGGCCAGCAGCGGCAGCTCGGCGACCTCGAGCACGGTCACCTCGGCTCCGGCCTCGCGCGCGGCGGCCGCGACCTCGAGGCCGATCCAGCCGGCGCCGATCACGGCCAAGCGCGTGCCCGCGGTGAGCGTCTCCTTGAGCCTCGTGGAGTCGCCGAGGCGGCGCAGGTAGTGCACGCCCTCGGCGTCGGCGCCCGCAATCGGCAGGCGGCGCGGGGTCGAACCGGTGGCCAGCAGCAGCTTGTCGTAGGCCACGACCTCGCCACCGTCGAGGCGGACCACGTGGTTCTCGCGGTCGATCTCCGTCGCCGCGACGCCGAGGCGCAGGTCGACGTCGTGCTCGGCGTACCAGCCCTCCTCGTGCACGAAGAGGCTTTCACGCTCGGCCTTGCCGGCGAGGAAGTCCTTGGACAGCGACGGGCGCTCGTAGGGCCGCTCGGGTTCGTCGCCGACGAGCGTCACCCGTCCGGTGAACCCCTGGCTGCGGAGTGCTTCAGCGGCCTTGGCTCCGGCGAGGCCCGCGCCGACGATGACAAAACCCTGCTCTGGCAAAGGGAACAACTCCTTTCATGCGTTGACGCCGGTGAGTGCGAAGAACTCCTGGCGTGAGCGGGCATCCTCCCGCAACGTACCCAGCAATGTCGAGGTGACCGTGCTGGACCCGGTGGCCTGTACGCCGCGCAACGTCATGCACGAGTGCTCGGCCTCGATGACCACACCGACGCCCTTCGGGCTGAGCTGCTCACCGAGCCAGCCCGCGACCTGCTTCGTGAGCCGCTCCTGCACCTGCGGCCGGCACGCGAAGTGCTCGACCACGCGCGCCAGCTTCGACAGGCCGAGGATGCGTTCACCCGGCAGGTACCCGACGTGCGCGACGCCCGTGAACGGCAGGAGGTGGTGCTCGCAGACCGACCGCACGGGGATGTCGCGGGCCAGCACCAGCTCGTCGTAACCCTCGTCGTTGGGGAAGGTGGTGAGGTCGAACGAGCGCGGGGTGAACAGCTCCACGTACGCGCGAGCCATGCGCGCCGGCGTGCCCCGCAGGCTCTCGGTGTCCAGCCCGATGCCGAGCGCCCGGAGGAAATCGCCCGCGGCGCGCGTCGCCGCGGCCAGGTCGACGCCGGGATCGGGTTCGTGGACGACGTGGAGAGCAGAGCCGGAGTGCATGGGAACCCCTTGGGATCGGCGGTTTTCGTCCATGAGTATTGGTCTTATTCGTGACGCAGGTCAAGGTGAGCAGTTCAACAGGACGTGGCACTGCTTGTGGACACGGTCATGGGCGTTATCGTGGAGGCGTGACGACTGAGCCCGCCGTCCCGGCGATCAGGGCCGTGGCGGCGCTGGAGGAGGACCTGCGCCGGGGGATGTACACGTTCATCCGCGGCTCGGGTCATCCCGTCACGCGCGACGAGGCCGCCGCATCGGTCGGGATCTCCCGCAAGCTCGCGGCGTTCCACCTCGACAAGCTCGTGGACGCCGGTCTGCTGCGCTCGCGGTACGAGGCGGTCGGCGGCATCCGCAAGGTCGGGCGCACGCCGAAGGTCTACGAACCGGCCGACACCGACTTCGCGGTCACCATCCCGCCCCGCCGCCACGGCGTCCTCGCCGACATCCTCCTGGACGCCGTCGTCACCGAAGCCGAGGGCGAAACCGCCCGCGACTCGGCGTTGCGCGTGGCCGCCGCCCGCGGCACCGCCCTGGGCGCGACCGAACGCGACGAACTGCGACCCGGCCGCCTCGGTGTGGAACGCGGCCTGACGCTCACGGAGACCGTGCTGGCCAGCCAGGGCTTCGAGCCGCGCCGCGAGACGCCGACGTGCGTGCGGTTGCGCAACTGCCCGTTCCACCCGCTGGCCGGGCAGGCTCCGGACCTGGTGTGCGGGATCAACCAGGCGTATCTCGGGGGGATCGTGGCGGGGCTCGAGGTGCCGGGGGTGGATGCGGTGCTGGTGGATCCGCCTTCGGGTGGGTGCTGTGTGGAGTTGCGGGGGTCGGTGGATCAGGCGGGCGGGTAGGCGACGTCCAGAGGGCTGGTCGCCGGTGGACCGTCGAGCTGCCAGCCCGAGCCGGTGCGCACGAAGCGGTACCAGCGGTGGTCGCGGCCGTAGCGCAGTTGCAGTGGGCCCTGGGTCACGCGGTTGCGCCACGTCGTGATCGGGTCGCCGACGCCGGTGTCGGCGAGGCAGGCGCGGGCTTCGGCGAGGGGGCCCGGGCCCGGTGACCACACGTCACGCTGGGCGGAGAGGCCCGGGCGGCCCGCGGAGCGCCAGGTGTGGGCCCAGGTGGTGAGCTCGGCGAGCCCGAGGGCGGCCGCCTGGGCCAGGGCGGGCAGGTCGGCGCCGGGGCGGGCGGCGCGGCGGGCGAGGTCCTCGTCGAAGGTCAGGTCGGTGGCGGCGGGGCCGGAGACCAGCAGGTCGCGGGCGAGGGAGGCGGCGTCGGCGGCGAGGGTGGCCAGGGTGGCGGCCGTCCAGCCCGTGCTGGGCGGCGGGTCGAGGTCGAGGACGGCCGGCGGGCCGGCGACGTCGGGCACGGGCGGCAAGCGGGGCACGGCGGTGACGCGGCGGGCGTACGCGCGGCCAGGGGTGAGCCCCGGGTCGCGCACCTTCACGGGCCGCGGGTGGTCGGGCGCGCGCAGTGTGCGCAGGCGGGCGAGCACCTCGTCGCGGGGGCGGCCGCGGAGCTTGAACAGCACGAACGGGTCGGCGTCGACCTCGTCGGCCACCACGTAGTAGACGGCGGCGACGTGCTTGCACGGGTTGGCATCGTCGGGGCACGAGCAGCGCGGCCGCAGGTCACCGGGCCCCGGCAGCAGGTCGGCGCCCGCCTCGCGGGCGGCGACGGCCAGCTCCTCGGGCAGCTCGCCGTCGAGCAGCGCGGCGGTGTGGCCGAGGCGGCGGCCGACGACGTCGAGCAGCGCCGCCCACTGCTCCGGCGAGAACTCCCGCGTGCGGATCGTGACGCGGTACGGCTCGGGCCGGCTGCCGCGGACCCGCGCGGTGATCTTCCCGGCCCCGACGTGCAGCTCGCTCACGGTGTCCTGCCGCGCGTACGTGCGCCCGCGCGGCAGGCGGTTCGGGTCCACGCTCGCGCGCTGCTCCAGCGCCTCCACCCAGGCGTGGCCCCACCACGTGTTGCCGAAAGTCCGGCGCCGGCCGCGCATCAGCCGCCACCGAGCCGGACCAGGTCGGCGAGCTGCTCGTCGGACAGCTCGGTGATCCAGTCCTCCCCCGCGCCGACCACGGCCTCGGCCAGCCCGCGCTTCGACTCCAGCACCGTCGCGATGCGCTCCTCCAGCGTGCCCTCGGCGATGAGCCGGTGGACCTGCACGGGCCGGTCCTGCCCGATCCGGTACGCGCGGTCGGTCGCCTGGTCCTCCACGGCCGGGTTCCACCAGCGGTCGTAGTGGATCACGTGCGTGGCGCGCGTGAGGTTGAGCCCGACGCCGCCGGCTTTGAGCGACAACAGGAACACCGGCACCTCACCCGACTGGAACGACGCCACCAGCTCGTCGCGCCGCTTCGGCCCGACCTCGCCCGACAGCAGCGCGACGGGCAGCCCGCGGTCGGCGAGGCGGCGTTCGAGCAGGCGGCAGAGCTGTACGTACTGGCTGAACACGAGCACACTGTCACCCTCGTCGAGGATCACGTCGAGCAGCTCCTCGAACGCGGCGAGCTTGCCCGAGCGTCCACTGAGGACTCCGCCGCTCTCCTTGAGGAACTGCGCGGGGTGGTTGCAGATCTGCTTGAGCTCGGTGAGCAGCTTCAGCACCTGCCCGCGCCGCTGCACGCCCTGCGACTCGCGGATCTCGGCCAGGTTCTCGCGCACGACGGCCTCGTACAGCGTGACCTGCTCCGAAGTGAGCGGCACGAACCGGTCGGTCTCGGTCTTGCGCGGCAGCTCGGGCGCGATGTCCGGATCGGTCTTCTTGCGCCGCAACAGAAAGGGCCGCACGGTCGTGGCCAGGCGCTCGGTCGCGGACTTGTCGCGGTCGCGTTCGATGGGCCGCGCGACGGCGCGGCGGAAGCGGTCGAGCGGCCCGAGCAGACCGGGCGTGGTCCAGTCCATGAGCGACCACAGCTCCGTGAGCCGGTTCTCCACCGGGGTGCCGGTGAGCGCCACCCGCGCGGCAGCGGGCACCTTGCGCAGCTCCTTCGCCGTGGCGGACAACGGGTTCTTCACGTGCTGGGCCTCGTCGGCGGCGACGAGGCCCCAGTCCACTTCGGACAGTGTCGCGCGGTCTCGGCGCACCACGCCGTAGGTGGCGAGCACGACCTCGTCGGGCAGCAGGTCGTCGAGGTGACGGCTGCCGCCGTGGAAACGACGCACGCGGACCGCGGGCGCGAACTTCGCGAACTCGCGCTCCCAGTTGCCGAGCAGCGACGTCGGGCAGACCACCAGCGTGGGCCCGGCGCCGAGCGCGCGGCGGTGCAGGTGCAGGGCGATGAGCTGGATGGTCTTGCCCAGGCCCATGTCGTCGGCGAGGCAGGCGCCGAGGCCCAGGCCGGTCATGGTGGCGAGCCAGCCGAGGCCCGCGAGCTGGTACGGGCGCAGCGTCGCGGAGAGGTCCGCGGGCGGCCCGACCGGCTCGGGGTCGCGCTCCTTGAGCCGCTGGACCAGGCCGGCGAGCGCGGGCTGCGCGGCGAACTCGACCGTTTCGCCATCGATCTCGAGCTCCCCCGTGAGAGCCGCGGCCAGCGCCTCCGCCCCGGTGAGCTTGCGGTTGCGCTTGGCGCGCACGCGGGCGAGCAGGCGCGGGTCGAGCTTCACCCACTGGCCGCGCAGGCGCACGAGCGGACGCTTGGCCTCGGCGAGGGCGGCGACCTCCTCGTCGGTGAGCTCGGCGCCGCCCAGCGACAGGCGCCAGCGGAACTCGAGCAGGCCCGTGAGCGGGAACGCGGGGCCGCCCTCGCCGGCCGGCGCCTGCGTCGCGCTGGCCTTCGCGCGGACTTCACCGGCGAAGAGATCCTTGGGCCACAGCACTTCGATGCCCGCGCCACCCAGGTCGCGCCCGCCCGCGCCGAGCAGGTCGACCACGTCGTCGTCGGACAAGGCCAGCCGCGTCGGCGCCGCCTCGGCCAGCACCCGGCCCAACGGCGACCACGCCCGCGCGCCGCGGCGCAGGCCCAGCAGCAGCTGCGTCTCGACCTGCTCGCCGAGTCGCTGCAGCACGGCGTCGGGCGCGTCCCACAGCGTCTCCGCCTCGACGACCAGGCTCGGCTCCAGCGCCGACCGCACGGCCAGCGCGCCCGC
This sequence comes from Amycolatopsis sp. NPDC004368, assembly GCF_053602515.1. Lineage (NCBI taxonomy): Bacteria > Bacillati > Actinomycetota > Actinomycetes > Pseudonocardiales > Pseudonocardiaceae > Amycolatopsis > Amycolatopsis sp. NPDC004368. The sequence continues at coordinate 58,523 of NZ_JBSGDT010000027.1, read as the reverse complement.
GAACTGGTCGTCCTCCCCCGCTTCGACGCGCAGGATGAGCTGCGCGCCGTGCGGCCCGCGGGCCTCGAGCTCACCGAGCCACGCGGCGCCCTCGGGCCCCACCAACGTCGGCTCGGCCTCCGCGAACGCCGGCCCACCCGCCCCGACCGCCGCGGCGGGGCTGCGCACGAGCACGTCGGCCGCCGCGTCCCACAACGCCCTGACCAGTGACTCCGGCGAATGCAACCTGATCCGCTTCACCCCGGACAACGGCAACGCGTGCGCTTCGGGCGGCAACGCCGACGCCAGCCCCCGCAGCAGCTCCTCGTCGGCCCCGTCGAGCGGACCCACGCGCCAGCTGCCCACCCCGCCGGGCGTCAACGCCGGCCGCAACCGCCCGCGCGCCACGAGATTGACCCCCGCGTTGACGGCGGCCGACCACGCCGCGATCGCCGCGCTCACGTCGTCGGGCACCACCAGCAGCCGCGGGATGGCCCGCGCCAGCGGCACCAGCCGGGCCTCGACCTTGGTGCGCGCGAACTTCTTGTCGTGGGGCAGCACGAGCTCGATCGCGGTGTCTCCCGCGACCCCGTCGCCCCACAACGCCAGCACACCCTCCCGCGGCGGATCCGAGGGAAGGTAGGTGGCTTGGGTGTGCGCGCCGAACTCCACGCTGAGCACCGTAGGGCAGGGGTACGACAACGGCGCAGCGCGGCAGGCCGAGCACCCGTCCGGTGGTCGCGGAGAGCAGGCCTTGGGTGGTGCCGCAGAAGCCGCGGCGATCGCGTGGTGCGGGCCGTCGCCGCGTCCGGGACCGGGGCTTTCGCGGCCTCGGCGCGGCACAGCACCTCAGAAGAACGTGTTACCGTTTTTCGGCCAGCCAGTCGAGAGCCGAACGTTTCGCCAGGGAACGTACGCTGAACGCAGAACTGGAACGAGTTCCGCAAGACGGGAGAAGGCCGATGCCGGGCAAGGCGAAGGCTCCGGCGGCGAAACGCACCGGACTGGGCACGATCGGCGAAGAGTTCGGCTCCGCGGCCCAGCGCGACCGCCGCCGCCGCATCATCGACGCCACGCTCGCGCTGGCCGCCAAGGGCGGCTACGACGCCGTGCAGATGCGGGCCGTCGCGGAGAAGGCGGACGTCGCGCTGGGCACGCTCTACCGCTACTTCCCGTCGAAGATCCACCTGCTCGTGTCCGGCCTCGCCCGGCAGTTCGAGCGGGCGCAGGAAAAGCTGGAGCGCGCCGCGATCCCGGGCGAGACCCCCGCCGAGCGGCTGATGTTCGTGCTGAGCCGCAACACCCGGCTCATGCAACGCGACCCGCACCTCACCGAGGCGATGGTGCGCGCGTTCATGTTCGCCGACACCTCGGCCGCGGCCGAGGTCGAGCTCGTCGGCCGGCTCATGGAGGACATGTTCGCCCAGGCCATGGGGATCGACGAGCCCACGGAGTCCGATCGCGACATCTTCCACGTCGTCGCCGACGTGTGGATGGCCAACCTCGTCGCGTGGGTCACGCGCCGCGCGTCGGCCGCCGACGTCGCCCACCGCCTCGAGCTGGCGGTGCACCTGCTGCTGGACAAGTGAGGGCCCGCGGACACCCGCGGGCCCCCGAAACCTCAGGCAGTCAGCTTCGGCAGCACCTGCGAGCCGAACACGTCCAGGAACTGGTCCTGGTTGCGGCCGACGTTGTGGATGTAGATGCGGTTGAAGCCGGCGTCCACGTACTTCTGCAGCGCGGCACGGTGCACGTCGGGGTCCGACGAGACGACCATGCGGCCCTCGAAGTCCTCCCGGCGCACGAGCTTGGCCATCTGCGCGAAGTCGAACGGCGAGCGCACGTCGGCCTTCGGGAACTTCATGCCCCCGTTGGGCCACTGCTCCATCGCGTTGGTCCACGCGGTCTCGTCGTCCTCGGCCCACGACAGGTGCACCTGCAGCAGCTTCGGCATCTCGTCGCCGTTCTTGCCGGCCTTCTTCGCGCCCGCGTTGAAGTTCTCCAGGATCCCGGCCAGCTTGTCGATCGACGCGCCCGGCGTGATCAGCCCGTCGGCCAGCTCGCCGGTCTTGCGCGAGGTGTAGGGCCCGGCCGAGGCGATGTACACCGGCGGCGGCGTGTCCGGCAGCGTCCACAGGCGCGTGGTGTGCAGCTTGAAGAACTCGCCGTTGTGCTTCACGTCCTTGCCGGTGAACAGCTTGCGGATCACCTCCAGCGCCTCGAACATGCGCCGCACGCGCTCGGGCGCCTCGGGCCAGTAGCCGCCGATGATGTGCTCGTTGAGCGCCTCACCCGACCCGATCCCCAGCCACGTCCGCCCCGGGTACGTGGCCTCCAGCGTCGCCGCGGCCTGCGCGACCATCGCCGGGTGCAGCCGGAACGAGGGGCACGTCACCCCGGGACCCAGGTCACCGGTCGTGTTCTCGGCCAGCGACGCCAGCACGCTCCACACGAACGAAGCCTCGCCCTGCTGCGGCACCCACGGCTGGAAGTGGTCCGCCGCCATCTGCCCCGAGAAGCCACGCTCCTCGGCCGCCTTCGCCAGCCGGATCGACTCCCGCGGCGAGAACTGCTCCAACGCGGCCGCAAGACCGATCTGTACGTCACTCACGCGAAACTCCGCTCCTTCACCGGTACTTCCCGACGACCTCGACGAGGGCGTCGAGCCTGCTCAATGTCTCCGCTTCGGGGCGGGTGCCGAGCAGGAACGTCACCCGCTCCACGCCGGCCTCGGCGTACGCCTCCAGCAGAGCCTCGTTCCTGCCGCCCACCGCGAACCGCGCCGCCCGCCGCGCCGCGTGCCGGCTGTTGCCGCCGACGTGGATCGGCGGGTGCAGCGACTGCATGCCCTCGTCGGTGACGAAGCTGAAGATCCCGAGCTTCACGAGGCTGTCCCGGTGCCCAGCACCAGGTCCGACGTGTTCACCGCGGCGGCGGTGAGCGCGACGAACGGGTCGAGCGTGCGGTAGTACTCCCGCGGCAGCTCGCCGCCCCCGGGATACGGGGTCCGGCGGCTCACCGGGATGTGCGAGTGCTCGGCCAGGAACAGCGAGTCGAAGCCGCGCTCCTCCACGGCCTCGCCGAGCACGTCGGGGCGGATGCCTTCGTCGGTCACGAACGTGGAGATCCCGAACTTCATGAGATCATCGAACCACGGTTCACCGGTGGTCCGCCGCGAGCCGCGCGAGGTCGTCGAGGGCGGCCAGCGTCTCGGCTTCGGGCAGCGTCGGCAGCATGAAGGTGTAGCGCTCCACGCCGGCTTCGGCGAAGCGCTTCACGTCGCCGGCGTCGGCTCCGCCCCCGAAAACGGTGAACGGCACGTCGGTGCGGCCCTGCTCGGCGAGCCATTCGCGCACGCGCTTGATCTCGTCGGACGGGGTGTGCTGGCGCGGCATCCACGCGTCGCCGTGGGCGGCCAGCCGCTTGAGGGCGGCGGGGCTCTCACCCCCGATGTAGATCGGCGGGTGCGGCGTCTGCACCGGCTTGGGCCAGGCGAAGATCGGGTCGAAGTCCACGTGCTTGCCGTGGTAGGCCGCCTCGTCCTGCGTCCAGATGGCCTTGAGCGCCTCGATCTGCTCGTCGATCAGCGCGCCCCGCGTCTTCGGGTCGGTGCCGTGGTTGGCCATCTCCTCGCGGTTCCAGCCCACGCCCACCCCGAACGCCACCCGCCCGCGCGACACCAGGTCGAGTGAGGCGACTTCCTTGGCCGTGTGGATCACGTCGCGCTGGATCAGCAGCGCGATCCCCGTGCCCAGCACGAGGTTCGTGGTGTTCACGGCGGCCGCCGTGAGCGCGATGAACGGGTCCAGAGTGCGCTTGTACTCCTCGGGCAGGCCACCACCGCCGGGGTAAGGGCTCTCGCGGCTCACCGGGATGTGCGAGTGCTCGGCGAGGAAGAGCGAGTCGAAGCCCCGCTCCTCCAGCGCCTCGCCCAGCACGTCGGGGCGGATGCCTTCATCGGTCACGAACGTGGAGATCCCGAAGTCCATGCCTCGTTCTACCCGATCCGGCGGCGGCCTATTCCCCTCGCGGACGGCAGCTCACCGGATCGGTCGCCGGGGAAAGCCTCAGATGTTGCGCCGGTACTGGCCGCCGACCTCGAAGAACGCCTCCGTGATCTGCCCCAGCGAGCACACCCGTGCGGCGTCCATCAGCACGCCGAACAGGTTGCCGCCGCGGGTGGCTGCCTCGCGCAGGGCCTTGAGGGCCTGCTGGGCGTCCTCGGCGTGGCGGTGCTGGAAGTCGGCCAGGCGGTCGAGCTGGGACTGCTTCTCGTCCTCCGTGGCGCGGGCGAGCTCGACCTCCACGTCGTCCTCTCCCGCGTGGGGGTTGCGGAAGGTGTTGACGCCGACGATGGGCAGCGAGCCGTCGTGCTTCTTGCGCTCGTAGAGGATCGACTCGTCCTGGATCTTGCCGCGCTGGTAGCCGGTCTCCATCGCGCCGAGCACGCCGCCGCGCTCGGAGATGCGGTCGAACTCGACGAGCACGGCCTCCTCGACCAGGTCGGTGAGCTCGTCGATGATGAACGAACCCTGCAGCGGGTTCTCGTTCTTCGACAGGCCCCACTCCTTGTTGATGATCATCTGGATCGCCATCGCACGGCGCACCGAAGACTCCGACGGAGTGGTGATCGCTTCGTCGAACGCGTTGGTGTGCAACGAGTTCGCATTGTCGTACAGCGCGCACAGCGCCTGCAGCGTGGTGCGGATGTCGTTGAAGCTCATCTCCTGGGCGTGCAGCGAGCGGCCCGAGGTCTGCACGTGGTACTTGAGCTTCTGCGACCGCTCGTTGGCGCCGTAGCGCTCGCGCATGGCCACGGCCCAGATCCGGCGCGCCACGCGGCCGAGCACCGAGTACTCGGCGTCCATCCCGTTGGAGAAGAAGAACGACAGGTTCGGCGCGAAGTCGTTGATGTCCATGCCGCGTGCGAGGTAGGACTCGACGTAGGTGAACCCGTTGGACAGGGTGAACGCCAGCTGCGAGATGGGGTTCGCACCGGCTTCCGCGATGTGGTAACCCGAGATCGACACCGAGTAGAAGTTGCGCACTGCGTGCTCGATGAACCACTCCTGGATGTCGGCCATCATGCGCAGGCTGAACTCCGTGGAGAAGATGCAGGTGTTCTGTCCCTGGTCTTCCTTCAGGATGTCGGCCTGCACGGTGCCGCGCACGTTCTTCAGCGCCCACGCGCGCAGCTCGGCTGACTCCTCCGCGGACGGCTCGCGGCCGTGCTCCGCGCGGAAGGCGTCGAGCTTCTGGTCGATCGCGGTGTTGAGGAAAAACGCGAGGATCGTCGGGGCCGGGCCGTTGATCGTCATCGACACCGACGTGTTCGGCGCGGTCAGGTCGAAGCCGTCGTAGAGCACCTTCATGTCCTCGATCGTCGCGATCGAGACGCCCGAGGTGCCGACCTTGCCGTAGATGTCCGGGCGGGTGTCGGGGTCGTGGCCGTAGAGGGTCACGGAGTCGAAGGCGGTGGACAGGCGCTTGGCCTCGGAGTCGGCCGAGAGCAGCTTGAACCGGCGGTTGGTGCGGAAGGCATCACCCTCGCCGGCGAACATGCGCGCGGGGTCCTCGCCGTCGCGCTTGAACGGGAACACCCCCGCCGTGTAGGGGAAATAGCCGGGCAGGTGCTCGCGGCGCAGGAACGACAGCAGCTCACCGGGGTCGGTGTAGCGCGGCAGGGCGACGCGTGGGATCCGGTTGCCCGACAACGTGTCGCGCCACAGCTGCGTGCGCAGTTCCTTGTCGCGAACCTGCACCACGAGCTCGTCCTCGCGGTACTCCTCGGCCAGCGCGCGGAACCGCTCGAGCAGCTTCGTCGTGTCGCCGTCCACATCGGACTCCGCCGCGGCGAGCAGACCGTCGAGCGCGTCAGTGGAAGCGTCCACTGTGTCCAACTCGGACAAAGCCAGCTTCGCGGCCGCCAGGTGGTCACGCTTGCGCACGGCGGCCACCTGCTTGGCGGTCTGCTCGTGGTACCCGCGCACGGTCTCGGCGATCTCGGAGAGGTAGCGCACGCGGTTGCCCGGGATCACCGTGCTCGCATCGGTGGACACCTTGCCGTCCACGGCAGGCAGCACTCCGGCTGACACCGAGAGTCCGAGCCCGGCGAGGTGGTCGCGCAGGTTCTGGTACAGCGCGGTCACGCCGTCGTCGTTGAACTTCGCCGCGCTGGTGCCGAACACCGGCATGTCCTCGGGACCGGAATCGAACGCCTCGCGGTTGCGCACGAGCTGGCGCGCGACGTCCCGACGCGCGTCCTCCGCGCCACGGCGCTCGAACTTGTTGATGGCCACCACGTCGGCGAAGTCGAGCATGTCGATCTTCTCCAGCTGCGACGCGGCGCCGAACTCCGGCGTCATCACGTACAGCGACTCGTCCACGTAGTCGACGATGCCCGCGTCGCCCTGGCCGATGCCCGGCGTCTCCACGATCACGAGGTCGTAGCCCGCGGCCTTGCACGCGAGGATCGACTCCCGCAGCCCGACGGGGATCTCACCGCTGGTGGTGCGCGTGGCGATGGAGCGGAAGTACACCGGCGCTGTGCCATTGCCTCCCGGGCCGGCAGGCCCGTTTTCGAGGCAGTTCATCCGGATGCGGTCGCCGAGCAGCGCGCCGCCGCCCTTGCGCCGCGACGGGTCCACGGCGAGCACCGCGATCCGCAGCTTGTCCTCCTGGTCGAGGCGGAAGCGGCGCACGAGCTCGTCGGTGAGCGACGACTTGCCCGAGCCGCCGGTGCCGGTGATGCCGAGCACGGGTACCTGACGCTTCTCGGCGGCTTCCGTGATGGCCGTGAGCCATTCCTCGGGCAGTTTTTCACGCTGCAGCTGGGTGATCACCCGCGCGAGCGCCGGCACGTCGCCGGCGAGCAGCTTGTCGACCGACGCCGGCGGCTGTGCCGAGAGGTCCACGTCGCAGGCCTTGATCATCGAGTTGATCATGCCCGGCAGGCCCATCTCGTAGCCGTCCTCGGGCGAGAAGATCCGCTCCACGCCCCGGGAGTGCAGCAGGTCGATCTCCTCGCGGACGATCACCCCGCCCCCGCCGCCGAACACCTTGATGTGCCCCGCGCCGCGTTCGCGCAGCAGCTCCACCAGGTAGGAGAAGTACTCGACGTGGCCGCCCTGGTAGGCGGAGATGGCGATGCCCTGCACGTCCTCGGTGATGGCGGCGGTGGCCACCTCGTCGACCGAGCGGTTGTGCCCGAGGTGCACGACCTCGGCACCCTGCGACTGCAGGATCCGCCGCATGATGTTGATCGAGGCGTCGTGGCCGTCGAACAGGCTCGACGCGGTGACGAACCGAACCGGGTTCTCGGGGCGGTAGAGGTCGCTGCTCATCCACCCAAAATACTTTGACTTCCTACTATTGGAAACCCGGGGGCCGGTGACGCGGATCTCAAGCGCGTGCTTCCCCGGGTTGACAGCCGCCAGCTGGGAGCTATATTCAACCTTTCAGTTAATCAACCGAGTGATTGAGAACCGATGGCCACAGATCAGCTCAGCACCACGTTCGCCGCGCTGGCGGACCCCACGCGGCGCGCCATCCTCGCCCGGCTCGCAAAGGGCGAGGCGACGGTGAACGAGCTGGCCGAGCCGTTCGAGGTGAGCCTGCAAGCGGTGTCGAAGCACCTGAAGGTGCTGGAGGCGGCCGGGCTCATCAGCCGCGGCCGCACCCGCCAGTGGCGCCCGTGCCGGCTCGACGCGAAACCGCTGGTGGTCGTGGCCGACTGGGTGAACGAGTACCGGCAGTTCTGGGAGTCGGGGTTCGACCGCTTGGACGAGCACCTGCGGCTCCTGCGGGAGCCCGGAAAGGAGACCGGGTCATGACGCAACGGGACCTGACCATCACGCGCGTGTTCGACGCGCCGCGGGAGCTGGTGTTCCGCGCGTGGACCGAGCCGGAGCGCCTGGCGAGCTGGCTCGGTCCGGAGGACTTCGCCGCTTCGGTGGCCACGCTGGACCTGCGTGCCGGCGGCGCGTGGCGCGCCCGGATCCACAGTGAAAAGCACGGTGTCGCACGGTGGATGCAGGGCACCTACCGTGAAATCAGCCCGCCCGGGCGGCTTGTGTTCACGTTCTCGTGGGACGACCCGGAGGGCCCGGCCGACACTGTCGGCGAGACGCTCGTGACCATCACGCTGGCCGAGGCCGGCGACAAGACCGAGATGACGTTCCACCAGGCGCCGTTCCCGGACGAAGCCGAACGCGCCGGACACCACGAAGGCTGGAACTCCACCTTCGAAGACCTCGCCCGCTACCTCGAGGAGGCCCGATGACCACCGCACTCCCCCGTGTCGTGTCCGCGAGCGAGTGGCAGACCGAACGCGAAGCCTTGCTGGCCAAGGAAAAGGAGCTGATGAAGGCGGCCGACCACCTGACCGCCGAGCGCCGGCGGCTGCCGATGGTGCGGTTCGCGAACGACTACCAGTTCACCTCGGCCGAGGGCCGCAAGAGCCTGCTCGACCTGTTCGACGGCCGGCGTCAGCTGATCGTCTACCACTTCATGCTGCACCCGGGCGACGACGCGGGCTGCCCCGGCTGTTCGCTGGTCGTGGACAACGTGCCGCACCTGGCCCACCTGAACGCCCGCGACGTCACGTTCGTGGTCACCGCGCCCGCGACGCTGCCCGAGATCGAGCGGTACAAGGCCCGCATGGGCTGGGACCTGCCGTGGGTGTCGGCGAACGGCAGCGACTTCACCGAAGACTGCGGGGTCGGCCGGTTCTTCGGCGTGAGCGTGTTCCTGCGCGACGGCGACGACGTCTTCCGCACGTATTTCACCGACGGGCGCGGGGCCGAGACGTTCCTGGCTTCGCACCGCTACCTCGACATCACGCCGTTCGGCCGGCAGGAGGCGTGGGAGGAGGAGTCGCGTGGCTCCGACGAGCCGGGCGGCTGGTGGCGAAGGCACGACGAATACTGACGAGCACCCTCGGCCGAGCGTCGAAACGAGGGCTGAAAACGTTCCGGCCACCGTGTCCGGTCCTGCCGGGCCGCTCCGACCCCACGGTGGACGGCGTCCACGGGGGACGCCGCCGGAGTGGAGGCAACACCATGGGTGAGCTCGTGTACTACGTCCACCTCTCGCTCGACGGGTGCGTCGAGGGCCCGAACGGCGAGTTCGACTGGGCGGTGATGGGTCCCGAGCTGTCCGCGCAGTCGGAGGCGCTCAGCGAGCGCGCCGCCGTGTTCGCCTACGGGCGGCGGGTGTGGGACATGATGGCGGGCTACTGGCCGAACGTGGAGTCCATGTCGGACGACCCGCACGACACCGCGTTCGCGCCGGTGTGGCGCGAGAAGCCGAAGGTCGTCTTCTCGCGCACGCTCACCGATCCCGGCTGGGGCACCGAGGTGCTCAGCGGCGACCTCACCAAGGAGGTCGCGGCCCTGAAAGCGCGCCACACCAAGGACATCCTGCTCATGGGTGGCGCCGACGTGCCCGCCCAACTGGGCCGGCTGGGGTTGATCGACGAGTACCACGTGGTCGTGCACCCGGTGGTGCTGGGCGGCGACCGGCGGCCGTTCGCGGTGGACGCCGAACGGCTCGGCCTGCAGCTCGTGGAGTCCCGGGTGATCGACAGCTCTCTGGTGCTCATGCGGTACCGCCGGGCCACTGAGTGACGACGTGACCCGGCTCCGGCTCGGACCGCGGTTGGGCGGGGCGATCCCCGCCGAGCCGCGGTTCAGCGGGCTTTGGCCGCCCGCAAGGCGATCCACTGCCGCATGGCGTACTCGACCAGCGTGATCAGCGTCTGCTTCGTCGACTCCCGGTCCCGCGCGTCGCAGCGGACGATCGGGATGCTGGGGTCGATCGAGAGGGCCTCGCGCACGTCGTTGATGTCGTGCTCCAGCACACCGTCGAACGTGTTGACGCCGACGATGTAGGGCAGGCCGCGGTCTTCGAAGAAGTCGATCGGCGCGAACGAGTCCGCCAGGCGGCGGGTGTCGGCCAGCACGACGGCGCCGATCGCACCCCGCACCAGGTCGTCCCACATGAACCAGAAGCGCTGCTGGCCCGGGGTGCCGAACAGGTACAGGATCAGGTCGGCGTCGAGCGACACGCGACCGAAGTCCATGGCGACCGTGGTGGTCGTCTTGTTCGGGGTCTGGTCGAGGTTGTCGATGCCGCGGCTCGCGTCGGTCATCATCGCCTCGGTGGTGAGCGGAACGATCTCCGACACCGAACCCACGAAGGTCGTCTTGCCCGCCCCGAAGCCGCCCGCCACCACGATCTTCGCCGATGTCATGGTCGGGGGCGCGGTTTCCCGCGGTGCCTTAAAGCCGACGGAGTCCACTCAAAACCCTTTCCATCAACATCAAGTGTGCTTCGGCGCCGTCATTGCCCGAAATCGTCCGGTGCACCGTGACGAGGCCGGCGTCGGCCGCGTCACTGATCAGCACCCTGGCGACACCCAGAGGCACCCGCAGGACCGCCGCGATCTCGGCGACCGAGCGCGGGGTCCGGCACTCTTCCATGATCGAGATGCTCTCGATCTGTTCGGCAGCCGCCTCGGGGAAGCCCCCCGCGACGACGTGGTCATTGGTGGAGATCAGCGTCTCCAGCTCGAGCGCGTAGTTCGCCCGGGTCCGGCCGCCGGTGAGAGCGTACGGCCGCACGATCGAGGTCTCCTCGGCCGGGTCCACCCGATCGGGGCGGTCCGGCCGGGTGAACGCGGCGGGCATCACGAACTCGCCGCTGGGCGGCCCGGGGTCGAAGAGCCCGCCTGGCCTGGGCCCATCCGCGTCGGTGCTCCCCGGTGGAGAGACTAGAGAGGTCACACGATCTCCTAACTCGGCCGGCGGCACTGGCACCGCCGGCGGCTCCTCCGCCGCGTGCGCTCCCGCGGGCGGGGGTTCGGGGGACTGGGACTCCTTACCGGTCTTCTTCCGCTTCTTGCGCGAGCGGCCCGAATCGAGGCTGAAGCCGTTGAGGAGATCGGCGTACGTGCCTTCTTCCTCTTCGCGGGCAGCACCGGGAGCCCCCGCGCGCGGGGGTTCCTCGCTGTCTCCGGGCTCTCCGCCGAATAATCCGGACCCCGTGCTCATCGCGTAATCATCCCACCGGTTCACCGATCAGTGACCCACCCGCGCCCTGCAGTTGTGCCCGGAGTTCGGGGGTCAGGATCTGTCCGACGCGGTCCACGAGCATCGTCATCTCGTAGGCCACCTGGCCGATGTCGCAGTTGGGCGCCGCGAGGATCGCGAGGCACGAACCGTCGCTGATGGACATCAGCACCATGATGCCGAGCTCCATCTCGACCACGGTCTCGTTGACCGCGCCCGCCTCGAAGCAGCGGGCCGCGCCCTGGGTGAGGCTCACGAGGCCGGAGGCGACGGCGGCGAGCTGGTCGGCGCGGTCCAGCGGCAGCCGGTTGGAGGCCGTGAGGAGGAGCCCGTCGGCCGACACCACGACGGCGTGCGCGACGCCCGGGACCCGCTCGGCGAAGTCGTTCACCAGCCAGCCGAACTGGTTCTGCTGCGGCTGAGCCGTACTCGGCGAGGTCATTCACCCTCCAGTGTTTCGTGGTTGGTCTCAGTGGCCTGCCCAGTGCGGTGCCGGCCGCGCTGGATGCCCTGTTGGAAACTGCTCAGGCGGCCACGCACGTCGTGCGCGTCGCGGGTCGGACGGGGGCTCGCCGCTCCGGCGGGCGGCGGTGCGCTCCCGGGGAGCAACTGCTCTCCGCGGCGCCGCCGGGGCAATCCTGCCGAAGTGAACGAAGTGGGTGTCGACTGGGACACCGATTGGACCGTCCGCCATCCCTCGTCGGACCCGAAAGCCCACTCCGCGGCGGGTGACCCGGCCGCGGCGGCCTCCAGGTTCGCCACCGCGGCGGGCACCTGGCCCGGATCGACGGCCGGCGGTCCCGGCGGCAGGTTGGTCGCGGCGGGCCGCCGGGTCGGCAGCGCCTCGGGCGCCGCGGGACGCCCGGGAACCTCGCCCTCGGGTCGCGCCGCGGGACGCGGGGTGGGCGACGGGCGCGTGCCGTTCCCGTTGCTGCCATTGCCATTGCTGCCGTTGCCATTGCTGCCGTTGCCATTGCTGCCGTTGCCATTGCTGCCGTTGCCGTTGCTCTGCCACCCGCCCTGCGGGTCGAACGCGGGTGGCACCGGCTGATCCGGTTGCGACTCGGGCTGCGCGGTGCGGGCGGCGCCGAAGGCGCCCGCGACGCGAGGGCGGTCCAGGCCAGTCTCACCGGACTGGTCGGGAGCGCTGGTCTGCGCCGCACCGAACGCGCCGGCGGCGGCGCCGTTCTGGTCGGCACCACCGAACACACCGCGGCGGTCCGGGCCGGAGCCGCCGTTGTGCTCGGGGGCATCGGCTCGAGCAGCGCCGAACGCACCCGCTGCTGCCGGGCGGTCCGCGGTCTCCCCGCTCTGCTCGGCACGCGGACCGCCGCGGCGGTCCAGACCAGTCGCGTCGGCCTGCTCGGGCGCGGCCGCATCCAGCGCACCGGCCGCACGCTCGGCGTCCATCGCGTCGAGGGCGCCCGCGAAGCCGGGGTACTCGGCCGTGACCTCGGTGTCCTGCTCGGGCACCCGCTGGTCCGGACCACTGGCCCCGACCGCGTCGGCCGGGCGGTCCGAGGCCGGCTCGCCGTCGAGGCGGTTGAGGGCGTCGGCGCCCAGACCCTGGTCCGCGGCGGGCTCCACGATGCCGTCGCGCACGTGCCGGCGGCCGCGGTTCACGCCGCGCTGGAAGCTGGTCAGGCGGCCACGAACATCGGCCGGGTCGCGGACCGGCAGGGCCGGCTTGGCGGGCTCGGTGGTAGGCAGCTGGTCGGGCGTCGCGCTGCCGGGCATGAGCTGCTCGCCGCGGCGGCGGCGCGGGAGGCCCGACTTCGTGAACGCCGTGGGCTCGACCTGCGACACGGCCTGGACGGTGCGCCAGTTCTCGTCGCTCGCGAAGTCCCAGTTGCGCTCGTCCTGCTCGGGCGTGGTGACCGGGGCGATGCCGGGCGTCTGGGCCGGGCCGGCCGAGGGCTGCTCCCCCGCCTTCGGCTCGGTGCCGGTCTCGTCGTCGGTCTTGGAGGCGGCCCTGGCGGCGGACTGGTCCGGACCAGTGGGCTCGGTGGTCTTGTCGTCCGCGGGCGGCGCGGGCGAGCGGAACCAGGCCGAGAGCATCTCGTCGAAGATCGGGGTGTTCTCGATCGTCGTCTCGGCGGCCGTGGGCGGCGGCACCTCGGGCACCTTCTGCGCCGCCTCGTGCCACCACTCGCTCAGGGTGGTTCCGTTGGCGGAGAACAGGTCCTTGCCCGAGGGCAGCTCGCGGGCGCGCTCGTCGACGGGCTCGGACACCGGCTGGGGCTCCGGCCTCGGCGGCGGCACGTCGACGATCTGCGGCAGCTGCGGCAGCGGGGGAACCGCCGGCGGGGTCGTCTCGTCGCGCGGGATCGGGCTGAACAGCGCCGTGCCCGAGATCTCGAGGTCCGACGGCGGCCGCACGCCCGAGTCGACGGTGTGGCCGTTGGCGAACCCGGCGAGGTCGCTCGCGGAGGGCCACAGCTGCTGCTCGTCGACGCCGGGGATCGGCTGCTGCGGCACGATCGTGCGGTCGAGGCCCGGGCGCGCCGAACCGTTGGCCGGGCGCTGGCGGCGCGGCAGCCCACCGGGGCTCGAGGGCAGCGTGGCGACACTGCCGAACGGGCCGGCCTGCGGCTGGTTTTCCAGAGCGGCGCCGGTCATCACCAGCTCGGGCGGTACCACCACGGTGGCCCGCACCCCGACGATGTCCTTGCCGCCGTGCAGCGAGACGCCGATGCGGTGGCGCCCGGCGAGGCGGCCGACCACGAACAGGCCCATGCGGCGTGAGGTCGCGAGGTCGACGGAACCGGCCTCGGTGAGGCGGCCGTTGGCCTCGACCACCTCGTACTCGTTCATGCCGATGCCCTTGTCGAGGATGTCGACGTTGAGCGAGCCGTCGTCGGCCAGGCGTGTCGCGACCGTCACCTGCGTCTCGGGCGCGGAGAACGCGGTGGCGTTGTCGAGCAGCTCGGCGATGAGCCGCTGCACGTCGCTCGCGGCGAACCCGACGATCTTCACCGCCGGCGGCTGCTGCACCGAAACCCGTTGGTACTGCTCGATTTCCGACACGGCGGCCCGCAGCACGTCGTGCGCGGCCACCGGCTGGCCCGAGCGGCGGCCCGGCTCGGCGCCGGAGAGGACCATCAGGTTCTCGTTGTTGCGCCGCATGCGGGTGGCGAGGTGGTCGAGCTGGAAGAGGGTGGCGAGCTGGTCGGCGTCCTCCTCGTCGCGCTCCAGCCGCTCGATGAGCTGCAGCTGACGCTGCACCAGGCTCTGGCTTCGGCGCGAGAGGTTGACGAACACGCTCGAGTAACCCGCGCGCATCGCGGCCTGCTCGGTCGCGAGCCGCAGCGCCTGACTGTGCACCTTCTCGAACGCCCGCGCGACCTCGCCGATCTCGTCGGACACCCGCACGGGCACCGGCTCGACCTCGACGCTCTGCGCGCGGCCCTCCTGGATGTTGCGCACCGCGGTGGGCAGGTCCTTCTCGGCGACGTCCAGCGCGCTGCGGCGCAGGATCCGCAGCGACCGCAGGATCTGGCGCGTGATGAGGAAGACGACCGCCGCGGCGGCGACCATCGCCGCGAACAGCAGCACGGCGAGCAGACCGGCACTGCTGCCGGCGTCCTCGACCAGCGCGGCCGACGCGGCGGTGGCGTCGGTACCCATCCGGTTGCCGACTTCGGAGAGCTGACCGACGACGGCGTTCGACGCGTCGTTCCACTCCTGCGACGAAACCCGCGCGAGGCCTTCCTCACTGGTGGCGTTCTGCTCGCCGAGGATGATGCCGACCATGCGCTTGCGGTCGTAGGCGGTGTCGGGCTTGAGCGTGCTCTCGAGGTCCTGGCGCTGCGGCGCGGTGGACGCGGCGTTGAAGTCGTCGATGCGGTCGTCGTAGCGCAGCTCGGCGTCGCGGATGTCGCTGAGCTGCTGCTCCTCGAGCCGGCCCTGGGAGATGCCGTAGGTCACCAGCGCCTGGCTGACCGAGACCTGTTCCTTCGCGGCCTCGAGGTCGTGCAGCGCGCTCGGTGTGCCGCCCAGCGCGTCGGCGCTCGCACCCGCGGCCACGGCGGTGTCGGCGCCGATGAGGGCACCGGTCACGGCGTTGTAGTCGCCCACCGCCTCGGCCGGGTCGAGCAGCCCGGCGCCGACCTGCTGGCGGATCACGGCGATCTCGTTGACCTGCGCGGTCGCCGAGTTCACCGCACCGGACACACTGGACTCGGAGGCGCCGACGCGGTTGGCCGCGGTGATGAACGGCTCGACCGCGGCGTCGGTGGCCGCGCGGGCCGCCTTCAGCTCGGGCGTGACGCCGGCGGTGCCCGCGGTCAGCTGCGCCGCGGTGAGCGTGCGCTCCTTCTGCAGGCCGTCGGTGAGCTTGCGCAGCTGGGTGCTCAAGCCCACCAGCTTGTCGATCCGCTCGTAGTCACCGGAACGGCTGACCTGTCCCACGATCGCGGTAACGCCCAGCACGAGCGCGAGGACGATGGGGACCAGCGTCACCGCCGAGAGCTTGACCGGAATGCTCCAGTCCCGCCACCGCAGTGCCGCGCGCCAGCCCGCCGACCGGCTCGGCCGGCGGGGCGGCCGCCCGAGCAGCTTCTCAACAGGCACTTGGCCATCTCCTGCAACGGTCACGAAAGTGACTCCCTGTCCCGCGTCGTCGTGGCTGCCCGTGGGCGGCTTCCGGTGCTCCCGGAACGGTCCACGGCATTCCGCCGACCCGCGCGATCGACCCCGTGAGGACACGAACGTGCAGACCTGGCACCGAGATCACCGGCGTGCTGCTTCCCGGGACTTTGCACGTGCACGGCGCAAGTTGCGTACTGCACGGCGGTGGTCGAGGTCAACTTGTCTGTGCCTATCGATCGCTGCGGTCAGCTGGGCCAAAGAATCGTACACCAATCCCGGGCGAGGATATTGTTCTCCACTTCGCACGGCTGACCTGGGAAAAGTCGTTTCGGACCCGGGTGGGCCCCGGGGATTCGGCCCCGAGCGGAGCCGAAGAGGGAATTTCGGTTACCGGTTGCTCCGGGCCACGGCGTCCGACGGTCACCCGATTAGCCCACGTAGGGTAGTCGAATCCCGCGGAAGATCTACGCTCCGTGCCACCATCGGGTGGGGTGGCTCCCAAGATGAACCCGATGTTGTGGTCTGGCAGCGACTCGCCGCCCGACCCGGTGATTTCTTTCGGGATCCTTCACCGGCCTGGGAATCCTCGTCCCGCGCCGACCGGAGGGACGCCGGACCGGGGCGCCCGCTCCGCGGTTTGGCTACCGCGCGTCACGGTATTCGTCCGATCATTGTCCGCTGCTCCACCATTTGCCGCAGTGTTCCTCAGCTGCGACAACGTCGCGTGACATACGCTCTCACTATTACGAGTGATCTGTTCGTGATCTTCATTGACGGTGCCGTTTTCGCACATTTCCAGCCGAAAAACGAATTCCGGAGACCCTTCCGGAGAACCGGCTTTTTCCGGTCCGAGACGCCGTCGTTACTATGGCCGCCTCCCAGTCCGCAAGGGCAGACCGGGTGCCACTCGAACGAGGGGCCCCGACCCGGCCACCGCCACGGACGCAAGTTGCCGGAGGCAGCCATGCACAACGTCGCGAACACCCCCGCGGCGAGCACCCCGCTCGAGGAGACCGGACAGCTGCCGGCCATGTTCGCCCGCGAGGGCGCCGAGCCGGCGCCGGCCGCCCGGCGTGGTCCCGACTACGACCTGATCCAGCGCAGCCCCGAGTTCACCGCGCTGCGCAAGCGATTCCGCAGATTCGTCTTCCCCATGAGCGTCGGCTTCTTCGCCTGGTACCTGACCTACGTGGTGCTGGCCGCCTACGCCAACGACTTCATGAGCACCCGCGTGTTCGGCCTGGTCAACGTGGGCATGCTGTTCGGCCTCGCGCAGTTCGTGACCACCGCGCTGATCACCCTGGTCTACGTCCGGTTCGCGAACCGCGAGGTGGACCCGCGCGTGGCCGAGCTGAGGGAACGGGCCGCCGTGACGGAAGGATCCCGCCAGTGACCACCACCCAGCTCGCCGAGAGCGTGCCGGCGAGCAACCCGCTCGTGAACACCGGGGTGTTCGCGCTGTTCGTCGCGATCACCCTGTTCGTCGTGTACCGCGCGGGCAACCGCGGCAAGAAGACCACCGCCGACTACTATGCGGCCGACAGCGCCTTCACCGGGCGGCAGAACGGCATCGCGCTCTCGGGCGACTTCCTCTCCGCCGCGTCGTTCCTCGGCATCGCCGGAGCCATCGCGATCCACGGCTACGACGGGTTCCTGTACTCGATCGGCTTCCTGGTGGCGTGGCTCGTCGACCTGCTGCTGATCGCGGAACTGCTGCGCAACACCGGCCGGTTCACGATGGGCGACGTGCTGAGCTTCCGGATGAAGCAGCGTCCCGTGCGCGCCGCGTCGGCGACCTCGACGCTGGTGATCTCGTTCTTCTACATGCTCGCGCAGATGGCCGGTGCCGGTGGTCTGGTCGCGCTCCTGCTCGACGTGCACTCGCGGCTCGGCCAGGCCCTGGTGATCGCGGTGGTCGGCCTGGTGATGGTCGTCTACGTGCTGGTGGGCGGGATGAAGGGCACCACGTGGGTGCAGATCATCAAGGCGAGCATCCTGCTCGTGGCCGCCACGCTGATCACCGTGTTCCTGCTGGGCAAGTACGGCTTCAACTTCTCCAACCTGCTCACCGCGGCCACCGACCGCAGCCCGATGGGCACGCAGCTGCTGGAGCCCGGCGGATCGTACGGCGCCAGCGGCACCACGCGCCTGGACTTCGTGTCGCTGTCGCTCGCGCTGGTGCTCGGCGTCGCATCGCTGCCGCACGTGCTCATGCGCTTCTACACCGTGCCCACCGCTCGTGAAGCCCGCCGCTCGGTGGTCTGGGCCACCGTCTGCATGTTCATCTTCTACCTGTGCACACTGGTGATCGGCTTCGGCGCCGCCGCGCTCGTGGGCAGCGACGAGATCAAGTCCGCCCCCGGCGGCGAGAACTCCGCGGCGCCACTGCTGGCCCTGCACATCGGGGGCACGCTGCTGCTGGGCATCGTCTCGGCGGTCGCGTTCGCCACGATCCTCGCCGTGGTGGCGGGCCTGACGATCACCGCGTCGGCCTCGTTCGCACACGACGTCTACGCGAACATCTTCAAACGCGGCAAGGCCGAACCGGCCGACGAGGTCCGCGTCGCCCGGCTGACCGCCCTGGTCGTGGGCGTGATGGCCATCCTCGGCGGCATCCTCGCCAACGGGCAGAACATCGCGTTCCTGGTGGCGCTCGCCCTGGCGGTCGCCGCGTCGGCCAACCTGTCGACGCTGCTGTACTCGCTGTTCTGGAAGCGGTTCAACACCACGGGCACCCTGTGGAGCATCTACGGCGGCCTCGCCGCGTGCCTGGTCCTGGTGCTGTTCTCGCCGGTCGTGTCGGGTGCCGCCGACTCGATCTTCAAGAGCGTGGACTTCCACTGGTTCCCGCTCAAGAACCCGGGCCTGGTCTCGATCCCGTTCTCGTTCCTGTGCGGTTTCATCGGCACCGTGGTCGGCCGCTCGAAGGCCGACAACGCCAAGCACGCGGAGATGGAGGTCCGGTCCCTGACCGGTATCGGCTCCTGACGGTTGGGGTGTTGCAGGGGGCGGGTCCGGCGAAGGACTCGCCCCCTTTGCCGTGTCGGAGATTCGACACCGTCCACGGTGAACATCCACCGGCAGCGCACTGGGGTCACCGGCGCGAAGGTCACCCGCGCAGGCCGTCGAGCAGCACCTTCATCAGCCGGGCCGCGTCCTCTTCGGACGCGTTCTTGGCGGCCATGCCGATGCCGTGGCCGAGGCGCAGCACGTCGGTGCCCGTGACGTCTGCGCGGACGTCGCCGGTGGTCTGGGCTGCGGCCACCAGCTCGCCGCACGCGGAGCGCAGGCGGGTCTGGCACCACAGGAACGTCTCGGAGCCCGAGTCGATCGAGGCCTTGAGCAAGGCGGCGAGGCCGTGGCGCTCGATGACGTACGCGACCTGCTCCCCCAGCCACGCCCGAAGCGCCTCCAACGGCGGCAGCTCGGCGGCGAGCACGTCGGCTCGGGCAGCGAGCTGGTCGATCTCGTCGCGGTAGACGGCTTCCATCAGCTTCTCGCGCGTCGGGAAGTGGCGGTACAGCGTGCCGGCGCCGACGCCCGCGCGTTTGGCGATGTCGTCGAGCGGCACGTCGATGCCGTGTTCCCCGAAGGCGTCCTTCGCGGTGGCGACGATGCGGTCGTAGTTCCGCTTCGCGTCCGCCCGCATCGGCCGCGCTGCCTCCGCCGTCATCCACGCACCTCCTCGCACCCAGCCCCCAGAAACGGAGAGATTCTCCGAATCCCCTTGCGGAACCGGAGACGCCCTCCATATTATCGCGAACGCAACCAAGTGGAGAGTTTCTCCACTTACCTCGTCCCTCTCTGGGAGTCCTCCTTTGACCGAGTTGACCGAGCGATCCTCGTCGGCCGAGCCTAGGCCGAGACGCCGGGCCGCCGCGTCCGGCCTCGTCCTGGCGATCGTGCTGACCTGCCAGCTCATGCTGATGCTCGATGCCACCGTGATGAACGTGGCACTGCCCCGAATCCAGTCCGATCTGGGCTTTTCCGCCGCAGGCCTGTCGTGGGTGATGACCGCCTACAGCCTGGTGTTCGGCGGCCTGCTGCTGCTCGGCGGACGCGCGGGCGACCTGTTCGGCCGGCGCCGCATGTTCGTGCTGGGCACGGCCGTGTTCACCCTCGCGTCGCTGGCCGGCGGGCTGAGCACGAGCGCCGGGTTCCTGATCACCGCGCGAATCCTGCAGGGTGTCGGCGCCGCGATGGCCGGGCCGAGCACGATCGCGCTGATCACCACCACGTTCACCGAGGCCAGGGCGCGCGTCCGCGCGCTGTCTCTGTTCTCCGCCGTGGCCAGCGGCGGGTTCGCGATCGGCCTGATCGTGGGCGGCCTGCTGACCGAGTGGATCTCGTGGCGGGCCGCGCTGTTCATCAACGTTCCGTTCGGGCTGGCCATCGCGGTGCTCGCGCCGAGGTTCGTGCCCGCGCCGCCGCGCCGGTCCGCGCACCTCGACGTGCCCGGTGCCGTGCTCGGCACGCTCGGCGTCGCGTCGCTCGTGCTGGCGTTCACCCAAGCCGCGACCGACGGCTGGGGCGCGCCGGTCACGGTCGGCGCACTGGCGGCGGGTGTGGTGCTGCTGATCGCGTTCGTGCTGCTGGAACAGCGGGTGGCCCAGCCGCTGGTGCCGCTGCGCCTGTTCGCCGAACGCAACCGCGCCGCGGCCTACGCGAGCTTTTTCCTCGGGCCGATGGCGATGATGTCGATGTTCTTCTTCCTGACGCAGTTCCTGCAGGACGTGCGCCACTTCGCCGCGCTGGCCACGGGGTTCGCGTTCCTGCCGATGGCCGCGTCGATCTTCACCCTCAGCCGGCTCATGCCGCGCCTGCTGGCGCGCTTCGGGCCGAAACCACTGGCGGTGACGGGAACCGTGTTGATGGTCTCGGGCGTCGCGTGGCTATCGCTGCTGACGCCGGACAGCGGTTACGTCGCTTCGCTGCTCGGGCCGCTGCTGCTGATGGGCATCGGTGGCGGGCTGGCGTTCTCGCCGCTCAACGTGATCATCATGTCCACCGTGCCGGCCGAGGACGCGGGCGCCGCCGGTGGCGTGCTGCAGACCATGCAACAGGTCGGCAGCACGCTCGGGTTGGGGATCCTCGTGACCGTGTTCGGCGCGGCGACGCGGTCGGCCTCGGCTTCGGGTGTCACGGGCACGCCGCTGCTGGTCGACGGGATGACCGCGGCGTTCCTGGCGGCGAGCGGGTTGGCCGCCCTCACCGTGGGGGTCGCGCTGACCTTCCGGCGGGGAAAGGCAGTGACCGCTTAGAACACTGACCGCTCAGAAGATGTCCTGGCCGGCGTGCACCCGGTGCGTCACCCGGCGCTCGACGATGAACGAGACGAACGGGACGCATCCCGCGAGCAGCACGAGGATCGTGCTCTTGATCGACCAGCGGGCCTTGATCGCCAGATCGATGCTGCAGGCCAGGTAGATCATGTAGAGGACACCGTGGATCGGCGAGTACACGGCGGCGGGCGTGGCGTTGCCGAAGCCGTACTCGATCACCATCGTCGCGCACAGCACGAGCAGGCCGACACCGGTGATCCACGCGGTGGTGCGGAACCGCACCAGGGCCCCGTTCAGTCGCGCCGGGCGGGTCTGGACGGCACCGTCGGTGCTCGTGGTCATGGGTTCGTCCTCACTTCCGAGGTGGTGGTTCAGGCCTGGTCGCGGGCGTTGAGCTCGCGCAGGTAGCGGTTGTACGCAGCGAGTTCGTCGTCCTCTTCGGCCACGGGGGCGGGCCGCCGGGCGGGTTTGGCGGGGGTGGCCGGCCGCGGGGCGGGCACGGTGACCACGGCCTCCTCGGCGGCGGTCTCGCCCTCGGCCTCTTCCCGTTCGCGCAGTTTCTTGATCCGCCAGAACATGAAGGCGGGGAACAACCCGAACAGCGGCCACTGCAACACGTAGCCGAGGTTCTGGAACGTGCCGTTGGCCGAGGTGAACCGGTCCCACTGCCACCACGCCAGCCCGCAGCACAGCAGCAGGCTCACCACGCACGTCGCGGCGATCAGGAGCCTGCGTCCGAGCGGGGACACGGCCGGGCCGGAGTTCACTGCCACGGACCTGACGCTAGCACTGGGAACCGGGAGCGAAGCTGAGAGGCGGGCCCGCACGTGGTCCGCCTCTCAGCCGGTGACCTCGGGGTTCGCACGGATTTCACACGAGCGCGGCGGTCGGCGGCGGGGGTCAGCCGGCCTGCACGGCCTTGGCCGACTGGGCATATCCGTCGGCGAGGCCGAAAACCTTCTGCGCGTACTCGGTGGAGTTGTTGTAGGACAGGATCCCCGACCACCAGCCCGACGGCGTGGCCATGTCGCGCCCACCCGCGCACAGGTAGCGGCCGGCGGCGAGCGCGGCGTCGTCGATCTGCTGCGGGTCGCCGAGGCCGTCGCCGTTGCCGTCGGCGGCCCACTTGCGCCAGGTGCTGGGGATGAACTGCATCGGGCCGACGGCGCGGTCGGCCACGGCGTCGCCGTCGAAGCGGCCGCCGTCGGTGTCGCTGATGGCGCGCACGCCCGACGAGCCGTCGAGCGGGACGCCGATGATCGGCTTGGACGGGCGGCCGTCGGCCCCGAGCACGGCACCGCCGTACTGGCCGTGGTTGGACTCGATGCGGCCGATGCCGGCGAGGGTGGCCCAGGAGATGCGGCAGCCCGGGTCGGCCGAGCGCATCGCGAGCTCCGCGTTGCCGTACGCGCGCAACGCCCGCGCGGGCACTCCGGTGACGGCGGCGACCTTCTTGGCCCACTCGTCGAGCGGGTCGGCCGTGGTGGACCGCGCCGACTGCGGCGTGGTCTGCTGGTCGGCACCACCCGCGACGACGGCGCTGACCGGGGCGATCGACCCCGGCCGCACGTCGGCCGCTTTCACGCTCAACGCGGGGATGTCCGTGGTCGTCGGGCTCGCCACGGGCGCGGACGCCCTCGTGACCAGCCACGTGCCGCCCCCGGCGACCGCGAGGACCACCAGCACCACCGCGAGCCGCACCGCCACCGCCGCGCCACCGCGGGCGCGACGCCGGACCGGTGCGGTCCCGGTCGTGGACTCGGCTGCGTTGGCGGCAGTGGTCTCGGTGGTGGACTCGGTGGCGTTCTCGGCTGCGTTGTCGGCAGTGGTCTCGCCGTCGGTCTGTCCGGTGAGGGGCACGAACTCCGGTCCTCCAGCGTGGCGGTCGGTCGATCACACAACGAGCCCGCGCAGGTTAGCGTTACGCACGGGTTCGGATCGCTGCCGCCACGCCGGTTCACCCGGCCGTGTCGAGAAGGGTCAGGCGGACTTCTGCTGCCGCGCCAGGCGCGCGACGCACCACGCCGGAGCGCTGCCACGACGGAGGTGCTGGAGCACGGTCATCGGGCCGAGCCGGCGGCTCAGGTCCGAGGGCGCCAGGCCCGCCGCGCGGTAGTCGAGGGCCCGCTGGTCGAGTGGGCTGATGCCGGCGTCCCACCACAGTTCGGCCTCGGCGACGTCGCCGACCATCTGCCACCAGCCGGCTGCGGCCACCAGCAGCTCGTCCGGAACCTCGGGCAGGCGCACGCGCATGGCGTCGAGGTAACCGGGATCCGCGGCGTCGACCTGCGCCCAGCGCGAGGGACCGGATCGGGCGCGCTGACCGGGGATGCCGGGCGGAGCCTGCGGCGCATCGGCCAGCCAGGCGGACGTGATGCGGTTGACCTCCTGCTCCTCGGCGGTCTGCTCGCGCTCCGCGGCCCACTGCCGGATCAACGCGTCCACTCCGGGATCTCCGGTCATCCCTGCCTCCTCATTGGTCCCCGACGGGCGGGCCCTGACGCCTGCCCCGTTGCGCGTCCACGACTTGCACCCAAACCGCGTGACCGAGCGGAAAAACCCCGCTGTGACCCGGCTCCCGGGGGACCGGAGAACCGGCTGATCACGCAATGTGAGCACCGTAGGGCCGGGCCCGCTTTGCGCGCCATACCCCGGCCCCCACAAATTCCGTGACCAGGCCCTTTCAGGGGGCAATCCACCCGGATGGTCGAGCGATCAGCTCGGATTTCGGGATCGAGTTACTCTCAGTGATTACCGGCCGGTAATGAGGCGTCGCGTGATCACGAGAAGAGGGTCTGGAAGAAGGTGATGATGGCCTCGGCGCCGTCGCGGAGCCACCCCAGGACCTGGTGCACGAGGTCGGCCGACTGGGTGGGCTGGGTGATCAGGAAGAACAGCACGAGGACCACCACCCCGATGACCACGATCTTCTTCACGCCACCTGACATGGCACCATCCGATCCGCTCCTCCGGCTCCCACGTCGGACACCGGCCGCGACCCCGAGGGGTCACGCTCACTCTAATGACGACGTGCCCCGCGGGCCCGCCCGGCAATCGCTCAGCGGGACGCCCACCACGACCGGGTGAGAGTTGTCCGAACGAGTGACGCCTGTCCCGTTCGGCCACCCGCTAGGCTGCCGCGATGGACGACGTGGTTCTCCGCCCGCTGAGCGAGGCCGACCTCGACCTGCTCGAGGCCCTCACCAACGACCCGGCCGGCGTGGGCGAGTTCCAGTGGTTCGGCTGGCACGACGCCGACTACCTCCGCCGCCGCTGGCGCGACGGCGCCATCATGACCACCGAGGGCGGCCTCCTGGTGCCGACACTCGGCGGCGCGGTGCTCGGGTTGCTGTCGTGGCACCGCTCCCGCTCCGGCCCCAGCTCCTACTGCTGGAACATGGGCCTCGTTCTGCGCCCCGAGGCACGAGGCCACGGCCACGGCACGGAGGCGCAACGGCTGCTGGTGCGGTACTTGTTCGCGCACACGCAGCTCAACCGCGTCGAGGCCACCACCGACGTCGACAACCGGGCGGAACAACGCTCCCTCGAAAAGGCGGGCTTCACCCGCGAAGGCGTGTTGCGCGGGTACTGCTTTCGCGACGGTGCTTGGCGGGACAGCGCCGTGTACTCGGTGGTGCGGTCGGATCTGGAGTGGCGGTGAAAAAGTCGCGGTGACCCGCCGGCGCCCTCAGGCGATAGCGCCTGCCGTCCGCAAAGCCGCCACCTCGTCGGCCGAAAGACCGAGGTCCGCCAGCACGTCCGCGGTGTCCGCGCCCGCCGCGTGGGGGGCGTGCGGGGTGTCCGGCGGGGTGCGGTCGAAGCGGGGTGCCGGGGCCGGCTGGACCGTGCCGCCGATGTCGACGAAGGTGCCGCGGGCCGCGTTCTGCGGGTGGGCCGCGGCTTCCCACGGGGAAAGGACCGGCGTCAGGCAGGCGTCGGTGCCTTCGGCGCGCGCGAGGAGGTCGTCGAGGGTACGGGCGGCGACGGCGGAGGCGATGAGCTCGCGCAGGCGGGGCCACTGGGTCTGGTCGAGGTGGGGTGGCGCGTCCGCCAAGTCGAGCACCTTCACCAGGTCGCGCCAGAAACGCATCTCGATCGCGCCGATGGCGACGTAGCGACCGTCGGCGGTTTCGTAGGTGTCGTAGAACGGAGCGCCGCCGTCGAGGAGGTTCTCGCCTCGGGCGCCCTGCCAGAGGCCTGCGGCGCGCAGGCCGTGGAGGCTGGTGGTGAGCAGGGCCGCGCCCTCGACCATCGACGCGTCGACGACCTGGCCGCGGCCCGAGGAGGTGCGTTCGTGCAGCGCGGCGAGCACGCCCATCGCCAGCACGAGCCCGCCGCCGCCGAAGTCGCCGACGAGGTTGAGCGGCGCAACGGGCGCGGAGCCGGCTCGCCCGATCGGTTCGAGCGCCCCGGCGACGCCGATGTAGTTGATGTCGTGCCCGGCGGACGACGCGAGCGGGCCGTCCTGGCCCCAGCCGGTCAGGCGGCCGTAGACGAGCCGCGGGTTGCGTTCGTGGACCACCGAAGGGCCGAGCCCCATGCGTTCGGCGACGCCGGGACGGAAACCCTCGATCAGCACGTCGGCCTGCGCGGCGAGTTTCAGCACCACCTCGACACCCTCGGGCGTTTTCGTGTCGACGCCGATCGACCGCCGGCCGCGCGCGAGCGGGTCGTTCGGGATGCCGAGCACGTCGGCACCGGGCGTCGCGCGGTCCACGCGCACGACGTCGGCGCCGAGGTCGGCCAGGATCATGCAGGCGAACGGCGCGGGCGCGAGCCCGGCCAGCTCCACCACCTTCAGCCCGCCCAGAGGTCCGGCTTTCACGGCGGAAGTCCTTTCGTCGGCCGAAAAACTCAGAGCGTGCGCGAGATGATCTCCTTCATGATCTCGCTGGTCCCGCCGAAGATCCGCGAAATCCGGACGTCGGCCCACGCGCGCGCGATCGGGTACTCCGTCATGTAGCCGTAGCCGCCGAACAGCTGCACGCACTCGTCCACGACCTTGTTCACGCGCTCGGTCGTCCACAGCTTCGCCATGGCCGCGCCCTGCACGTCGAGTTCACCGCGCAGGTGCCGTTCGATGCACTGGTCGAGGAACGCGCGGGACACCGCCGCTTCCGTCGCGGCCTCGGCGAGCTTGAACTTCGTGTTCTGGAACCCGAAGATCGGGCGCCCGAACGCCGTGCGCTGCTTGGTGTAGTCGATCGTGAGGTTCACGGCCGCCTCGAGCCCGGCCACCGCGGTCACGGCGATGATCAGCCGCTCCTGCGGCAGCTGCAGCATCAGCTGGACGAAGCCCTGGCCCTCGGCGTCGCCGAGCAGGTTGGCGGCGGGCACGCGAACGTCGTCGAAGAACAGCTCCGCGGTGTCCTGGCCCTTGAGGCCCACCTTGTCGAGCACGCGGCCGCGGCGGAACCCCGGCGTGTCCGTCTCGACCACGATCAGCGACACGCCCTGCGCACCCGCGTCGGGGTCGGTCTTGCACGCGACCACCACGAGGTCGGCGTGGAAACCGTTGGTGATGAACGTCTTCGCGCCGTTGAGCACGTAGTGGTCACCGTCGCGCACGGCCCGCGTCTTGATGCTCTGCAGGTCCGAACCCGTGCCCGGCTCGGTCATCGCGATGGCGCCCACGAACTCGCCGCTGGCGAGCTTCGGCAGCCACTCGCGCTTCTTCTCCTCAGCCGCGTACGCCAGCAGGTAGTGCGCCACGATTCCGTTGTGGACGGTGACGCCCCACGAGTTGTCCCCGGACCGGGCCTGCTCCTCGTACAGCACGGCCTCGTGCGCGAACGTGCCGCCGCCCCCGCCGTACTCCTCGGGGATCGACAGGCACAGCAGCCCGACCTCGCCGGCCTTCGTCCAGACCTCGCGGTCGATCTTCTTCTCCGCCGCGAACCGCTCCTGGTGCGGCACGAGCTCCTTCTGCAGGAAGGACCGGCTGAGCTCCCTGAGGTCTTCGAGTTCGGTGGTGCTCCACGAGCTCTTCTGGATCTGCAACGGCACGGCGACGCCTCCTGCGAAGCTGGAAAACATTACGCGTGGAAGGTAAGTTCTGTTCGGAATGTACATCCGCGCAGTCCGGTCCGTAAAGCGGGAGGGGCGATGACCGAGGCCAGGACGCACCGCACCCAGGCCCAGCGCCGGGAGCAGACGCGCACGGCCCTGCTCGACGCGACCGTCGAGTGCCTGGTCGACATCGGCTACACCCGCACGTCGATGCAGGAGATCTGCGCACGGGCGGGCGTGTCGAAGGGTGCGGTGCAGCACCACTTCGCCACGAAGGCCGAGCTGATGGCGGCCGCCGTCGAGCACCTGACGACGAAGCTGCGCACGCAGCTGGCGGCGTCACGGCAAGACCTGCCGGGTGGCGCGTCGGGGGTGGAGGCCGCGATCGACCTGCTGTGGGCGGGGTACTCCGGCACCCTGTCCACCGCCGTCACCGAGCTGTGGGTGGCCGCGCGCACCGACCCCGAGCTGCGGGCCGCGATCCGGCCCGTGGACCGGGCGCTCGGCCGCGCGACGCTGGCCCACGTGAGCCAGGTGGCCGGCGACCTGCCGAAAGAGCGGGCCGACACGCTGTTCTGGCTGACCGTGAACCTCACCCGCGGCCTCGCCCTCGACGCCGAGCTGGGCGGCGACCCGAACCGGCGCCGCGAGCTGCTGCAGGAGTGGAAGCGGATCGCGGTGCTCATGTACTCGCAGCCGTGAAGCGGCAATCCTTAGCGCGACGGCGTTCTTCGTGGTGGAATCGCACATGCCCTGAGCAGGCGAAGGAGCCCCGATGACCAGCGCGCCGCAGTACCCGCCGCCAGCACCCGTCACCGAGCCCGGCGCGGTCTCGCGCCAGCTCGCGGGAATCCTCGGGGTGTTCTCGGCGGCGCTCGTGGTGGCGGGCACGTTCCTGCCGATCGCGGCGACGCAGGTGACCGCCGCGGGGCAGGTGCAGAGCTCGTTCGCGATCACCGCGTGGAACCGGCAGGTCGACGTCGCGCCGCAAAGCGAGCGGGATCTGTTCGCGATCAGCCACGTCGCCCGCTTCGGCATTCCACTCTCGGTGGCGGCCGCCGTGCTGGTCGTCGGCGCGCTGCTCGCGTTCACGCGCTTGCGCGGCGCCGCCCGCACGATGCTGATCGCCGGCGGCGCCGCCGTGGCCGCCGCCGTGTGGACGGTGAGCATGGACGTGTCGGCCAGCCTCAGCTTCGAGCAGACGACCGGCATCGTCACCGCCCACTACACGACCGGCACCGGGTTCTGGGTGCTGCTCGGGGGCGGGGTGATCGCGGTGCTCGTGCTGGCGCTCGCCGCGTTCGGCGGGGGCCGCTGGACCGCGCCGTGGCTGCCGCTGCCGTACCCACCGGCGGCCCCGTACCCGGCGACCGAGGAACCGGTGATCCACACACTCCCGGATCCTGCGGCCCAGGTCCGGACCGAACCTCCCGGAGCGTCGACGCCGGCCGATGCCGCACCGCCGTCCACCGATCCGTGGACCGAACCACCGGCGGATCGGACCTGGGCAGAGCCGCGCGCGGACTCCGCGCCCGCGTCCGACCAGACCTGGGCCGAGCCGAGCTGGACCGAGCCGGCAGCAGCCCAGGGCGAGCTGTCGCCGGAAAGCGAGCCCGCTCCCCCGCTGTTCCCGCCGCAGGACGTGCAGCCCGAGCCGGGCGTCGACCCGCCGGGCAGGCACCGCGACTCCGATACGTGAATCCGTTTCAGATTTCCGGTTGGCCCGCCGCCATACCGACGGTATGCTGTACTCGTCGGTAACACCGGTCTGAACGGAGACGGCATGACCAGCACGACACCGGCGAACCTCAGCGGCGAGACGGCCCTGCCCGCGACCGTTGGGGGTGTTGACGGCGCTCCCTCGGCCGCGCGCGCGGCGCAGCTCGTAGCCCGCGTGACCGGCGGTGCGGACTCGGCGCCGATCCGGATGGCGGCGCCGTTCACCGGGCTGCCGGTCACCACGATCCCCCAGGCGACCGACGCCGACGTGCGCTGGGCGTTCGCGGCCGCGCGCACGGCCCAGCGCGAGTGGGCGGCCCGGCCGGTCTCCGAGCGGCAGCGGTTCCTCGTGCGCCTGCACGACCTAGTTCTCGCCCGCCAGGCCGAAGCCCTGGATCTCGTGCAGGTCGAGGCCGGCAAGGCGCGGCTCGACGCGTTCGACGAGGTGAGCGCGGCCGCGCTCGTGGCGGCCCACTACGGCAAGCACAGCGCGAAGATCCTGGCGCCGAAGCGCGCGGCCGGCGTGATCCCCGTGCTGACCAAGGCGGGCGAGCTGCGCCACCCCAAGGGAGTCATCGGCGTCATCACGCCCTGGAACTACCCGGTGGCGCTCACCGCGATGGACGTGTTCCCGGCGCTGGCCGCGGGCAACGCCGTGGTGCAGAAGCCCGACAACCAGACCGCGCTCTCCGCGTTGTGGCTGCACGAACTCGCTGCCGAGGCCGGTTTGCCGGACGGGCTGTGGCAGGTGGTGCTCGGCAGCGGCTCGGACGTCGGCCCGGCGCTGCTCGAAGAGTGCGACTACCTCTGTTTCACCGGCTCCACGCCCACCGGCAAGACCCTCGCGACGCAGATCGCCGCGCGGCTCACGAGCTACTCGCTCGAACTGGGCGGCAAGAACCCGATGATCGTGCTGCCGGACGCCGACCTGACCAAGGCCGCGACCGGCGCCGTCACCGCGTGCTTCTCCTCCGCCGGGCAGCTGTGCGTGTCGGTCGAGCGGATCTACGTGCACGAAAGCGTGCGTGAGGAGTTCACCCGCGCGTTCGTGGCGCGCACGGCCGCGCTGAAGCTGGGTGGTGAGCTGAGCTTCGGCCCGCAAATGGGGTCGCTGACGTCACCGAGCCAGCTCGAGACCGTGTCGGCCCACGTGGAGGACGCGCGGGCCAAGGGCGCACGCGTGCTCACCGGCGGGCGGGCGCGCCCGGACCTCGGCCCGCTGTTCTACGAACCCACCGTGCTCACCGACGTCACGCCGGACATGGTGCCGTTCGCGCAGGAGACGTTCGGGCCCGTGGTGTCGATCCACGGCTACACCGACGTCACCGACGCCATCGAACGCGCCAACGACACCGCGTTCGGCCTCAACGCCAGCGTCTGGTCGCGCAACGGCCGTGCCGGGTGGGAGGTCGCGGCCCGATTGAAGGCCGGGACGGTGAACGTCAACGAGGGGTATGCCGCGACGTTCGGCAGCGTCGGCGTGCCGATGGGCGGGATGAAGGACTCCGGCGCGGGGCGCCGCAACGGAGCCGAGGGCCTGCTGAAGTACACCGAAGCGCAGTCGATCGCGGTGCAGCGCGGGCTCGCGTTGCGGCCGCCGCGGCGCGTGCCGGGCGGGGTGTGGGCCCGGGCCATGACGTCGAGCATGAAGCTGCTGCGGCGCCTGCCCGGGCGCTGATCAGTCCTCCAGCCCCAGCAGCTCGACGGCGGTGCGGTCGAGGATGTCCGTGACGGCGTCGCCGGGCAGTCCCGAGCGCTGCACGTAGGTCACGGACTCGGTGAAGGCGTCGCCCTTCTGGTACGGGAAGTCGCTGCCCAGCACCAGGCGGTCGGCTCCGAGGACCTCGGCCGCCAGGCGCAACGCCGGAATGTGGTTGTGCCCCACCGTGTCGTAGAAGATGCGGCGCGCGGCGAGGCTCGGCAGCTCGGGAGTTTCCGGTGCCTCCCAAGGGTTTTGCCGGTCGATGCGCGGGAGCAGCATCGGCAGTGCACCGCCGAGGTGGGGCAGGATGATCTTCATCCGCGGGAAGCGGCTGGGAATCCCGGCCACGATCAGGTTCATCACGGCGACCGTGTCCTCGATCGGCGCGCCGATCTGCCACGTGAGCTCCGCCCCGATCAACGCCGATTCGGCCCCCACCCCGGCCGGGTGCACGAACAACACGCTCCCGCGACGGTCGAGTTCCTCGTACACGGGCAGGAACTTCGGGTCGCCGAGGGTGCGGCCCAGCACCGACGTGGTCACGGCGGCGCCCAGGAAACCCAGGTCTTCGATCGAGCGGGCCAGCTCCGCCAGCGCCGCGTCGGTGTGGGGCAACGGCAACGAGGCGAACGCCCTGAACCGGCCGGGGTGCTCGCGAACGAGCTCGGCGTACTCGTCGTTCACGAACCTCGCGGCCTCGACGGCGGCCTTCTCGTCCTCGAAGTGCGGCGGCGCCGGCGTGGTCGAGAGCACCTGCAGGTCGACGCCCGCGGTGGTCATCTGCGCGAACCGCGCGTCGAGCTCTTCGGCGGTCGCCCCCGCGCCCAGCGCCCCCTGACCGGCGGCCTTCGTGTTGCCCAGGCGGGTCACCAGATCCAGGTAGGCCTGGCTCCACAGGTGAGCGTGGACGTCGACGCGCATCCGGCGGTCCTCCCGGGTGGTCAGCATGCTCTTTGATCACCAGTCAACCACCGCGGCGGCGCATCGGCACGCGCCCGGTTCAGTCCTCCGCGACGGGCGTGGTCAGCAGGCCGCGGTCGTACGCGATGGCCACGGCTTCGGCCCGCCGGCTCGCGCCCAGTTTGGCCATGACGCGCGAAAGGTGCACCGACACCGTTTTCTCGCTGATGTACAACTCCTCCCCCACTTGACGGTTCGTGCGGCCGAGCGCGACGCGTTCGAGGACATCGCGTTCGCGGTCGGTGAGGGGGTGGGGGCCGGCCGGTGCGGCGGGTGCCGGGGCGAGGCCGGGCAGGTCGGTGCGGGCGCGATGGGCCAGGTCGCGCACGGCGTCGCGCAGGGGCAGCGCACCGAGGCGCGACGCGACCGCGTGGGCGGAGGTGAGGGCGTCCGCCGCGGGCAGGCCGCGCGCGAGCCGGGCCTGGGCTTCGTAGTAGCGGCACACGGCCTGTTCGTAGACCGCGCCGTAGCCGAAAGCCTCGGCGGCGGCGGACCACAGCTCGGGGTCGGCGGGGCCGTCGAGGCCCGACGCGGTGGCTTCGAGGCGGGCGAGCCAGGCGTGGCCTTCGGGCCCCAGCGTGCCGGAGCGCGGGCTGCCCTCGACGGCGGTGCGGCGGCCGTGTTCGGCCAGGCGCCGGCCGACGGCCGCCAGGTCTTCGGCAGTGCCCTGGTCACCTCGCAGGCGGGCGTCGGCGGCGCGGGCGGCGACGGACGCCAGCCCCAGCGCCACGATCCGGATGCCGCCCAGCAGCCACGGCTCGATCTTCTCCAGCCACGTGATGAGCTCCTCGGTGACGCGCACCGCTTCCTCGTGGTCGCCGCGCCAGGTCGCCAGCTCGATGGCGGCGTCGCCGGCCGACAGCGCGATCTGGATGTCGGCCGCCCACTGCTCGCGCAGCCCGGGCAACAGCCGCGCGGCGTCGTCGAAGCGGCCGCGCGCCACGAGGAACAGCACCCAGTTGGCCAGGATCCGCGCCGCGACCGCGCTCGACACCCCGCGCCCCGCGCGGCCGGCGGCGTCTTCGGCCGGCCAGTCGCCACTGAGGTAGCGCAGGTAGAGCTGCCGGGCCCGCAGCTCGAGCCCGAACGAGCTCCACGTGAGCCCCGACTCCTCCGCGCGCGCCACACCGTTGGCCACGTGCGTGAGCGCCTCGGCCATCTCGGCCTGGTCGTCGTAGCTCAGGGCGAGGAAGTACAGGCCGCGCAGCTCGGTGTTGAGGGCTTCGGAGTCGCGAGCCTTGCGCACGGCCTGGCGCAGCCGTTCTCGAGCCAGCGCGGCGTCGCCCGCTCCGTCGGCCAGCGTGCCGAGGGTGATGAGCGCCGACGCCTCGGCCCCGACCGCGCCGACGGCCCGCGCGTCGGACAGCGACGTGAGCGCGTTGTCCAGCGCCTCGCCCGGCTGGTCGAGGAACCGCAGGAACCCGGCGCGCGTGGCGAGCACGAACGCCCTCGTGGCGCTCGGTTCGGTGTCCTTCACCAGTTCCCACGCCCGGTCGACGGCCAGCGTCGCCTCGTCGAGCGTGCCCTCCAGCGCCAGCAGCGCCTCGGCCAGCCGGCGCCACACCTTGGCCGCGCGCAGCGGCGACACGTCGGGCGTCAGCAGCTCCGTGGCCGACCGCGCGTAGGCCGCCGCCCGCTCCGGCTCTCCCGACGTGCCCGCGAAGTACGAAGCCTCGTGCAGCAGCCGCAGCTCGTCGACGTCCTCGGGCCGGTCCTCGCCGGGCACGGCGTCCCAAATGGACAGTGCCTGCTCGGCGTGCCGCAGCGCCGTCCCCGGCGCACCCAGTTTCTCCGCTTCGGCCATCGCGCGAAGCAACGCCGGCAGCGCGGTGACGAAGTCCCGGCTTTCGAGACTGTGGAACGCCAGCTTGGCGTCGTGCCCCCGCCCCTGCGGGATCGAGCGGATCCACGCCGCATACGCCGCGTGCGTGCGGTTGCGCTCCCCCGGCAGCAGGTCTGCGTACACGGCTTCGTGCAGCAACGCGTGGCGGAACACGTACAAACCGTTTTCGATCACGATCACGTGGTGCTGCACGGCCTCGCGCAGCGCTTCGTCGAGTTCCAGCTCGCCGACAGCCGCCACCTCGGCGAGCGCGGCGTGCGACACCGGTTCGTTGGCCACGGAGATCACCCGCAGCACGCGCCGGGTCTCAGCCGGGAAGCGCTCGACGCGGGCGAGCAGCACTTCGGCGAGCCCAGCCGGCAGATCGCGGCAGTCGGCGTCGGTGGCCAGCAGCTCTTCGAGGAAAAACGGGTTGCCCTCCGACCGCGCGACGAGGTCGGCCACCACGTCGGCCGGCAACGGCTCGTCGGCCAGTGCCTCCACGAACGCCCGCGCGTCGGCCGGCCCGAACGGCGCCAGCGCGAGCTGCTCGACCGTGGCCAGGCGGACCAGCTCCGACAGCAGCCCCCGCAGCGGGTGGCGCCGGTGCACGTCCTCCTCGCGGTAGCTGCCCACGACCAGCAGCCGCTGCGCGCGCAACCTGCTGGCCAGGAAGGACAGCAGGTTGCGCGTGGACGAGTCGGCCCAGTGGAGGTCCTCGAGCAGGACCACCACCGGCCGCGACTCGGCGACCTCGGTCAGCACCCCCAGTACCGCGTCGAACAGCTGGAGCTGACCCAGGTCTTGTTCCTGCTGCGGCCGGCGCATGACCTCGCGCTCGCCGGCCGACACCTGCCCGTGCTCACCCGGCCCCATCGGCTGGGGCTCGCCGCTCTGCGGCAGCAGCCGCGCGAGCGCCGGTCGCGCCCGCACCGCGGCCGCGATCGCCGGATCCGCCGACGAACCCAGCGGCGCCAGCGCCTCGGCGAACGGCAGGTACGGCAGACCGCCGTCGCGCACGTCGATGCACCGGCCGGTGAGCACCAGGGCGCCGGCCGACGCGACGTGCTCGCCGAGCGCGGTGAGCAACCGGGTCTTGCCGACGCCCGCGTCGCCCGCGATCAGCACCGCGCCGGCCTCGCACCGCTCCGCACGAGCGAAGGCGCCACGAAGCCGCCGCATCTCGTGAGTGCGGGCGACCAGCGGGATTCCGGAGCCTAAGCGGGGCACGAGGAGCATTCTGTCCTACCCGACCGACAGTTCCGCCATGCTTTTCGCCGGGAGCGCTACGCCCCCGGCGAACGAACCGGTCACCGCGCCAGGTGATCGGCGCGGGAGCCCACTTGCGCGGGCGTGCGGCGTTCCTGCGCCGGCACCGACACGCTGGTCACCCGGTTGGCCCGCAACCACCGCACGAGCCGGCTCTGCTTGGTCAGCCGGGCGGCGCGGCCGGCCTTGCGCAGCTGCTCCTCGCGGTAGGCCACCTCGGCGCTCATCGCGTCCGGGAGCTGGTACGTCATCGCTTCTTCCCCATCCTCTGCGAATGCCTTGTTCGGTGACACTCACAGTCGTCCTGAGGAGGGGCCCCGGGCATCGGACGATCACCTCGTCCTGGACGCCGAACGACCCCTTACCCGTGACGCCGACCGGCAGGGGGCAGGTCAGCGGGGTAAGGGGTCGTCGGGTGGAACGTCAGTTCCGCGCCGGGCCGCCGGCGCGCACCGCCGCCAGCAGCCCCCGCCAACCCGAGGCGGGGAGGCGGAAAGCACCCCCTTCGGGGTCCTTCGAGTCGCGCACCGCGGCGTCGCCGCCGACGAACGCGATCTCGACGCAGTCGTTTCCGCCGCCGCTGTGGCTGCTCTTGCGCCAGGTGACCCGGGAAAGGTCCGCGTCCGGCATCATGTTCCCCACTTCCTCACTGTGTCCTTTGTTCCAGGTGGTGCACTGCGACCGGCGTGGTCGCCCGTTCGGCGAACCGGCCGGCCGCCTCGGTGATCAAGTCGACCGAGTCGTCCGGTTTCAGTGCGGCAGCGCGCAGGTGGTCGAACATCAGCGCGTAGCGCCGGACGTCTTCGGGTTGCTCGAGGTAGAGGCCGCTGGACGTGCTGTCGTCGACGTAGACGACGTCGGGGTCGGCCTGCTCGGGAAACCCCATGATGAGGAAAGGGCCTTCCATGCCGGGGTGCGCCCCGGCGCCGAAGGGGACCACCTGGATGGTCACGTTCGGTTTCTCGGCGACCGAGGCCATGCGGAAGAGCTGCTCGGCCATCACCTCGGGGCTGTCGACCACGCGGTGCAGCACCGCCTCGTCGACCACCGCCCAGTACTCCACCGGCGGGGTGTCGCTCAGCAGCTCCTGGCGGGCCATGCGCGCGGCCACGCGACGCCGGATCTCGGCGTCCTCGGCGTCGGGCCGCAGCGCCCTGATCACGGCGTGGGCGTAGCGCTCGGTCTGCAGCAGCCCCGGCACGAGCAGCGCCTGGAACGCGCGCAGCGAGGTCGCGTCGGCCTCGAGCCCCACGAACGTGCCGGTGAACACCTCGTTGTACGCGTGCCACCAGCCGCGCTTGCGCGCCTCGCGGGCCAGCTGGACGAGCGCCTCCTGCTCGTCGCCGGTGATCCCGTAGAGGGCCAGCATGTCCCGGGCGTCGCGCGGGGTGACGCCGACGTGCCCGGTCTCGATGCGGCTCACCTTCGAGGCGGAGCACTCGAGCTTCTCGCCCACCTCGTCGATCGTGAGGTCGGCGGCTTCCCGGAGCCGCCTCAGCTCGCTCGCGAGCCTCCGGCGGCGAACGGTGGGTCCCTGGCCTCGCGCCACGACAGCACCTCCGGATCGTCTTCCGCGGAACGCGCACCTTAGACCAACGACGGCCGACGCTGCCCGCACCGCATATCTAACCAGCCGTCCGACTGGTCAGTGGGGTATTAACACCGCGGAATTCCCGCCTTCGCGGCGGGGCTCCACCCTGCAATTTGCAGATTGCGCTTGTACTCTGACCCACACGTGAACCGGAACTCCCACGGGGCGCCGGACGCTCCGGCGCCGGTGATCATTCGGGTTCCTGAGCAGCGTAGACGACGACCAGCCGGAAACAGACACCGAGTGCGCGGGCGTTTCCGGCGGAAGGTGTCCGGGGCCGCCCCCCGACCGGTCCCGGGCACCTTCACCTTGTGTTGGCGGCGCGACGTCAGTTCTGCGGCAGCCGAACCGGCGCGTACTCCGTCGATTACCCGGCTACGCATTTCGCATAATTACGCCACCCGTAAGTGTGATTAATTCGGCGTGCCCCACCCAGTGGCACACTCTCGGTAGACCTCGGTGCGACCGTCCTCACAGGACGCGCAGGAGTCCCTCTTGGACGACGGTGGCGATGTGGGTGCCGTCCTGCGCGAAGAAGCGGCCGGTGGCCAGGCCGCGGGCACCCGAGGCGCTCGGCGAGGTGCTGTCGTAGAGGAACCACTCGTCGGCGCGGAAGGGCCGGTGGAACCACAGCGCGTGGTCCAGGCTCGCGCCGAGGACCTTGTCGACGTCCCAGTACACGCCGTGGCGCGCGAGGATGGAGTCGAGCAGCGTCATGTCCGAGGCGTAGGTGAGCACGCAGACGTGCAGCAGCTGGTCCGCGGGCAGTGTCCCGTCGGCGCGCATCCACACGCGGTTGCTGGGCGGGCGCTCGCCGGTGGCGCGGGTGATCCACGGCGGGTCGCCGACGTAGCGCACGTCGATCGGGCGGGGGCGCTCGGTGAAGCGCAGGTCGAAGCCGGCGGTGCGCTGGCGGAAGGTCGGCAGCGTGTCCGGGGCGGGCACGTCGGGCATCGGCTCGCCGTGGTCCAGGCCTTGCTCGTCCTTCTGGAACGACGCGGACAGCGCGAAGATCGCCTTGCCGTGCTGGATGGCGGTGACGCGGCGGGTGGTGAACGAGCGGCCGTCGCGGATGCGGTCCACCTCGTAGAGGATCGGCACGCTCGGGTCGCCGCCGCGGATGAAGTAGGCGTGCAGCGAGTGCACGCGGCGGTCTTCGGGGACGGTGCGCCCGGCCGCGACCAGGGCCTGCCCGGCGACCTGGCCGCCGAACACGCGAGGCGGGGAGTGCGCGGGCGAGACCCCGCGGTAGAAGTCCTCCTCCACCTTCTCCAGGTCGAGGAGGTCTACGAGCCGGTCGAGCACCGCCTGCCCGCCGCCGGCGGCCTCGTCGAGCCCGGCGGCGGCGGTCCTGGCGATCTCAGTCA
The DNA here is from genome assembly GCF_053602515.1 of Amycolatopsis sp. NPDC004368. Lineage (NCBI taxonomy): Bacteria > Bacillati > Actinomycetota > Actinomycetes > Pseudonocardiales > Pseudonocardiaceae > Amycolatopsis > Amycolatopsis sp. NPDC004368. Next base: position 21,164 of record NZ_JBSGDT010000027.1, on the reverse strand, counting down.
TGTCCGAACCCTATTCGGTCGGCATGAACACGTCCCTTATGCGTGGTCGTCTTCACCGAGGCGGTGCACGTGGATGAGGTTCGTGGAGCCGATGGTGCCGGGAGGCGAACCGGCCACGATCACCACGAGGTCGCCGCGCTGGTACTTGCCCATCTCGAGCATCGCCTGGTCGACCTGGTGGATCATCTGGTCGGTCGAGGCGACCTCCGGGACGATCGTGGTGACCGTGCCCCAGGTCATCGACAGCTGGCTGCGCACGCTCTCCTCCGGCGTGAACGCCATCAGCGGCAGCCGCGTGTGCAGGCGGGCCAGGCGGCGCACGGTGTCACCGGACTGGGTGAACGCGACCAGCGCCTTGGCGTTGAGCCGCTCGCCGATGTCGCGGGCGGCGTAGGAGATCACGCCGCGCTTGGTGCGCGGGACGTGCGTGAGCGGCGGCACGACCGGCGAGTCGGTCTCGACCGCCTCGACGATGCGGCCCATCGTCTGCACCGTCTCGATCGGGTAGCGGCCGACGCTGGTCTCACCGGAGAGCATCACCGCGTCGGTGCCGTCGAGCACCGCGTTGGCGACGTCGGAGGCCTCGGCGCGGGTCGGCCGGGAGTTGCTGATCATCGACTCGAGCATCTGCGTCGCGACGATGACCGGCTTCGCGTTCTCGCGGCAGATCTGGATGGCGCGCTTCTGCACCAGCGGCACCTGCTCCAGCGGCAGCTCGACGCCGAGGTCGCCGCGGGCGACCATCACCGCGTCGAAGGCCAGCACGATCGCCTCGAGGTTGTAGACGGCCTCGGGCTTCTCGATCTTCGCGACGACCGGCAGCCGACCCTTGCCGACGCGGTCCATGACCTGGTGGACCAGGTCGATGTCGGCCGGCGAGCGCACGAACGACAGCGCGATGAAGTCGACGCCCAGGTGCAGCGCGAACTCGAGGTCCTCGATGTCCTTCTCGCTCAGCGCCGGCACGGAGACGTCCATACCCGGGAGCGAGACGCCCTTGTTGTTGCTGACGGGGCCGCCTTCGGTGACCTCGCAGACCACGTCCTGGCCCTCGACGCCCTTGACCACGAGGCCGACCTTGCCGTCGTCCACCAGGAGGCGGTCGCCCGGCTTGGCGTCCTTCGCGAGGCCCTTGTAGGTGGTCGAGACGCGGTCGTGGGTGCCCACCACGTCCTCGACGGTGATCCGGACGACGTCGCCCGTGTGCCACTCGGCCGAGCCGCTGGCGAAGGTGCCCAGGCGGATCTTCGGGCCCTGGAGGTCGGCCAGAATGCCCACCGGCCGGCCACTCTCGGCCGCAGCGGCCCGGACCAGGTCGTAGACCTGCTTGTGGTCGCTGTGGCTTCCGTGGCTGAAGTTCATCCTCGCGACGTCCATTCCGGCGTCGACGAGTGCCCGCATCTTCTCCGGGGTGGAGGTGGCGGGACCCAGCGTACAAACGATCTTCGCGCGTCGGCTCACGTTCGATGAGAGTAGTCCTTCATCCCGCCGACGTCTGTACCGATACCGAAAGTTCGGAGGAAGTGTTCAGAAACCATTCAGATGACTAACCTCCGTGGTTATGACGGTGGTTCGCCGGCTCGTCGCCGCGATCTCGGCGTTCGCCCTGGTCGGGGCGTGTTCCGCGGCGCCGCAGCCGCCGTGGCGGCGCCTTGACCTGCCCGTTTCCGGTACACGCGTACTGGGATTCGTCCGAACTTCATCGGGAATCGTCATGACCGGCTCGGTGCCGGGACCCGCCGGACGGGCCCCCGGAGCGTGGTCGAACGGCGCCGCGGTGCCCCTGTTCCCCGCGACGGGCTACGGGCGGCAGGCCGAGCTGACGCAGCCCGCGGCGTCGGGCGAACGGCTGCTCGCGCTGGGGTCGGCCTTCGGCGGAGCCCACGCCAACCCGCGCCCGACCATCTGGACCGGCACCGCCGCCGGGCTGACCGAGCACGAGCAGCCGGTGGAACTGCTCGGGGGCGAGCGGGCGGTGACCACGTCGGGGACGGCGGTGTCACCGGCGGGCTACCTGCTGACCGGCCAGTGGGACCACCGGGCCGGGGGCGTCGGGGCGGCCGCGTGGGCTTCGGGTGACGGGGTGTCGTGGACGTTGAGCGAAGACCCGGCGCTGCTCAGCACCGGCGTCGAGCAGACCCGCCTGCTGTCCGCCGCCGGTGGTGGCCCGGGTTTCGTCGCGGTGGGTGACGTGCGCTCGGGGCCGACGGTGCGCCCGGCGGCGTGGACCTCGGCCGACGGGGCGGCGTGGACGCGGGTCGCGCTGCCGTTGCCCGCCGCGTCGGCCTCGGCTTCTGCGTCGGCTTCTGCGTGGCGGGTGAGCTGCGCGGTCGCGGACTGCACGGTGGTCGGGACGACGGCCGAGCAGCGGCTGGCGTGCTGGACCGGTCCGCCGTGGACGGCCTTCGCGGGCGGTCCGGTGATTCCTCCGTCGCAGCTGCTCGAGGTGGCCGGGCTGACGATCGACGCGTCGGGTCACCTCGACGTGGCGGTGAAGGTCGACGGACAGCCCCGGCTGTGGCGCGTCGGCCGCCACTGCGAGGACTTCGCCCAGCTCCCGCTGCCCGCGCCCGCGAAGTCGCTGGCCCTCGTCGCCGACGGCCCCGAGCTGCTCCTCGCGACGACGAACGACGGCGAAAGCCAGGTCTGGCGCTACCGGCTCCCCCGCTAGCGGCGGGGTTGCTCGCTCGGCCCCACGTGGTCGCGGGCCCATTCGTTGAACGCGCGCAGCTGCCGCCACGACTTGCGCACGCGGTCGAAGGCCTCGCGTTCGTGGAGGAAATCGGCGGGTTCCCAGGCGCGGGCGGCGTACACCGAGCGGTAGCGCAACAGGTCGAGCCGCGGGTGGTCTTCGGCGAAGCCGCGGGGGCGGGACTTGAGGCGGTCGCCGAGGATGTCGAACCCGGAACGCTTGAGCTTGGCCAGGATCTGTTCGAGGACCGGGCCGTGCAGCTCGGTGTCGACGGCCGTGCGGAAGCGCGCGAGCTGGTCGGACGCGAGGTGGAAGCAGCCGCCGCCCACGCGCAGGCCCGCGGGGCCCAGCTCGACGTAGTAGGCGCCGCCGCCGCGGCCGGCTTCGATCACGCCGCCGCAGTGGGTCTTGTACGGGGTCTTGTCCTTCGCGAAGCGCACGTCGCGGTACGGGCGGAAGACCTTGGCCTCGCCGAAGCCCTCGCCGAACTCGGGCTCCAGCTCCTTGAGCAACGCCTCCATGGGCTCGCGCACGTCGGACTTGTAGGTCGCGACGTGTTCGTCCCAGTAGGACTTGGAGTTGTCCGCCTCCAGCCCGTCGTAGAAATCGACGGCGTACTCACCGAATCCCGTGAACTTCACGCTTCGCACGATAATCCGCGGCACCGACAGTTTCCGCGGCGGATGCTCCCCGTGCGGCCGGCGCGGGTGCCGGCCGCACGGGAGGCGGTCACTTCGCGACGGCCGACATCAGCTCGCCGTCGGGTGTGTCGCCGGACAGCTCCCACACCATCGCACCGCCGAGACCCTGCTGCTTGGCGTAGGCGATCTTGCCGCCGAGGGTCGACGGGGTGTCGTAGCTCCACCAGTTCGAGCCGCACTTGGCGTACGCGGTGCCGGCGATCGTGCCGGTCGACGGGCAGCTGGTCTTGAGGACCTTGTAGTCCTCGATGCCGTCCTCGAACTTGCCCTTGGCGGGGCCGGTCGCCGTGCCACCGGGGGTGCTCTGCGTGACGCCGGTCCAGCCGCGGCCGTAGAAACCGAGGCCCAGCAACAGTTTCGACGCCGGGACGCCCTTGCTCTTGAGCTTCTGGATCGCCGCGTCGGAGTAGAAGCCGGCGGTCGGGATGCCCGCGTAGGACGTGAGGGGCGAGTGCGGCGCCGTCGGCCCCTGCGCGGCGAACGCGCCGAAGTAGTCGTAGGTCATCACGTTGTACCAGTTCACGTACTGCGCGGCGCCCGCGTAGTCGGCGGCGTCGATCTTGCCGCCGCTGGTGCCGTCGGCCGTGATCGCGGCCGTGACGAGCTTGGCCGAGCCGAACTTCGCGCGTACGGCCGCCATCAGGTTCTTGAACGCCGCCGCGCCGCTCGCGTCGCAACTGAGGCCGCAGGCGTTGGGGTACTCCCAGTCGAGATCGATACCGTCGAACAGGCCGGCCCAGCGCGGGTCGTTCACGAGGTCGTAGCAGGAGTTCGCGAACGCGGTGGGGTTCTTCGCGGCCTGGGCGAAGCCGCCGGAGAGGGTCCAGCCGCCGAAGGACCACAGCACCTTGAGACCGGGGTGCTTGGCCTTGAGCTTCTTGAGCTGGTTGAAGTTGCCCGCGAGCGGCTGGTCCCACGTGTCGGCGACGCCGTCCACGCTGCCCGCCGCGTCGTAGGTCTTCTGGTAGTCGGCGTAGGTGTCAACCATGGCGCAGCCGCCGTTGGTCACGTTGCCGAACGCGTAGTTGATGTGCGTGAGCTTCGCGGCGGAGCCGGAGGTCTCGATGTTCTTCACGTGGTAGTTGCGGTCGTAGACACCCCACTCGGTGAAGTAGCCGACCACCTTGCCGACCGAGGCCTGCGGGGCGGCCGGTGCGGCACTGGCCACCACCGGCGCGGTCACCCCCGCCACGGCGAGTGCGGCGCTGACCAGGCTGACGAGCGCCAAGAAGCTCTTTCTGCGCGGACGGGGCATGCCGGCTCCCTTCGGGGAGTCACACCAGGTGACCGAATGGGTACAGTGAGGACCCTCACACCGTAAGTGGACTAGACCAATAGGTCAATGGTCCAGTCCAGGGAATGAAGAGGACAATTCGGGCAGCACGAACCGCAGTTCACCATAGCGGTGGACGCCTTCCTTGAGGTGCGACAGGCTCACGGGCTTCCAGCGCCCGCCGATGAGCTCCACCGGGCACCAGTACCGCCTGTCCGTCATCACGGCCTCCTCGCTACGCACCGAAAAGTACGTGGTTGCCCGGCCGGACCGAGTGCGGTCTGCTGGCCGCATGACGGTGCAATACCTGCGCTACACGATCCCGGCCGAGCGCGCGGCCGCGTTCGAGGACGCGTGCGCCGCGGAGCTCTCGAAGGCGCCCCGGTGCACCGGCCACGACCTGCGGCGCAGTGTCTCCGACCCCACGCGCTACGTCCTCACGATCCACTGGGCCTCACCCGACCACCACCTCGCCCCCGACGGCCCGCTTGGGGCTTTCGCCGGCTCCGGCCAAGATCTGGGCCACTACGCGTCCACCAGCGAGCCCCCCACGCTGTACGAGTGGGCCGGCGGTGCTCCCGCGCTCGTCCGGCTGCTGCAGGTGTTCTACGGCCACGTGCTCGAAGACCCGTTGCTGGAGCCCGTGTTCCGCGGCATGCACGCCCACCACGCCGAACACGTCGCCACCTGGCTCGGCGAGGTCCTCGGCGGCCCACCGGCCTACTCGACCCACCACGGCGGGCACCCGCACATGATCGGCCGCCACCTCGGCCGCGGCATCACGGAGGAACAGCGCCGCCGCTGGGTGACGCTGCTGCTGGACGCACTGGACGAGACCGGCATGCCCGACGACCCGGAGTTCCGGGCGTCCTTCGCCGGCTACGCCGAGTGGGGCAGCCGGCTGGCGGTGGTGTTCTCGGCACCGGGAGCTTCACCGGCGGTGGATGAGCCGGTGCCGCAGTGGGGGTGGGTGCGGCCGCCTTGGCCGGCACCCGCGGATTAGCCGATCGGCGCAAACCAAGCCCACCAAGGCAATCCGGCCGCAAGAACCCGCAAGCCGGGCGGGGCCGAAACCCCGCCCGGCGCAAGAAGACTCAGCCGAAGAAGACTTCAGCCTCTTCGTAGCGCTCCAGCGGCACCGTCTTCAGCTCTTCGGTCGCCTCCGAGAGCTTGACGCGGACGATGTCCGTGCCCTTCAACGCCACCATCACGCCGAAGTCGCCGTCGGCGACCGCGTCCACGGCGTGGAGGCCGAAGCGCGTGGCGAGCACGCGGTCGTACGCGGTCGGGGTGCCGCCGCGCTGGACGTGGCCGAGCACGACGGCCCGGGACTCCTTGCCGGTGCGCGCGGCGATCTCGTCGGCCAGCCAGGTGCCGATGCCGCCGAGGCGGACGTGGCCGAAGGCGTCCTTTTCGCCGGTCAGCAGGCTCTCCTCGCCGCCCTCGGGCAGCGCGCCCTCGGCGACGACGATGATCGGCGCGTACTCCTTCTCGAAGCGGCGCTCGACCCACTCGACGACCTGGTCGACGGAGAACTGCCGCTCCGGCACCAGGATCACGCTCGCGCCGCCGGCCAGGCCGGAGTGCAGGGCGATCCAGCCGGCGTGGCGGCCCATGACCTCCACGACCAGCGCGCGGTGGTGCGACTCGGCCGTGGTGTGCAGGCGGTCGATGGCCTCGGTCGCGATGGAGACGGCGGTGTCGAAGCCGAAGGTGTAGTCGGTGGCGCCCAGGTCGTTGTCGATGGTCTTGGGCACCCCGACGACGCCGATGCCGTCGTCGGTCAGGCGCTTCGCGACACCGAGGGTGTCCTCGCCGCCGATCGCGATCAGGGCGTCGATCTCCTGCTCGGCGAGCACGGCCTTGATCTTCTCGACGCCGCCGTCGACCTTGTACGGGTTGGTCCGCGACGAACGCAGGATCGTGCCGCCGCGCGTGAGGATGTCCTCGACGTCGCGCAGGCCGAGCGGCTTGCTCTCGCCGGTGAGCGGCCCCTGCCACCCGTTGCGGAAGCCGGTGAACTCCCAGCCGTGCACCTCGATGCCCTTGCGGACCACCGCGCGGATCACCGCGTTCAGGCCCGGGCAGTCACCGCCACCCGTCAGCACACCGACACGCATCTCTTGCCTCCGTCGTTTCTCATGGGGAGATCGCAGTCACAGTCCGACGCCAGAGTAGCGGCATTCGTCTGGATCGGTGCAGCGCGTACCACCTGGCGAATCGGTCCGCGCACCACCGGCGGTGAGGAGTGTGCTAGCTTGATCGCGTGCAGCGCTATTTCTGGTTTACGAAGCCGGCCCCGGGTGGGCACGGCGGCGTGAACCTGCGCTGAGCCCCACCCGAGCCGGATTCGAAACCGGCTCGGCGAACTCCCGCGGGTCGGTGTCCACCAGGAAGGAACCACCCGCCGTGACCACCCCGCAGCTGACCGCCGGGCCCGCCGATGCGAGCACCCTCGACAACCAGCGCACCACGTCGATCAGCCCGCTGATCTCCCCCGCCCTGCTCCGCGAGGACCATCCCGTGGACGCCGCCGTGGCGAAGGTCGTGCACGCCGGCCGCACCGAGACCGTCGACATCCTCGACGGCCGCGACGACCGCCTCGCCGTGGTCGTCGGCCCGTGCTCGGTCCACGACCCCGCGGCCGCGCTGGAGTACGCCCACAAGCTGGCCGCCAAGGCCGAGGAGCTGCGCGGCGACCTGCACATCGTGATGCGCGTGTACTTCGAGAAGCCGCGCACCACGCTGGGCTGGAAGGGCCTGATCAACGACCCCGACCTCGATGGCACTTTCGCCGTGAACAAGGGCCTGCGCCTGGCCCGCAAGCTGCTGCTCGACGTGTCGGCGCTCGGCCTGCCGGTGGGTTGCGAGTTCCTGGACCCGATCACGCCGCAGTTCATCGCCGACATCGTCACGTGGGGCTCGATCGGCGCGCGCACGGCGGCGAGCCAGGTGCACCGCCAGATGTGCAGCGCGCTGTCGATGCCGGTGGGCATCAAGAACTCGGTGGAGGGCGACATCCAGGTGGCGGTGGACGCCACCCGCGCCGCCGCCGCGTCGCACGTGTTCCCGGGCATCAACACCGACGGCCTCGCGGCCCTCCTGACGACATCGGGCAACCCCGACTGCCACGTGATCCTGCGCGGCAGCTCACAGGGCCCCAACTACGACGCCGCCTCGGTCAGCGAGACCCTCGGCCGCCTCGCCAAGTCGGGCCTGCCGGAGCGCGTGATCATCGACGCCAGCCACGGCAACAGCAACAAGGACCACGTCCGCTCCCGCGAGGTCGTGCTGGAGCTCGCTTCCCGGATCGCCGCCGGCGAGCGCGGGATCGTCGGGCTGATGATGGAAAGCTTACTGACGGCAGGCGCGCAGAAACTGGTGCTGGGCCACGCTTCGGAGCTCACGTACGGGCAGTCGATCACCGACGCCTGCCTCGACTGGGACACGACGGCGGACCTGCTGGACACGCTGGCGGGTGCGGTGCGAGCGCGGCGCTGAGCGAATTTCGATCGGGCGCCTCGGTTCCGGCCGGGGCACCCGGGCCGCGGGCGGGCAGGTATCAAGACCGGCGAGGGAAGAAGTTGCTCATCCTCGCAAGTGCGCTGGCCCTCGAGTGGGTCGAACGACGTCGCCGAGATGCGAGTGCGGCGGCGAGCCTCAGTGGGTACAGCCGGGCTGGGTGTGGAGCCACGCTGACGCGGCCGCGATCACCTCGTCGGTGGTCGCGCTCGCGGGCAGTGGGTGGTCGGGTTCGATGGGGGTGTTGTCGTAGACCCGGCCGGTTCGGTCGGCGTCTCGCACGGTCGTGATCAGCAGTTGGGCGCCGTCGCTGAGGGGGAAGACCGCGTTGCCCGTCGCGAAGCCCGCGGTGGGCTGGCCGAACGTGGTGGCGCGGGCGAGGCCGCGGAAGGCGATGAGGGTCGCTTCGCCCGAGCTGCCGGTGCGGGCGGAGGTGAGGACGGCGACCGGGGGTTGCGGGTGGGCCAACCGAAACGGGTTGGCTTCGGCATACGCCGCGGTGCCGACCGTGAGGCGGCCGGCGTGCAGGGTCCACGGGGTTGAACCGTCCGGGCCTTCGAACGAGCCCAGCGGACCGTCGTCGAGAAGCGGAGAAACAACGGTCAGCATCGGGTGCATGTCGCCGCCGCCGTTGTCGCGCAGGTCGACGATCCAGCCGCACGGGTGGCTCGCGTCGCCGGAGCGGAGGGCAGCCACGCCGGCGGCGACGTAGCGGCCTGCCGCGGCCGGGTTCAGGTGGAATTCGGGCACCGTCAGCACGGCCACGTCACCGTGGGTGCGGCCGCTGGGCACGGCGACGGTCGCCGGTGGCGCGGGCACGGCCTGCACGGGGCCGCGCAGGCTCGTATGCGGATTGCTCAGCTCGGCGATCACGTTGCGGATCGCCGAGTACGTGCCCGCCGGCTCGGTCACGCCCTCGATCCGGCGCAGAGCGGCGGCTTGCGCACCCGGCCAGTCGACGGAGTCGCGATCGATCGAATGAGCCCGAAGCAGGGCGAGCGCGGTGAGCAGGTAGGCGCGCACCGGATCGGGGCGCGGGACCGCCGCGGCCGTGACGAGTCCGAGCACCGACACCAGCACGACGAACCCGACCAGCACTCGGCGCACCCAGAACTCCCCCAGGAGAAAACCTCAGCGACGCCGGAACGCCGGTTCGATCACTTCCCAGCGTTGCAGGTTGTGTTTCGCGTCCGCAAGCGCGTCGTGTTGATCCGTCGGCGCCAACGGCAGCTTCGGCTTCCCCGCGTCTTCCCAGCGTTGGCGCAGGTCGCGGGTGAACCGCGGCAGCTGGCGGGGCAGGGCGGGCATCGGGCCCCACAGCTGGGCGAGGGCGACGTGGTCGTAGGCCGCGAACCAGGCCCACAGTTCGATGCCGCCCGGGGGCTTGCCGAAGAACTCGAGCAGGTCGGTGCGGATCTTCTCGCGGCTGCGCCACGCGCGGTCAGCCGGGGACGGCAGCTTGGGCAGCACGTTGTCGCGCACCCACGGGCCCGCCTTGGCCGGATCGAAGTCGGTGGAGACGGCGTAGAACTCGCGGCCGCGTTCGTCGACGACACCGATCGACACCAGGTCGATGGTCACGCCGTCTTCGATGAATTCGGTGTCGTAGAAGAAACGCATCACGAAAAATTAGCAGCGGCGCGAAGCGCCTCCGTTGAGGGTGGTGGAGGGGAGGAAGGCGGAGCCTGGCCAGCTAGCCTGCCTTGGCCTCGGGCACCCGGTCGGCGTCGCGACCGGAGGGCTGCGCGGGCACCTTCGGCTTCACGCCGGAAGCCTCGGCCGCCAGCAGTTCCTTGGCCTTCGCGGCGTAGATGTCCACGTACTCCTGGCCAGAGAGCTCCATGAGCGCGTACATGATCTCGTCGGTGATCGAACGCTCGATGAAGCGGTCGCCGGACAGGCCGTCGTAGCGGGAGAAGTCGAGGGGGGCACCGAAACGGATCTCGAGGCGGCGCGGCCACCACATCTTGGAGCCGATCGGGTTGACCTTGTCCGTGCCGATCATGGCCACGGGCACCACCACGCCCTTGGACTCCAGGGCGATGCGCGCGACGCCGGTCTTGCCCTTGTACAGCCGTCCGTCGGGCGAGCGCGTGCCCTCCGGGTAGATGCCGAGGAGGTGACCCTGCTTCACGAGCCGGGTGGCGGTGTCGAGGGCGGCCTGCGCCGCGTTGCCGCTGGAGCGGTCGATGGGGAACTGGCCGACGCCGGTGAAGAACCACTTCTTGAGCAAGCCCTTGAGGCCCGGCTCGGTGAAGTACTCCGACTTCGCCGGGAACGTCACCTTGCGCTTCACGCGGATCGGCATGAAGAACGAGTCGGCCACCGCCAGGTGGTTGCCGGCGAGGATCGCGCCTCCGGTCTCGGGGATGTTCTCGGCGCCGACGACTTTCGTCGGCCAGAGCAACCTGAGCAGTGGTCCGATGAAGACGAACTTCATGAGCCAGTACAGCACCGCGCGCCAGTCCTTCCCGAGGCTCAACGACAGTTCCCAGTGGTCAAGCCTACGAAACCGGGCGGTGTGCGCACAATGCGGGACGAGCCGCTACTGGGTGGCAGCGATCGATCTCACAGCGCCAGCAGCGGGTTTCGGGCACCGGCCGGGCCCCCACAAGACCACCCGACCGTGAGAGCATGGAAGACCTACACCTCATCCGATCGGAAGGGCGTTCGTCATGGGCGTGCTCGCCGGCGCGGAACCGTTCGCCCACACCGGTTCCTCCGGGGCCGGTTTCCTGCTGTGCCACGGCTTCACCGGTACGCCGGCGGGGCTGCGGGCCTGGGGTGACCACCTGGCCGAGGCCGGGTTCGGCGTGCGCTGCCCGCTGCTGCCGGGACACGGCACGCGCTGGCAGGACCTCAACCGGACCACCTGGGAAGACTGGTACGGCGCCGTCCGCGAGGAGCTGCTCGCCCTGCTGCCCGGACACGACACGGTGTTCGTCGGCGGGCTGTCGATGGGCGGCACGCTCGCGCTGCGGCTGGCCGAGGAGTTCGGTGACCGGATCGCCGGGATCGTGCTGGTCAACCCGTCGGTCACGCGGCTGAGCGCCGACGCGAAGCTGCTGCCGCTGCTCGCGCGCGTGGTCCCGTCGATCTCCGCGATCGCCAACGACATCGCTAAGCCGGGCGTGACCGAGCTGGCCTACCCGCGCACGCCGGTGCGCGCCGCCGCGAGCCTGGCGCGCCTGTGGAAGATCGTGCGCGCCGATCTGGGCAAGGTCACGCAGCCGGTGCTGCTGCTGCACTCCGCCGTCGATCACGTGGTGGAGCCCGAGAACTCGCGGATCGTGCTGGCCGGGATCGCCAGCACGGACGTGACCGAGGTGGTGCTCGAGAACAGCTTCCACGTCGCGACGCAGGACAACGACGCGGAACTGATCTTCAACCGCAGTGTCGACTTCGCCCGGGCGCTGCGGGCGGGACAGGTGGGTGCCTGATGACCCGGGGGAAAGGCACGGACGGCCCCGAGGACGTCGACGCGACGTTCGCCGAGATCGTGGCCGACCTGCGCGCCGAGGGCGTCGGCTTGTTCCTCCCCGAGGACGCGCTCGAGCTCGCCGACGACCCGACGGCCGAGCAGGCCGGTGAAGAGGCCGCGCCGCCGGTCGCGAAGACCGACGCGAAGCCCGACAAGGCGCCAGAAGCCGACGACTCCTGGCGCACGGGCGGCACCACGTGGGACACCACGATGTTCGAGGACGACCCGGCCGAGGACGACGAGCACTTCGTGCCGCCGGAGCCCCCGCCGCTGCCGCGTCCGCGCAAGGGCGCGTTCGTGGTGCTGCTGTTCTTCGTGGTCGGGTTGTTGCTGCTGATCGTGCCGAACCTGATCGGCGTCGGGCCCGCGCTGGCGACGCCGCTGGGCATCCTGGCGCTCGCCACGGCCATCGCGCTCCTGCTGCTGCGGGTGCGCCAGGGCCCGCCGCCCGGCGCCGACCCGACCAACGGCGCCCAGGTCTGACCGGGCGGGTATGCGGATCGACTTCAACCCTTCGCGCCGTTCGACGATCGGGGCGGAGTGGGAGCTGGCGCTGGTGGACCGGCGCAGCGGCGAGCTGGCGTCGGTCGCGGAACGGATCCTCGACGCGGTGCGCCCCGACGGCGCCGCCGAGCACCCGAGGATCAAGCAGGAGCTGCTGCTCAACACCATCGAGGTGATCAGCGGCGTCTGCGACACCGTCGCCGAGGTGAAGGCCGATCTGGCCGCGTCGCTCGACGTGGTGCACACCGTGACCGATCCGCTGGGCGTGGAGCTGTTCTCGGCGGGCACGCACCCGTTCTCCAACTGGTACCACCAGAAGGTGACCGACAAGGCCCGGTACGCCAAGCTCATCGACCGCACCCAGTGGTGGGGCCGGCAGATGCTGATCTACGGCGTCCACGTGCACGTGGGTCTCGACCACCGCGACAAGGTGCTGCCGGTGCTCGACGCGCTGCTCAACTACGCGCCGCACCTGCAGGCGCTGTCGGCGTCGTCGCCGTACTGGGGCGCGGAGGACACCGGCTACGCGTCGAACCGCGCGCTGATGTTCCAGCAGCTGCCGACAGCCGGGCTGCCGTTCCAGTTCCGCGAATGGGCGGAGCTGGAGCACTACGTGTCGGACATGTTCACCACCGGCGTGATCGACCACTTCTCCGAGATCCGCTGGGACATCCGCCCCGCGCCGCACTTCGGCACGATCGAGATGCGCGTGTGCGACGGCCTGCCCACGCTGGAGGAGGTCGGCGCGATCGCGGCGCTGACGCAGTGCCTCGTCGAGGACTTCAGCACCCGCCTGGACGCCGGCGAACGGCTGCCGACCCTGCCACCGTGGCACGTGCAGGAGAACAAGTGGCGCGCCGCCCGCTACGGCACCGACGCGATCATCATCCTCGACGCGGCCGGGCGCGAACGGCTCGTGACCGACGACATCGCCGATCTGCTGGAGCGGCTCTCCCCCGCCGCGCGGCGCTTGGACTGCGTCGACGAGCTGCGCGACGTGGAGACGATCCTCGAGTACGGGCCGAGCTACCGGCGGCAACGGGCGGTGGCGAAGCAGCACAACGGGTCGCTGAAGGCCGTGGTGGCTTCGCTGGTCGCGGAGATGCGGGACGGGATCGCACGTTAGCGATTGCGGTGCGCGCCGCCGTCAATTCGCCCGGCGCATCCGAGCGGAGCACGCCCTAACGGTCCAGCTCCCGCAGCAGCGTGCCCGGGCCCATGATCGAGGCGCCTTCCGCGGTGACGCGGGCGCGCAGCTCGCGGTCGGCCGTGACCACCACGGTGTGGTCCTGCGGGCGGGTGTTCGCGGTGACCTCGACGATGTGCGAGTCGCCGTCGGTCGGCGCCGTGGCGATTTCCACGCCGGGCACCGGGTCGATCCCCCGCGCCTGCCCCTCGACGACGAGCACGACCCGCGGCCACCACGCCCAGCCCGGCCCGGCCCCGATCCCCGCGACGGCGTCGGCGATCCCCCGTTCGGCGAGCCCCGCCAGCCGGTCGCGCAACCGCTCGGCGGCGCCGCGGCGGTCGCGCCACCAGCCGTCGGGCCGGGAGCCCACCACGTTGGCCCCGTCGACGACGAGGACGAGCTCGCGGCCGAGCTGCTCCCGCAGGCCCGGCCACGATTCGGCGAAGTCGCGGTGCAACGGCAGGTCGGCCACCCCGTCCGGCGCGACCCAGCGCAGCTCGGAACTCTCCTGGTTGGCCACGCGCGCGTCGAGCGTGCTGTCGGCGACACCGAGGACGGTCGTGTAGCGCCAGGTGCCGTGGTCCAGCACCGACGCCGCCAGCGCGCGGAACGCGGTCTTCGGCACGTCGGCCTCTTCCCAGGCCTCGCGGGCCGCCGCCTCGCGCGCGGTCTCGCCCGTCTCGAGCGCGCCGCCGGGCAGGGCCCAGGTGCCGCCGTTGTGCACCCACCAGGCGCGCCGCTGCAACAGCACCCCGCGGGCGGGATCCGAGAGGAGCAACCCGGCCGCGCCGTGCGCTCCCCAGTGCAGCCGCCCGCACTCGCACCGCACGAAACGATTGGCGGTCATCGGCGTCACCGGTCCACCTTTTCACACGAAAGCGGTCGCGGGCAGCCTCCGCGCGCCGGAGTGATCGCCACACGGAGGTGGCACGGCAGTCAGCCGGCGACCCCGACCACCGGAGCCTTCGCCGTGGCCAGAGCCAGCGCCGCCGCGCCGACCACGTGACGGGGTCGGCACCGAGCACCAACCGAACTTCGCCGAACGCGACTTGGCCGACCCCCGGCGCGGCAACGACCCGACCGCCGCCGGCCAGCGACCTGCCTGCCCAGCGCAAGCGGAAGATCGGCCGACGACCTCGCACCAGAGGCGCAGCGTCGACCATGGTGGTGAAGCCGGGAACGAGCACCACGGAACTTCGCAGAATGCGACCTGCCCGGCAACCGGCCCAGCGACGACCCGACCACCGTTGGGAACCCGCTTGCTCAGCGCAAAGCCGCAGGTCAGCCGGCGACCCCGACCACCGGAGCCTTCGCCGTGGCCAGAGCCAGCGCCGCCGCACCGACCACGGCGGCGAAACCACCACCAAGCACCAACCGAACTCCGCAAAACGCGACCTACCCGGCGCCGCGACGACCCGACCCCGCAGCCCGGCAACCTGCCCCCAACCCAGCCCAAAGCCGCAGGTCAGCCGGCGACCTCCACCACCGGAGCCTTCGCCGCGTCCAGTGCCAGAGCCGCCGCGCCGACGATCGCGGTGTCGTCGCCGAGGTGGGCGGTGCGGATGCGGGCCAGGGGGCGGTAGCGGGCGCCGGTGATGGCGCCCGCGTAGTGCTCGCGGGCTTCGTCGAGGAACAGGGGCGCCGATTCGGACACGCCGCCGCCGATGACGATGATCTCGGGGTCGAAGACGTCGGCTACCAGGGCCAGGCCTTCGCCCAGCCACTTGGCCAGTTCGGCCATCGCGCGCAGGGCGATGGGGTCGCCGTCGCGGGCGGCGCCGGCGACGCGGCGGCCCGTGACGGAGCCCGGGTCACCCGCGACCTCGCGTGAGAGGACCGTGGAGCGGCCCGGGTAGCGGGCCAGCAGCTCGACGGCGGTGGCGGCGAGCGCCGTCCCGCTGCAGTAGCGCTCCCAGCAGCCGTACTTGCCGCACGGGCAGGCGCGCCCGCCCGGGACCACCGTGAGGTGGCCCAGCTCGGGGGCGACGCCGTAGGCACCGCGGTAGATCTCGCCGTCGAGGAGCAGGCCGGCGCCGATGCCGGTGCCCAGGGCGACCAGGGCCGCGACCTTCGCCCCGCGCGCGGCGCCGAAGCGGTGCTCGCCGACGACGGCCGAGTTCACGTCGTGCTCCAGTGTCACCGGCAGGCCCACGCGCTTCTCGATGCGGTCGGCCACGGGCGCGTCCCGCCACGCGAGGTGCGGCGCGAACATCACCGACCGGCGGTCGCGCGCCACGAAACCCGCCACGGCCAGGCCCACGGCCGCGACGTCGTGGCGGTTGCGCAGGTCCTCGACGACGCCGGCGATGGCGTCCTCGAGCGCGTTCTCCTCACTCGGCGTCCCGACGCGTGCGGTGTCCAGGAGCGATCCCCGCTCGTCCACCACACCGGCGCGCACACTCGTGCCGCCGACGTCCACCCCTATCGTCAGCACTCAGATCTCCTGCTCCGGCCGCCAGTCTTCCCGCTTGCGGACGGCGATGTGCTGCACCCGGGTGACGGCTCCCGGGTCGTCCGCGGGCCCGGTGGGTCCGGCCGCGGGTCTGGGCGCGGGCCGGAACCCCGGCATGTGCACACCCTCGTCGGGCTCCCAGCGATCCGCGAGCACCGCCCGCAACAGCGCCACCAGCTGCGCCGCCTGCTCCAGCAGCCGGGCGGCGAACTCCGGCCGTTCCCCGCGCACGACGGCGACGATCGCACACAACGGGCACCACCCGCACCCCGAGCCCTCCGAAGCATCAGGAGCCCCAGCAGCCTCATGAGCCTCAGCAGGCCCGTGCCCCGAGGCCACCAGACCTTCCAGCCACGGCGCGGCCCGCTCCACCACCAGCTCCACCAGCAGGCGGATCTCCTCCGCCAGCCGCAACCCTTCGGCCGCGTACGCCTCCTGCTCGCTCACGCACGACCCCGGTTCCCGGCCAGGCTGATGACCAGACCATTCGCGTCGGACTCCGCGCCGGTGATCCCGCAGGGCCGCAGCGTCTCGGGCAGGGCGATCAGCCGGCGGAAGCCGTCGACGGTGATCGCCAGATCGTCGTCGACGCGGGCGAGGTCCACGTCGGACTCCCGCTGCAGCGGGATCGCCACCCGCAGCCGGAAGCCGTCGTCCGAAGGCGTGACCTGCAGCAGCGGCGTCACGGGCTTTCCGTTACCGGACAAGGGATCCCGCGGGCCATACAGCTCGCGAGCCAGCTCGGCCAGCGCCTCGGCACCCACCGGCTCACTCGCCCGGTGCTCCACGCGGGCGAGAGCGCCCGGACCGAACCCGGCGGCCGCGAGCTCGGCCAGCACGGCGTCCTGCTGCGCGCGCCGCGTGCGCAGCCACGTGGCGGCCGAACCACGCCAGAACCCGGGCGCGGGCATCAGGCGGTTGGCGATCAGCCCGTCGACAGCGATGCCGCGCAGGGCCAGCGACGTGAGCGTGCGCCGCGCCTCGGCGACCACGACCCGCTCGGGCGTGAGCACCAGCCGCACGGTCGTCACGCTCGGATCGGTGAGCAGCTCGCGCAGCGAGTCCAGGTGTGCGCCCAGGCGCCGCACGGACCCGGCGACGCGGCTCCGCCGTCCGTGGGTCTTGCCCAGGTACCCCGCGACGGCTTCGGGCAGCGCCAGCAGCCGCAGCGTCTCGGCGGTCGGCCCGCAGTCGACCACCACCGTGTCCCACGGCCCGTGCCCGGCCAGGCGCTGCACCTCACCCAGGGCGAGCAGCTCGTCGACGCCCGGGAGCACGGTCAGCTCCTCGGCGTCGAGCGTGTCGAGCCCGGCTCCCGCCAGCAGCGTCCGCAGCTGGTCGCGCAGCTCGTGCCAGGAGCGGTCGGCCAGCGCACGCGAGTCCACCTGGGCGGCCCACAGCCCCGCCGGGGAACCGTCGCCACGCACGTCCACTTCGGATGGTTCGGTGCCCAGCGCCGCGCCGAACGCGTCGCCGAGGGAGTGCGCCGGGTCGGTGGACACCACGAGGGTCTTCCTGCCGCGCCCGGCCAGCGCGGTGGCGGTGGCCGCGGCGAGCGTGGTCTTCCCGACACCCCCCTTGCCGGTGAACAGCAGGATCCGCATGTCGCCTAGCCTTCGGCCCTTCGCTTCAGCTCCTTGAGCGCCGTGTCCATCACCATCTTCTCGGCCTTGCGCCGCAGCAGGCCGATCATCGGCAGCGCCAGCTCGACCGAGAGCGTGTAGGTGACCTTCGTACGCCCGTCCCGCAGCGCCTCCAGCGCGTAGCGGCCGTTCTGCGCCTTCTGCATCTGGCCCTTGACCAGGTGCCAGCTCACGCCGAGGCCGCCCGCGTCCCAGTCGTACTCGAGCGTGTAGACGTCCTTGATCGGCCCGGCGTCCAGGGTCAGCTTCACCTGCTTGGCTCGTCCGGCGTCGTCGGTGCCCAGCACCTCGACCTCCTGGACGGCCTTGGCCCACTCCGGGTACGCGGGGAAGTCGGCGATCACCGTCATCACCCGTTGGGGCTCGGCGTCGACCTCGATGGACTGCGTGGACTGCTCGGCCATGGAACGAAGCGTAGCCGGACTACGTCATCACCAGCGCAGCACGTAGGGCTGCCCGGTCTCCTTGAAGTGACCCACGTTGCGGCACTCGGTGTAACCGAGCCGCCGCCGCGAGGCCAGCGGCTGGTGCACGTGGCCGAACACCGACCAGCGCGGTCGCTGGTCGCGAATGAGCTCCAGCAGGGCCTGCGAACCCAGCTCGGCGCGGCGCGCCACCACGTCGTAGGTCAGCTCGGGCACGGCCGGCGGGATGTGCGTGCACAGCACGTCGACCTGCGAAAGCTTGGCCACACCCTCGTCGAACTCCTCGCGGGCCCGCAGGTACGGGCGCCAGGCCGCACCCTTGCGCGGGCGAGGCACCACCCCTTCGGGCAGCACGGCGCCACCGACGAAGCCGAAGCGCAGGCCGCCGATGGTGGCCACCTCGCCGTCGAGCACCTGCACGCCGTCACCGACGAACTCCGGCCACAGCACGGGCGAGTCGACGTTGCCGGGCGTGGCGTAGGTCGGGGCGGTCATCGAGGCGAACAGCGTGGCGTACTGCTCGCGCACGGCCTCGTCGACGGCCGCGGCCGGGT
The DNA here is from genome assembly GCF_053602515.1 of Amycolatopsis sp. NPDC004368. Lineage (NCBI taxonomy): Bacteria > Bacillati > Actinomycetota > Actinomycetes > Pseudonocardiales > Pseudonocardiaceae > Amycolatopsis > Amycolatopsis sp. NPDC004368. The sequence goes on along the minus strand of NZ_JBSGDT010000027.1, from coordinate 2,728 downwards.
CGTCGAGCGTGGCCCACAGCGTGCGCGAGTAGGCCACCGTCTCGTCGCGCGTGCCCTCGCGGCGCAGGCGGGCGAACTGCGCCACCTTTTCAGCGCCGAAGAGGGCACCCATGATGCCTTTGTCGTGCTCGCGGTAGTCGACGAAATCCAGCAGGTCGCCGAGCACGACCAGCGCGTCGGCCCCTTCACCCGCCCGCTTCAGCGCGTCGGCGTTGCCGTGCACGTCCGAAACGACGTGAACCCGCACAAGACCCTCCTAGTCCGTGGCCCCGGTGGTCTCGGGCTCTTCGGTCCCGTTGTCTCCGGTCCGGGGTGGGATCCCGGGCTCACGCCCGCCTTCGAGGACGTCCTTCAGCCCCAGTGCGAGGTGCTTCGCCGCGCGGGCCCGCCGGTCGAACTCCCGGCGCAGCTCACGCGGAGTCAGCGTCCGCGGCGCGCCGCCGGGGCCGGCGGGCGTCGCGCGCAGGAAGTAGTGCAGCACGGTGCCGTCGAGCACGGGTTCCAGCCAGACCTCCATGGTACCGACGAGCGCACCGGTCACGGTCCAGCGCAAACCCTTGTCGCCACGGTCGGTGTACACCTGGAGGGAGAGGTCCGGCCAGTAGCGCCGCCAGGCGCCCGGGTCGGCGAACGCCGCGGCGACCGTGCTCGGCGGCACGACGATGAAGGTCTCGTCCACGAGATCGAGAGCGGGTGGTCCGGGGTTCACCGCCGCAGAATGTCACGACCTCGTGCGGCGAGCCGCCGCGGCGTGGTCTTAAGGTCTACGGCAAGCTAAGTTGACCGGCGGGTAACCCCGCACGCGTCGAACACGGAGGTCCACGTGCGCGAATACAGCGCCCCCGCCGGGAAGCCGGTGACCGACGACGAGAACCTGGCGGACGTCGTCTGGGCGAACGCCGAGCGGTTCTCCGACGTCGTGAGCTTCCGGCGGCAGGTCGACGGCACCTGGCTGGACGTCACCGCCAAGGACTTCGCCGACCAGGTCGCGGCCGTGGCCAAGGGGCTGATCGCCGCCGGCGTCGCCCACGGCGACCGGGTCGCGCTGATGTCGAAGACGCGCTACGAGTGGACGCTGATCGACTTCGCCATCTGGGCCGCGGGCGCGGTCACGGTGCCGATCTACGAGACGTCGTCACCCGAGCAGGTGCACTGGATCCTCTCCGACTCGACCGCCACGGCCGTGCTCGTGGAAACCGGCACGCACCGCGGCGCCGTCGACGAGATCCGCGACCGGCTCACCGCGCTGCGCCACACCTGGCAGATCGAGGGCGCCTCCCCCGCCGTCGACGAGCTGACCGCGCTGGGCGCCGAGGTCACCGACGAGCAGCTGCACGCGCGCCGCCGCGAGGTCCGCGCGGGTGAGCTCGCCACGATCGTCTACACCTCGGGCACCACGGGCCGGCCCAAGGGCGTCGAGCTGACGCACCGCAACCTGCTGGCCGAGATCCGCGCCGACATCGACGCGTTCCCCGAGCTCATGGAGCAGGGCAACTCGCTGCTGTGCTTCCTGCCGCTGGCCCACATCCTGGCCCGCGCGCTCGCCGTGACCGCGCTGTCGGCCCGCGTGACGCTGGGCCACACGTCGGACGTGAAGAACCTCGTGGCCGACCTCGGCACGTTCCGGCCGACGTTCGTGGTCGCCGTGCCGCGTGTGTTCGAGAAGGTCTACAACTCGGCCAAGCAGAAGGCCCACGGCGACGGCAAGGGCAAGATCTTCGACGCCGCCGAGGCCGTGGCCGTCGAGTACAGCGAGGCGACGGACAAGGGCAGCGTGCCGCTCGGACTGCGGGCCAAGCACCTGCTGTTCGACAGGCTCGTGTTCAGCAAGCTGCGCGCGGCCCTCGGCGGCCGCTGTGTCGCCGCGGTGTCCGGCGGTGCCCCGCTCGGCGTGCGGCTGGGCCACTTCTTCCGCGGCATCGGCATGCCGGTGTACGAGGGCTACGGCCTCACCGAGACCTCGGCGGCGGCGGCCGTGAGCGTCCGGACGGCGTTCCGGGTCGGCACCGTCGGCAAGCCCGTGGCGGGCACCTCGGTGCGCATCGCCGACGACGGCGAGATCCTGCTCAAGGGCGACGTCGTGTTCGACCGGTACTACAACAACCCGGCCGCGACCGCCGAGGCGCTCACCGAGGGCTGGTTCCACACCGGCGACCTGGGCGAGCTCGACAGCGAGGGTTTCCTCAAGATCACCGGCCGCAAGAAGGAAATCATCGTGACGGCGGGCGGCAAGAACGTCGCGCCGTCGGGCCTCGAGGACACGATGAAGGCGTCGCCGCTGATCAGCCAGGCCATGGTGGTCGGCGACCAGCGCCCGTTCATCGCCGCGCTGGTGACCATCGACGAGGAGTTCTTCCCGTCCTGGAAGATCCAGCACGGCAAGCCCGCGCAGGCCACCGTGTCCGACCTGGCCGGCGACACCGACTTGCTGAGGGAGATCCAGGGCGCCGTCGACGAGGCCAACAAGCAGGTGTCGCACGCCGAGGCGATCAAGAAGTTCACCGTGCTGGCCAAGGACTTCACCGAGGCGAGCGGCGAGATCACGCCTTCGCTGAAGCTCAAGCGCAACGTGGTGACCAAGAACTACGCCTCGGACATCGACGCCCTCTACAAGCGCTAGTCGTCGTGTTGTCTGCCTCGGCTCCGCCGAGGCGTGCGAGACCGCCTTTGAGCCGGCGTCTCGATCAGGCGGTCGGATCGGCCGGGGGCCGATCGCACCGCCTGATCG
>NZ_JBSGDT010000026.1:0-108194 GCF_053602515.1 Amycolatopsis sp. NPDC004368 | reverse complement strand
CCTCCGGATGCAGATCAATACCTTGCGGTTGTGCCCGTGGTTCAAGCTGGGGGGGGGGGGGGGGGGCGCCCCGGGCCGGCCCCCCCCCCCCCCCCGCCACGGCCGTGGTGCTCGCGGTGGAGCTGAGTGGTCTCGACTTGCTGCCGCCGATCCTGGTGGCGGCGGGGATCGGGTGGCTGGCCGGGCGGTTGACGCGCCGCGGCACCTTCGCCGTACCCGCTAGGGTGGTCGGCAGGTAAGGAAAGGGGTCCGATGGCGGGCGTACGCCAGTTCGACGAGCGCGAGGCCCTCTCACGCGCCCTCGACGTGTTCACCGACCGCGGTTTCCGGGCCACGTCGATGCTGGACCTGGCCGCGGGCACCGGCGTCCAGCGCGGCTCGCTGTACAACGCGTACGGGGGCAAGAAAGAAATCTTCCTGCGTGCCTTCGGCGAGTACACCGCGGGCTTCCTCGCGGGCGCCACCGCGGCCCTGCAGCGGCCGACGAAACGCGAGGCGCTCCTGTCGTTCTTCGACTACTGCATCGACACCTTCACCGCCGGCACCCCGGCCCGCGGCTGCCTCTCCACCCGCACCGCAATCGAGGCGGCCACCGAGTCGCCGCGCGCGGAGGCCGCCGTGCGCGCCCTGCTGGACGATCTGGAAACCCTCGTCCGCACGGCATTGTCCACTTTGGACGACGGCGTCGAGTCCCCTGTGGACCTCGCCGCCGCCGCCCGGCTCGTCGTCAGCACCACCCGCGGCCTCGCGGTGATGGAACGCGTGCACTACGAGCCGGGCGACTTGCGTGAGATCGCGGAGACGCTGGTGACGTCACTGTTCGGTCGCTGAACCGGTTGCCAGGCTGTCGCGGCGGAGCGGCGGGCCGAGGATCCCGCGGTTCAGGTCGGTGACCGCCGCCACGGCCGGTTCGCCGAAGAAGCACAGGCTCTTCTCGTGGTGGTTGCCCACGATGCCGAACGGCAGGTCCTTGGAGACGAACACGAGGTAGTCGCCGTTCGGGTAGTGCGTGTACTCCCAGCCGTCCAGCTCGGTGATGTCCGTGACGCGGTGCGGGCGGTACTGCGCCGACGGGTGCACGGAGTCGTGCCGGAACACCGAATCCCAGTATTCGGTACAGGCGCGCAGGACGTCGCACACGAGCTGGGCGACGTCCCGCATCGGCGCCGGACCGAGTGCCCAGCACACCGACGGCGGGATCCGGACCACGAGCGGGTGGTGGTGATCGGCCATCCGGCCCGGCACCACGGAAACCCCCAGCCCCGCACCGACCATCGACTCGACCACGAACGGGTCACTGCCCTCCACCGTCACGCGCGGCACGAACCCGGCCCGCGCACACGCACCGGCCACGTGCGCTCGGCTGCTCGCCCCGTGCGCCATCGCGACGAACGAGCGGTCCTTCGCCTGACGCAGGTGCACTACTTCCTGCCGCGTCAACGGATCCCCGATCGGCACCGCGAGCAGGAGGACTCGGACTGACGGGGTCGGTGCCGTCGTCCGGCCGCTCGGAGCGGACCGGTTCGCGGCCGTGCCGAAAGCCGGCCGAGACCACGAGGACGGCAGATGAGTACCGAGTGGACAGTGGGTGACACCCCGGTGTACCCCTGACTCGTTGCGACATTGGGGGTATTGCGACCGCCGCCCCGCACCCCTACCGTGGCCGCGAGCGCAGCTTCGACTTCCTGGGGGTCTCATGTCGGTGCGTCGTCGTCTTTCACGGGTGGTGCTGGCCGCCGCGGTGCTGGTCGGGGGAGTGGTGGCGGCGTCGCCGTCGGCGTGGGCGGCGAGCGTGCCCACGAACCTGCCCACGAGTCAGTACACCCTCACCGCGGATTACCACCAGTTCGACGCCGTCAACTCCGCGCTGGTGTCGACGCTGGGGACCGCCGCCGTGCACACGGTGATGGACAACGCGAACCACGATCGCACGGCGCTGCCGTCGTCGGTTTCGGTGGCGGGGCTGACCGACGGGTTCCGGTTCGACAGCGCGGACAACTCCGACTGCGCCAACTACCCGCAGGGCATCACCACCAGCCGCGACGCCGTGGGGACCGCGAACAGCGGCAACTACGACGGGCACCAGCTCGTGCTCGTCAGCTGGTACACCAAGGACGGCTGCGACGGCGCCCAGGCCCGCAGCCGGATCACGCTCGTCGACTGGGACGCGACGTACCCGAACAAGTACCGCAAGGTCCTGCTCGTCGAGCCGACCGGCACGGCGGCGGCGCCGGACTTCAAGGACATCCCGATCCACGCGGGCGGGGTCTCCTGGTACGGCGACTACCTCTACGTCGCCGACACCGGGCACGGCATGCGCGTGTTCGACATGCGCAAGATCCTCAAGACCAACACCGGCGGCACGGCCGGGCAGATCGGGCACCAGACCGGCAGCACGTACTACGCCCACAACTACGCATACGTGCTGCCGCAGGTCGGCACGATCACCTCGAAGACCACGTCCGGCACCAACCTCTCGTGGTCGTCGATCTCGCTCGACCGCGTGAGCAAGTCGATCGTGATGGCCGAGTACACCTGTGCCTCCGGCTGCACCGCGTATCCGAACCGGGCGCCGCGGGCGGTCCGGTTCCCGTTCGCAGCGGGCGCGACGACATTCGCCGCCACCACCACGGCGAGCGAAGCCCTGCAGTTGCCCTGGTACAACCTCAACGGCGTCGCGTCGCACAACAGCCGCTGGTGGTTCAACTCCTCGGGCGCGAAGAAGCTGTACTACTGGACGCCGGCGACGGGCGCGGCCACGCACACGTGGATCTCCAGCGGTGAAAGCCTTTCTTACTGGGAAGACGCCACCAACGCGGATCTCTTGTGGACACTGCAGGAGGGCGCGGGCAACCGCAACGTCTTCGCGGTCACGCAGGCGACCTACGGCGCCTGAGGTCTCAGACCCCGCGAGGCTGGGCGGTGTCCTGCAGACGCTGCCCAGCCACGGTGGCCCGGAGCGGCAGCCCGCCGGCGCTCAGCCGAGGTGCGAGCTGATGACCTGGTAGTCGTTGCCCACGTTGGTGTACACCCCGGGGAAGCCCTCGCGGGCGCAGCCCTGGCCCCAGGACACGATGCCGGCGAGCTTGCCGTCGACGTAGGCCGGGCCGCCCGAGTCGCCCTGGCACGAGTCCTTGCCGCCTTCGGGCACGCCCGCGCAGAACATCGACGCCTTGTCGAAGTTGTCCCCGATCTTCTCGTACGCCGCCGCGCACGAGTCGTTGTCGGACACCGGCACGGTGATTTTCAGCAGCCCGTCGGACACGTCGCCGTTCTCCGACGTCGTGCCCCAGCCGACCACGGTCACGTCCGCGCCCGTCTTGTACGCTGGGTCGGCGGCCGACTGCACCAGCGTGGCGGGCTTGAAGGGCAGGTTCTTGTCGAGCGTGAGCACGGCGTTGTCGTGCTGCATGCCGGACATCGTGAAGTCGGGGTTCTGCCACACCTCGGTGACACCCGCCTTCTCGCCCGTGGTGTCGGAGAAGTTGGTCTGCCCGCCGATGATCTGCATCTGGGCCGCCTTCACGCCGTCGGTGCAGTGCGCCGCCGTGAGCACCTTGTTCGGTGCCACGAGACTGCCCGCGCAGTGCTGCGCACCACCGACGTTGAAGATCACCGTGGCCGGGAAGTCGTCGATCGTGGCGGGGGTCCCGCCCACGATCAACGGCTCCTGCCCGGCCGACGCCGCGGGCGCTCCCGCCGCGGCGACCACACCCGCCGCCACCACTCCCACCAGCGCCGCCACCACGCGCCTCACGTCTGCCCTCATTCGCCTTCTCCCTCCGGGGACCTGCAAGATCACGCCCCCGAGCAGACCAGACGACGCCCGGCGTGGGTTAGCTACGAAAGTCTTGAACAAAAAATGTGCACGGATGGTTGGTTTTTGTCCGCGTTCGCCACGTGGCGGCCACGCAAGTGACGTCAGCCGTCCTGACGCCCACGTCCGCCCAACGACGCCTGCATCGTCATGACCCACAGCAGGACGGTCCGCCCGAGGTGGCGGCGGCTCAGGCCAGCGCGTTGATCAGCGACTTCGCCGGGTCACCGATGCTCGCCGGGTCGGCCGTGGCGACCCGCTCGGCAATGCGGTGACCGAGTTCCTCCGTCGTCGCGCCCATGTCCGGTCCGGCGAGTGCGGGAAGCTCCGCGAGCGCCGACGCGGCCGCGGCCTCGAGCGCGAGGGCAGCGTCGCGCTCACCGAGGGCGGCCAGGCACAGGGCGGCCGAGAGGACGGCGGCGGCCGGGTTGGCCCAGCCGCCCGGCGATGTCGGGGGCCGAGCCGTGCACGGGTTCGAACATGCCGGGCGCGCTGCCGGTCGGGTTGTGGTTGGCACTGGCCGCGACGCCGAGTCCACCTTGGACGGTCGCGCCGAGGTCGCTGATGATGTCGCCGTCGTACGCCGCCCTGTTCCAGGACCGCGTGTTCCGCCTGCCGCCCGCGTCCGCCCTGTCCCCGTCGCGTTAGGAGCGCCGATGCCCACCCCCGTTCTGCTCACCTTCGATCTTGACGCCGAGCTGCTCTGGACCGCGCGCGATCCGGCCGGCGCGGGGGAAACCGGTCTGGGTCTCAAGCCGAGCCTCGCGGCCATCTACAGCACCTCCGACGAGATGAGCAAGCTGCTCACCAGCGGCGAAGCCGACATCGGCGTCTGGTATGCCGACCGCACCAGCGCCCTGAAGTCGAGCGGCGCGCCCGTCGCGTTCGTGCGCCCGGACGAGGGCGCCACCGCCATCCTGTCGGCGATGTGCCTGCCCGCCGCCACCAGCCGCGCCAAGGACGCCCACGCGTACCTCGACTTCCAGCTCTCCTCCGCCGTCAACGGCAAGTTCGTGCAGGCGATCGCCGAGGGGCCCACCAACAGCAAGGTCACGTTGCCGCAGCCGTTCCTCAGCGCGAACTACGTGCCGTACGGGCAGCAGGAGGTCTCGTCGCTGGTCCAGCTCGACAGCGAGGCCATTTCGAAGAACCTGTCGGGCTGGATCACGCGGTGGCAGCAGGAGATCGCGGGCTGAATCCGCTTGTGCCCGAGCCGCGCACGCCCATAGCTTGGGAAAATGGGGCGGATTCCGGCGGTGGTACAGGAGGGTGCTGTCGACGGTGTGCACTGGTGGCTGCTGGTGGCGGGCAGCGCCGTCGCGGTGCTCGGGTTCGTGGTGAGCACGGCCTGCTACCGGCTGGCCTGCCGGTGGGGTTCCCGCGGCTTCGAGACCGGCAGCCTGTTCACGGGCTTCGCCGGGGTGGCGGGCCTGTGCGCGGCCGGGTGGGGCGGCATCGAGATCGTCTCCGCCGGCTCGGACGGCCCACCGGCAACTCCGGCGGCGTTCCTGCTGCTGTTCGCCGTGGCCCTGGTGGTCGGCGGGCTCCTGGCCGGGCTGATCGCGCTGGAGCGCACCGCGCGGGTTCCGGCGGAGCTGCACTCGATCGTGCCGCTGAACCCGGTGCCGGTGGTGCCGATCGCCGTCGCCGTGCTCGGCTCGGCCGGGCTGGCCGTGCTGGCGCTGCTGGGCGCGTTCGGGGTGCTGCACCTGAGCCTGGTGACGACGGTGGCGTGGGTGTACCTCGGCGCCGCCCTCCTGGTGGTCGCGGCGCTCGTGGTGATCGCTCTGGTGTGGACGGTGGCCTTGATCTTCGGCGCGTGACGCCGCGGTCAGATCTGGGTGAGCACGCCGATCGCGGTGCTCAGGATGGCCGTGTTGTGGAAGAACGAGACCACGCCGTGGACCAGGACCGGGTGGTGGAGCTGCCGGTCCTGGGCCTTCACATCGGACGCCGCGAAGGACGACCCGACGGTGAACGAGAAGTAGGCGAAGTCATACCGCCGCGTCAATCCGAACTGGCGGTGAAGAGGTACCGGTTCAGGCAGTAGAAGTACTCCCCTCGGGCGGCCCGCTCCCGCAGGTCCGCCAGCCACGCCTGGGCCTCGTCCGCCGTGACGCCGCGGCCGGACACGAACTCGGCGACGATGTGCATCTGCGTGGCGCTGAAGGCGTCCGGCGTCAGGTCCGGGTTGAGGATCGGGTGCACGTGGTGCCCGGTCACGCGGAAACCCGCGCGCCGCAACAACGAAGGCAGCACCCTCGGAAGACGGGGGTGGGCGAGGTGTTCGTCCCACGCGGCGAGGACCCGGCGGTGCAGCTCGCGGTCGCCGGTGTGCCACACGAGCGAGTCGGCGTCGGTGTCGAGGATCAGCACGCGGCCGCCGGGCCGGAGCACGCGCCGGAGTTCGGCGAGAGCGGCGGGCACATCGGGCACGTACTCGTAGACCTGGGTGGAGACGGCCGCGTCGAAGGAATCGTCGGGGTGGGGCAGGGCGATCGCGTCGCCTTCGTCGAGGGTCACCCACGGCAGGTCCGCGGTGCGGCCCGCCGCGAGGGTGTTCATGGCCGCGCTCGGGTCCACGCCGCAGGCCGCGCCGGTCTCGCCGACCGCACGGGCGATGGACTCGAGCAGGTACCCCGGTCCGGACCCGACGTCCAGCACCCGCTCACCGGGGCGCGGTGCCAGCAGGGCCAGCACGGCGTTGCGCTGCGCCACGACGTCCGGGCTCGCGTAGAGCCGGTCGGTGCGCCGGGCGCCCTCGTCGTCGAACCGCAGCATCGCCATGCCCCGACCCTACGACGACAGCAGGTCCAGCGAGAACCCGAACACGAAGACGACCAGCCCGATCCACTTCAACCGGGATTCGAGGCCCTCGCGGGTGGGCAGCTGCCCGAGCGTGGTGACCACGAAGCCCTCGACCAGCAGCAACCCGACGAGGTACCCGCCGCCGCCCACGACGAAGCCGCCCAGCGTGGGCGCGGCGACCGCGATGAACAGCACGACGACACCCGCGGGCATCGGATCACCCGGCGGCGCGTACGCGTAGTGCGTGGCGACGAAGATGAACAGCCCCATGACGATCGTGCCGACCCACCAGGCGACCCGCAGTCCCTCTTCCCGAGCCGGCCGGGCCGGCACCGGGCGCCGCCGCAGCCGGTCGACCAGGCGCTGCCGGCGGTCGCGCAGGGCGGCGTGCACGACCGTCATCCGCTGCCGGCCCAGCAGGTCGATCACCACGGTCAGCCCACCGAGGAACTCCAGGGTCTTGCCCAGCCGCCCCCACCACAGCACCGTCACGCCGAACACCCGCAGCTGCGCCGTGTCGTGCCCGGCGAGCCACTCGTGCCACGCGTGCAGCAGATCCCACATCCGAACCCCCAGCGGTCGGTCAGCCGGGGCCGATCCTGGCAGACGCCGGCGCGCATCGGTCAAACGACCGATGCCCCGCCGCGCCCGTCCGCCTACCTTCCCCGGCACCGTGGTCGATCGGGAGGAGACACAGGTGGACACGCTGGCGGTGGTGACCGGGGCGGCGGGCGGGCTCGGCGCGGGGTTCGCGGACCGGCTGGCGCGGGCGGGCGCGACCGTCGTGCGCGCCGACCTGCGGTTCGACGGCGCGCAGCCCGACCGGGTGCACCTCGACGTGACCGACCCGGCGTCGTGGGACCGGCTGCGCGACCACGTGCACGAGCACTACGGGACGGTCGGCGTGCTGGTGAACAACGCGGGCGTCAGCGCGCGCGACGACCTGCTCTCCACCTCCGACGACGACTTCTCCCGCGTGCTGGCCGTCAACGCGTTCGGTCCGTGGCGCGGCATCAAGACCTTCGCCGACGACCTCGCCGCCACCCGCGGCGCCGTCGTGAACGTCGGCTCGATCTACGGCGTCACCACGCCGCCCGGCGGTGCCGGGACCGTGCCTTCGTCCGTGGCCTACCAGATGAGCAAGGCCGCCGTGCACCAGCTGACCAAGGTCGCCGCCGTGGAGCTCGCGGCGCGGGGGATCCGCGTCAACGCCGTGCTGCCCGGGGTGTTCCGCACGGCCCTGCTCGAAGACCTGCCGCCCGGCGCGCTGCGTGCCCGCGTCGACGGCGCCCCGATGGCGCGCGCTGGTGAGCTCGGTGAGCTCGCCGACGTCCTCGCCTTCCTCGCCGGTCCGGAGTCCTCGTTCGTCACGGGTGCGCTGGTGCCCGTGGACGGCGGGTACCTGGCGGCGTCCTGACCCCGTCCCCGAGGAGAAACCCATGACCACGCGCAGCGCCCGGTCCGCGACCGAATCCGGCACCCCGAGACTCCAGCTCCGCGCGCTCGTCTCGAGCAGCATCGGCAACCTGCTGGAGCAGTACGACAACCTCGTCTACGCCTATTCGGCCGTGTACCTGTCCGCGACCTTCTTCACCGGTGGCTCGGTCTCCGGCCTGCTGTCGACGTTCGCGGTGTTCGCGGTCGGCTTCCTCGCCCGGCCGCTGGGCACGGTGGTGTTCGGCCACATCGGCGACAAGGTCGGCCGCCGTCCGGCGTTGATCCTGAGTGTGGTGCTGATGGGCGCCGCGACGGTGCTCGTCGGCCTGCTGCCCGGATATTCGACGATTGGTCTGGCCGCGCCGATCCTCCTGGTGGTGCTGCGGTTGTTCCAGGGCTTCGCGGTCGCCGGCGAGTGGGCGGGGTCGGCGACGATGCTCGTCGAGTACGCCGAGAAGGAGAAGCGCGGCCGCTACGGCAGCCTCAACCAGGTCAGCACCGCCGCCGGGTTCCTCGTGGCCGCGGGCGTCGTGGCGCTGAACTCGCTGTTCTGGACCAGCCAGGGCATGCACGACTTCGGCTGGCGCGTGCCGTTCCTCGTCGGCGCGCTCACGGCGGTGGTGGCGCTCGTGCTGCGCTTCGGGCTCGAGGACACCCCGGCGTACCAGGCGGAGAAGGCGGCGGGTGAGGTGAGCGAGAACCCGCTGCGCCTGGCGTTCCGCACGCAGAAGCGCGCGATGGCGCTGGGGTTCTTCTTCACCGTGAGCTGGACCGTCGCGTACTTCTTCTTCCTGACTTATCTGCCCACGCACCTGAAAACGCAGGTGAAGCTCGACGCGGGCACCACGCAGACCTCGAACCTCGTGGCGCTGGCCGTGCTGACGGTCGCCATCTGGTTCTTCGGTGTGCTGTCGGACCGGATCGGGCGCAAACCGTTGCTGCTCATCGGGTCCGGCGGGTTCATCGTGCTCACGTTCCCGGTAATGTGGCTGTTCGGCACCGGCAGCGCGCTCGGGGCGTACCTCGGGCAGATCCTGATCGCGCTGGTCCTGGCTGCGTTCTCCGGCCCGGGCCCGGCGGCACTGGCCGAACTGTTCCCCACCAACGTCCGCTATTCGGCTCTGGGCATCGGTTACAACTTCTCGGTGATGGCCTTCGGCGGCACCGCCGGGTTCATCGCCACCGCGCTGATCGACGCCACCGGCAACGCGCTGGTGGTGGCCGCGCTCCCGACGGCCGCGGCGATCATCACGTTCGTGACCGTGCTGATGATGCCCGAGACCTACCGCACCGAACTGAAATGAGGGGTGACATGACCGAGCCGCGCCTGATCGTGGTGCAGGGCAGCTACCGGCAGATGGGGGAGCAGCTGGGCGCGGTGACGGCCGAGCTCATCGAGCGCAGCCTCGCCACCTACGTCGGCCGCTTCCACGACGACGCCGGACTGTCCGACGCCGACATCGACCGTTGGGGCCACGTGTACCTCGACGTCGCCGAGTCCTACGTGCCCGAGATCGCCGCGATGCTGCACGGCATGGCCGAGGGCTCCGGGCACCCGGCGCACCGCCTGGCCGCCCTCAACGCGCGCACCGAGATGCTCTACGGCACCGGTTACCGTGACGAGGGCTGCACGTCGGTGTCCGTGCTGCCGCGCTACACGGCCGACGGGCACACGCTGCTCGCCCAGAACTGGGACTGGCACCCGGAACAGGCCGAGGTCACGTTCCTGCTGGCCACGCGCGACGAGTCCGGGTTCTCGGTGCTGTCGCTGACCGAGGCGGGCATGCTCGCCAAGAGCGGCCTGAACTCGGCGGGCCTGGGGGTGTGCGCGAACCTGCTGATCTCCGACCTCGACCGCGGTGGCCGCGGGGTGCCGTACCACTACCTGCTGCGCGGGGCGTTGCAGTCGCGCACGATGTCGGTGGCGCACAAGCGGTTGCTGCCGGTCGAGCGCATCTCGTCGGGCAACGTGCTGCTCGCCGACGCGGGCGGCGAGTCGATCGACTTCGAGCTCGCGCCCGGCGTCTTCGGGACCTTGCTGCCGGAGCAGGGACTGATCACGCACTCGAACCACTTCCAGGCGCCACTTCCATTGCAGGACAAGAAAGCCGCCACGAGCGCGTTGACGCAGCTGCGGCCCGCGCGCGCCCGGCACCTGCTGGAGCCCGCGCTGGAGGAGCGGCGCGTGCGCGTGGCCGACATCGTCGCGACGCTGCGCGACGAGTGGTCGTTCCCCGACGGCATCTGCCGCCACCCGGATCCGGACGTGCCCGCGGCGGAGCACTTCTGCACCGTGTACTCGCTGGTCATGGACCTCACCGACCGGGTGCTGTGGATCGCGCCCGGTCCGCCGAGCCGCCACGCCTACACGCGGTGGGACCTCGACCGGCTCTTCGACGGAAATCCCGTTCCCCGCACCGAGTTCGAGCCCGAGGAGGCCGCCGTCGCATGACGCCGACCGTGTGTCTGACCTTCGACTTCGACGCCATCTCGCTGTGGATCGCGCGCGGCCAGGTGACGCCCGGGCCGGTGTCGCGCGGCGAGTTCGGCGCGTACGCCATCGGCCGGATCCTCGACCTGCTGGGCCGCCACACCGTGCCGGCCACGTTTTTCATCCCCGGTCACACGCTGGAGACGTATCCGGCGCAGTGCGAGGCGATCACCGCGGCCGGGCACGAGATCGCGCTGCACGGGTACGCGCACGAACCCGTGTCCACTTTGGATCGGAACGCCGAGCTGGCGGTGAACCGGCGCTCGGCCGCGTTGATCGAGAAGCTCACGGGCGCGCCGCCGGCCGGGCACCGCACGCCCAGCTGGGACTTCACCGACAACACGATCGAGATCCTGGGCGAGCTGGGCGTCGAGTACGACTCTTCGCTGATGGGCACGGATTTCGAGCCGTACTTCGCACGCTCGGGTGATGTCTGCGCCGCCGACGGTCCGTACCGGTTCGGGGCGGAGTCGGCGATCGTGGAACTGCCCGTGTCGTGGACGCTCGACGACTACCCGCACCTGGAGTACCTGCGCCTGCCCCAGGGGGTGATGCCGGGGCTGCAGGACGCCGACGCGATGTTCGACCGGTTCCTGCGCGATGTGCGGTACATGACCGAGATTGTGCCCGGCGGCGTGACCACCGTGACGCTGCACCCGCAGGTCGTCGGCCGGGGTGCGCGGATGGCGGCGCTGGAGCAGTTCGTGCTCGGCTGTCGTGGGCTGGGCGTGGAGTTCGAACGCTGCATCGACGTGGCGCGGCGGTTCCGGCCGGTCCTCGAAGGACGGTGACCGTGCCTGCTCCTATACGGAAATCCGTGCTGCTGCTGGGTTCCCGTGGTGGGCTCGGGCGAGCCGTGGCCACGCGGCTGACCGCCGACGGCTGGGCGGTCGTCGGCGCGGACCTGCCCGAGCTTGACCTGGCGGAGCGCGACGTCGTGGCTTCCGCCGTGGCGCGGTTGCACGAGGAGCACGGCGGGTTCGACGGGCTCGTGCACGCCGCCGGGCTCTATCCGGCGGCACCTGTGGCGAACGGCGACGAGGCGCTGTTCGACCGGGTTCTGACGGTGAACACGCGCTCGGCGTTCGCCGCGGGGGCGCAGTTCGTGCGGAGCTGCCTGGCGGACGGGCGGCCGGGCGCGATGGTGTTCGTCAGCAGCGGCGCGGCCACGCGCGCACGACCGGGTACGGCCGTGTACGCGGCGTCGAAGGCGGCCCTGAACGCGCTGGTGCGGGCGTTCGCGCTGGAACACGGGCGGGACGGCATCCGCTGCAACGCCGTCGCGCCCGGGTTCATCGACGTGGGTTCGCGGGTGAACCCGGTGCCGCGCTCGTACGTCGAGGGTGTCGAGGCGGCGAGCGTGAGCGGGCGGCTGGGGCGGCCGGACGAGATCGCCGCCGCGGTCGCGTGGCTGCTGAGCGAGGATGCGTCGTGGGTCAACGGGCGGTCGCTGCCCGTGGACGGCGGCGACGGCATCGGGTCGGTGACGGCGCCTTCGTGGTTGAGTTGACTCGTGGCTCAGCTGAGCAGCGCCGGCGCCAGACGGCGGTGGGTGCCGCCCTCGATGCGGTAGACCAGATGCGGGTGGCCGAGCGTCGGGTCGCCGGTGTCGTCGGGGTAGGAAAGGCCGCGCTGCCCGCGGCCGAGGAACTGGTGCGCGCCCGTGACGCCGAATGACGCGACCGAGCGCAGCTGTTTGCGCACCGCGGCGAAGTCCCACGGGCGGCTGACCTGGCTCCACACCTGGGCAAGCACGTTGACCATGTCGAAGTGCACCGCCGCGGCGCCGAGGCCGGGCTCGCCGCCGTAGGCCGCGCGGTAGCGCTGCTCGAACGCGTGGCACGCGGGGCTGCCGACGTGGCCGATGACCGTGGACCACAGCAGCCCGTCGCTGAGCGAGCGGAAGCGGTCGGTGAAGCCGGGGGCGGCCGGTGACCAGGCGACGTGCACGAGCGTGCGTTCGCGCAGCGGCTCGGCGGCGGTGAGGAACGCGCGCAGCGTCGGCTCGGGGAAGCTCGACAGGGAAACGGCGTCAGGCCTGGTCTGGTCGAGCTGCCGCACGACGGCGCCGAAGTCGCGCGTGCGGTCGGGCACCGCTTCGGCGAACACCAGCTCCCAGCCGGCTTCCTCGGCGTGGCGCGCGATCTGCTCGGGGATCGCCGCGTCGAACGTGCTTTCGCGGGCCACCACGGCCAGCCGCCTCTTGCGCCCTCTTGGCGGGAGCGTGCGCAGAAGGCCCGGCACGTACGCGGCCTCGGTGGAACAGACCTGGAACACGGCGCCGAGCCCGCGCGGGTCGGCGTGCACGTCGTCGGACAACGCGGGGCCCGTCATGCTGTGCAGCACGGGCGCCCCGGCCGCGGCCGCCGTCGCGATGGCCTGGCGCGCGTGCTTGAGCGGGAAGTTGCCCAGCACCACGGCGTCCACCCCGCGCTGGGTGAGCTCGTTCACGGCGTCGAGCAGCCCCTCGGGCGTCGCCCCGAGCGCGAGGTGCGCCACCTGCCGCCCCGCGACGCCCCCGCGCGCGTTGAGCTCGGCCACCGCCAGCTTGTCGCCGCGCCGCATCGCCACGACCTCCGGCCCGGCCGCCGCCGCGTACACCGCCCCGATGAGCGCCGGACGGGGCTTGGTGGGCCGGGGCTTGCCGCCGGTGGCTTTCGGGCGGCTCGTGAGCAGCGTTCGCACGGCCGCCGGGAGCACCAGCTCGCCTTTCGGCAGTGGGGCCGCATACGCGTCGTGCTCGGCCACCAACGTCGCCACCCCCGCCCGCGACTGGGTGCCGGTCTTGGTGAAGATGTGCTCGAGGTGCGTCGCGACGGTCCTGCGCGCGCAGTCCAGCGCCTGCGCGATCTCCTGGTTGCCCAGCCCACCCGCGACCCCCGTCGCGACCTGCAGCTCCCGCACCGTCAGCCCGAACGGCGCGGTGGTGTCGACCACGTCCAGGCGCGCCAGGCGCTCGTCCCCGTCGGTCACGTCCACGACGACTCGCCGCACCACCCCGTCCGCGACGTCGAGGTACTGCACCACCTGGCCGCGCAGCTGGTTCACGGCCCGCCGCGCCACCGCGACGAGGTCGCTTCGGGTTGCGAAGAACCCCTGGTCACTACCGTGGCCGACCCCGGTTTCCGGCTGCAGCCACCGCCGCGCCGTGACGTCGTGTGCGTGCGTCACCAGCCGTCTCCCTTCGCTGGGCAGATGAGGAGTATCCCAAACAGAGGGTGGGTTGGCGCTGTCGTCGGTGGTGTGCGGTGCCCGGATCGGGCAGAGTCGGCGGTATGCGTAGATTGCTGATCGCCGGTGCACCCGCGTCCTTCCCGACGTTCCGTGAGTGACCCGGCCTGGCTCCGCACCCAGTGGGACAAGTACGCCCCGCGGTACGACCGCGCCATGCGCCCGCTGGAGCGCCTGCAGTTCGGCGGCGGCCGCGAGTGGGTGTGCGCCCAGGCGGGCGGCGAGGTGCTGGAGGTCGCGGTCGGCACGGGGCTCAACCTGGGCCACTACCCGCCCGACATCCGGCTCACCGGCCTCGACCTCAGCCCCGCCATGCTGCGGCTGGCGCAGCAACGCGCGGACGCTCTGGGCCGGTCCGTGACGCTGCGTGAGGGCAGCGCCGAAGCGCTGCCGTTCCCCGACGCGTCGTTCGACACCGTCGTCTGCACCCTCGGCCTGTGCGGCTTCCCCGACGACCGCGCCGCCATCGCCGAGATGCACCGCGTCCTGCGCCCCGGCGGCGCGCTGCTGCTGCTCGACCACGTGGGCAGCCACCACCGCCCGCTGCGCTGGGCCCAGGGCGTCTTGGAACGCTTCACCCTCCGCACCCTCGGCGACTACCAGACCCGCCGCCCCCTGCCCCTGGTGACCGCGGCCGGCTTCGAGATCACGCGAGCCGAACGGCGGAAACTCGGTACGGTAGAACGACTCGCGGCTCGCAAGCCGGGCTGAAACGGCTGTGGCCCCGATCCAGGACCACAGCCGCCGCTCAGGTCAGCAGTTGATGCTGCCCTTCCGCAACGCGTGCCCACCGTCGTTGCTGTCGTCGGACCAGTACACCGGCTTCGAGCCGCCCGAGCACTCGCTCGCGGGGGCCACGGAGAAGCCCTCGTTGTTGTAGTTCGACATCCCGCTCGGACGGTTGTAGACCGCGGCCGTGGTGAAGGCGCCGGAGGTCACCTGGAACGTGCGGTGCTGCCCGTCGCACGTGTCGTCGCAGACGGCCCACAGGCGGGAGCCCTGGGGGTCCCACTGGAGTTCCATCACGCCGGCCATGCCGCTGCTGAAGGAGGCCACCTGGGTGAACGCCCCGGAGTCCTGCAGGACGTAGCCGTGGATCATGCCGGTGCCCTCGACGCCGACGAAGAACACGCCGCCGGTGTGGGAGCCGTAGTGGCTGGGGGAGTAGGCCGCGCCCGTGGAGGAGTCCCTGAAGCCGGCGGCGGTCAACGCCGAGTCGGGGACCCAGGTGACGCCCTCGAAGCCCGAGTTGGAGTCGACGGACGGCAGGTCCGACGTCAGGTTCCACTCCTTCGCCGCGGTGAGCGTGGTCGCGGTGCCGCCGACGTCGTAGCGCAGCACCGAAAGGCGGCTGGTGCCGGACGTGTCGTCGTCGCGCTCGGTGGCCACGAACACGCCGGCCGACGAGCCCGCGCCGGTGACCGTGACACCCTCGTCGTCGGGGGTGCCGGAGCCGTTCGGGAAGTGCAGTTTCTTGCCCGACGCCCAACCGGACGCGGTGTCCGGCTTCCAGCCGCCCGAGCCGTTGGACACGAGCCGCCAGAGCTCGCCCGAGTTCTGCGCGGCCCAGAGCACGCCGCCTTCCTGGTACAGACCGGAAAGGTCCTCGCCGAAGACGTTCGATGCGTCGGCCGTCGACACCGAGCCGCTGCCCGGCCACGCGACCGGCGAGGTGCTCTGGCCGGAGCCGCCGCACGCGTTCGGGGCGCCCAGCGTGAGCGTGGAGGCCTGGCGGAACGACCCCGTGCCGTCGGGGCAGCGCGACCACGACGGGTCTGAGTGGTCGTTCCAGCTGAAGCTGTCGACGAGCGTGCTGCCGTTGGCGAGGTAGAGGCGTGCTTCGTCGTCGGAGCCGAGGCCGAACGAGGAGTGCACGTCGAACGCGCGGAACGCGCCGGGCGCCAGCGTGGTGCCGGACGCGATCTTGTACTTCGAGCCGTTGTCGTCGTCCTTGAGGATCCAGCCCGAGACGTCGACGGTCGAGGTGCCCTTGTTGTAGAGCTCGATCGAGTCGTTGACGTCGCCGGTCGTCACCACCTCGTTGATGCGGATGTCGTCGGCGGGGGCGGCACCGGCGGCGGGCGCGGTGAGCACTTCGAGCGCCAGCACCGGTCCGGCGAGGGCGACGAGGGGGCGGCGCAGGCGGCGAACGCGTGAATCGGTCACGGAATCCGTCCTGAGATCGGGGAACAGGGCCACCCGACAGTTCCGACCCGGGCCGAACGCGCGCCCTCCCGGGGATGATCGCGGTGTGAACGCTCGGCGAACGCGTAAACCCGCTTTCACGGTGTGGTTACCTGGAGGTGTGAACGTCATCCGTCTGGTGCCCGCTGTTCGGCCGGGTGAGGTATTCGCCACGGGCGGCGGCCGGACGCGCCGTGAGTACCTCGACTTCGCCGTCGACGGCGCGCCGCTGGGCGAACGCCTGCGCGCCCTCGGCGACGACGTCATCGCCGACGCCGGCTTCACCCTGCCGCCGTTTCCCGACGGCCGCGTGCCGCTCTACGTCTGCCCGGAGTGCGGAGACCTCGGTTGCGGCGCGGTGACGGCCGTGATCGAGCGCACCGCCGACGAGGTCGTCTGGCGCGACTTCGGCCGGCAGACCGACTACGACCCCGCGGTGTTCTTCGAGAGGTACACGGGGCTGGGGCCGTTCCGGTTCGACCGCGCGCAATACGACGCGGTGCTGGGCTGAGCCGTCAGCCGTGAAACGA
Organism: Amycolatopsis sp. NPDC004368; assembly: GCF_053602515.1. Classification (NCBI taxonomy): domain Bacteria; kingdom Bacillati; phylum Actinomycetota; class Actinomycetes; order Pseudonocardiales; family Pseudonocardiaceae; genus Amycolatopsis; species Amycolatopsis sp. NPDC004368. The sequence continues at coordinate 91,696 of NZ_JBSGDT010000026.1, read as the reverse complement.
GAGAGATCCCGGAGTGACCCGGGATCTTTCTGGTGGTTCGTGACGGTGATCAGCCGGCGAGCTTGATCGAGGCGACCTGGCGGTCGAAGCCGAGCTTCTCGAGGTCGGGCGCGTCGCCCTTGACCAGCAGCGACTTGCCGGTGCAACCGGCGCCGGTCCAGATCTTGTAGGTGCCGTCGGCGTCGATGGAGCGGACGAGTTCGGGGTTCTGCACGTCGTTGCAGCCCTTGTCGGCGGCGACCTGGGAGCCGTCGGGCTCGGAGAAGTTCTTGCCGCTGTCGAGGAGGGCGAAGGTGGAGGTCAGCGTGACGTCGTCGCCGCCGTTGCCGGTGCCGCCCTTGCTCCCGCCGTTGTTGACGCCGCCGTTGTTGCCGGTTCCGGTGTTGTCGTTGCCGGAGTTGTCGTTGCCGGCCAGCTTCACCGACACGACCTTGTTGTCGAACCGGAACTTCGCCAGGTTGCTCACGTTACCGGTCACCGAGACCGACTTGCCGGTGCAGTTCTCGCCGCTCCACAGCTTGAGCGTGCCGGTCGTCCGCAGCGACGACGTGACCTTCGGCCGCGCCACCGGCTGGCACCCCTTGCCGGAAATCCCTTGCGACGCACCGTTGTCCGAGAACGCGGCGTCGTCGAACAAGATCGCGCTGGTCGCGGTCACCGTGGCGGCCGACGCGGGCGCGGCTCCACGCAGGTTGTCGGCCCCGGTGGGCGCCGTCGCCGCGCCGTCGTTGCCGGCACCACACGCCGACAGCACCGCGGCACCGGCTGCCACGAACGCGGCCAGGAACATCGCCTGCTTGCGGAACATGAGAACTCCCCGTTGTCCTTCGTGCCCGGTCCGTCCGAGCGACTCGACGAGGACACGGCTGCCGGATCTCGTGCGGTTCACCGGTTCCGGAGTTTTTCCGACCGAAGTGGAGCGGCTATGGTGATACGCACCCGGGGAGGTGCGCATGCCGATCACCGATCGTCCACCCACCGGCCTGCTGCGGTGGTTCCTGCGGGCGCCGATTCCGTTGTACCGCTGGGGGTTGGGCCGCCTGTTCGGCCACCGCCTCCTTTACCTCGCCCACCGCGGCCGCCGCTCCGGCGCACGCCGTGAGACGATCGTCGAGGTCGTCCGGCGGCACGACCGGGAACTGACGGTTGTCGCCGCGTGGGGCGGCGTACCCCAGTGGTACCGCAACCTCACGGCCGCCCCCGCCCTCGAAATCCGCTGCGGCCGCCACCACTGGCGCGCGCCGACCACGCGCTTGCTTTCCCACACCGAACTCGACGACGTCCTGCGCGCCTACCGCGCCGCCCACCCCCGCGCCTGGCGGAAAATCGGCCCGCTCCTGGGCTTCCCGCCGGACCTCGACGATCCACGATGGACGGAAGCGACGGCCCGGGTTCACGGCGTCGCCTTCTCACCGAGGCGGGAAGAGCCCTGAGGTCAGTGAGGAGGGGCCCTCCTCACTGGCGACACCGAACAGTCCATTGTGGACTCATGTCGATGCCGCCGGGCGACGGTGGGACCACCGCCGGCCCGACGTTCGAGTTCGTGGTGCTCGACAAGCGCTCGTAGCTCACCCCTTCCGCGCGTCACCGATCGACTCGTCCAAAATAGCCAATCCGAGGCTGATCTCCTCCTCCGTCGCGGTGAGCGGGGGCGCGATGCGGAACACCCCGCCCATCCCGGGGAGCTGCACGATGTTCATGTGCAGCCCCAGTTCCAGGCACCGCCGCGTGACGAGTGTGCCCAGTTCGTCGGAGCTTGCCTTCGTCTCGCGGTCCGTCACGAGTTCGAGGCCGACCAGCAGGCCGCGGCCGCGGATGTCGCCGACGACGTCGTGGCGGGCGGCGATCTCTTCGAGGCCCCGGCGGAGGAACGCGCCGAGCGTGCGGGCGCGTTCGTCGAGCCGGTCGCGCTGCAGCACGTCGAGCACGGTGTTGCCGACGGCCGCCACCAGCGGGTCGGACACGTGGGTGGTGAAGAACAGGAACCCGCGCTCGTGCGCCTCCTGCTCGATCTCCGCGCTGGTCAGCACGGCCGCGAGCGGCAGCCCGGCGCCGAGCGTCTTGGACACGGTGAGGATGTCGGGCACCACGCCGTCGCGCTCGAAGGCGTACCACGTGCCGGTGCGGCACAGGCCGGTCTGGGCCTCGTCGAGGATCAGCAGCATGCCGCGCTCACGGCACTTGTCGCGCAGCGCGGCGAAGTATCCCGGCGGTGGCTCGATGATGCCGCCCGAGCTGAGGATCGGCTCCACGAGACACGCGGCGAGGCTGCCGACGGACTGGGCGTCAATGAGGTCGAACGCGAAGTCGAGCTGACGCCGCCAGTCGAGTGTGCCGTCGGGGTGGGTGAAGTCGGGGCGGTAGGCGTTCGGGGCGGGGATGGCGAAGTTGCCGGGCGCCACCGGGCCGTAGCCCTTGCGCCCGGCGCTGTAGGTGGCGGCCGCGGCGGCCGCGGTCATGCCGTGCCACGACCGTGCGAACGACACGATCTCGTGCCGGCCCGTCACGAGCTTGGCCATGCGGATCGCGGCCTCGTTGGACTCGGCGCCCGTGGTGAGCAACAGCGCCTTCTCCAGCGGCGCCGGCAGGGTCTCGGCCAGCCGCCGCGCCAGGTCGACGACCGGACGGCTCAGCATGCCGCTGAACAAGTGGTCGAGCGTGCCGATCTGGCGCCGCACGGTCTCGACGATCTCGGGGTGCGAATGACCCAGGATCGCGCTCATCTGACCGGAGGTGAAGTCGAGGATCTTCCGGCCGCCGGCGGTGTGGAGGAAGCTGCCGGCGGCGCGCTCGACGATCTCGCGGGTGAACTCGCCGCCGTAGCGCACGAGGTGGGTTTCGGCGTCGGTCCAGAAGCGGTCCGTGGACAGCGGGGCAGCGGTCTCAGATGTGGTCGGAGCAGCCATGGTCCCGACGGTAGGTGGGCCCCGAGCATCACGTCCAGCTCACAGTTCCGCACGTTCTGTTCGGCGAAACCGCACAATGGACGGCGTGCTGAACCCCTGGCGCCTGCGCCTGCTGAGCCGGCTCGACACCCTCGGCACGATCCGCGCGGTGGCGAGCGCCTCGAACCTGAGCGCGTCGAGCGTGTCGCAGCAGCTTTCCGTGCTGGAGAACGAAACGCGCACGAAGCTGCTCGAACGCACCGGCCGCCACGTGCGCCTCACCCCGGCCGGGCTGATCCTCGCCCGCCGGGCCCGGGTGATCCTCGACCACCTGGACACGGTCGAGGCCGAGCTGCGCGGCCTCGGCGAAGAACCCGCGGGCCTCGTCCGGCTGGGCGCGTTCCAGAGCGCCGTGCACGCGCTGGCCGTACCGGCCGTGACGAGGCTGGCCGCGGCGCACCCGGACCTGCAGGTCGAGGTGCTGCAGCTCGAACCGCACGAGAGCATGCCCGCCCTGCGCGTCGGCGACGCGGACCTCATCATCACGACCACGGACTTCGTCGAGCAGCCGCTCGACCCCGACGTGGACCTCGTGCCGCTCACGACCGACCCGATCGTGCTGGTCGTGCCGCCCGAGCACCCCGCGACCCGCCGCGGCGCCGTCGACCTCGCGGCATTCGCGGACGAATCGTGGTCGCTGGACCTGCCCCAGTCCTACATGGCCAACCTGACGCTGCGGCTGTGCCGGCAGTCGGGCTTCGAACCGCGCGCGGTGTGCCGATTCAGCAACTACATGCTGGCACTGCAGCACGTGGAGGCCGGGCTGTCGATCACGCTGCTGCCGGGGCTGGCGGTCGATCCCCGGTACCGGGTGACCACCCGCGAGCTCGCGTCACCGGTCACCCGCTCGATCACCGCCGCGATCCGGCGGGGCTCGCCGCAGCGCGCGGCCGTACGGGTGGTTCTCGACGCGTTGCGCGAGATTCCGGCGGGTGCGCCGGGTGAGGGTGTGTGACGCTGGGTCGATCACCCGCGAGGAAGGCGACCGACTGTGGACAAGCTCGCGAAAGCCGTTCTGCCGATCGCCGGGGTCCTCGTACTGCTCACCACCGCCTGCGGCGCGCAGCCCGGTGGCGGCACGTCGACCACGGCCACTACGTCCTCCGACACGCCGACCACCGCGCCGCGGACCTCCGCGAAACCCGCGTCGATCACCGTGCCCGACGTCTCCGGCATGAACCACCAGGCCGCGCAGGACGCGATGCAGGCCGCGGGGCTTTACAACCTGCGTGAAGTGGACTCCTCCGGGCAGCACCGCGCGATGATCCTCGACCGCGACTGGTGCCAGACCGGGCAGGACCCGAAGCCCGGCGCCGAGGTCGGCGCGGGCACCGTCGTCACCCTCTACGCCGACAAGTGCTGAGCCCGGGCCCGCGCGCCCGCCCCTCCCCGGTCGGGCGCGCGGGAGTCGATCCCCCCGGGCGGCGGCTCAGCGGCTGGCGTTGAACTCGAGCACTTCGTCGAGCCGGGTCGACCACGCCGGCGACGTGCGCCGGAGGCCGAGCACGAACGGGGCCGTGCGCTTGCGTCGCGCGGACCCGCCAACCGGTTTCACGCGCCACCAGCGGGTCATGGTGCGGCGGTGGACGCTCATCCGGGCCAGCCCCTCTCGTCGGTTCATGATCCACTCTGCCAGAGCCGTACCCGATCTCGCACCAGAAACTTCGCCGGGTCCGACACTCTCGCAGTTCGGGCGGCGAAGGTTTCCGCGCCGATCCGGCCGCGCAGCTCGGCGGCGCCGCGCCGGTTGGGCACGTCGCAGCCACTCACCGTGGATCACATGTGTGCGGGCGAGCCACGGCCCGTCACCGCCGACCATCGATGTTCGCGAAGACGGATGTCCGCACCCGCGCCGAGCTGATGAAGCGGATCCTGGCCGCGGGTGGCACCCGGCCGTCCTGTTCGTCCGCAGTGTCCACTTCGGACCGGCCGTCGAACGCGCGGAGCGGCCGGCACGCGCCTCACAGCACTTCGGCGAGCCAGGTCTCGATCCGCTCGGCGAGCTGCGGCCACCCGGGGTCGAGCGTGACGCCGTGGCCCACGTCGGGCAGCAGGATCCGCTCCGCGCCCAGCTCTTCGCCCAGCGCGAGGACGTAGTCCGCCGGCGTCAGCAGGTCCTTTTCAGCCGCCACCACCAGCACGGGGGCGCGCACGGCGGAGACGTCCACCTCGGCCGTCCACCGCGTCGCCTGCCACACCGCGGCCGGCGACTCCGGCTGCAGCCGCGGGTAGAGGGCGGCGGCGGTTTCGTCGTCGACGCCGGAGTAGAACAGCGTCCGCGCCGTCTCCGGGTCCGGCGGTCCCCACGGCGCCGCCGGGTCCACCGGCAGTTCGATCACCACGGTCGCGTGCTGTGCCGGCACCACCGGCGCCAGCAGCACCACGGCTGCGAAGTCGCGCCGGGTCGTCGCGGCGTAGTGCAGCGCCGCCAGCCCGCCCATGCTGTGGCCGACGAGGATCGGTGTGCCGTCGGCTTCGGTCACGGCGACGTCGATCTCCTCTTCCACCTCCAGGATTTCCCGGCCCAGCCACTCCTCGCCCGGCAGCTGCCGCGACCGCCCGTGGGAGTACCAGTCGATGGCGGCCGAATCCCGCCCGTGTTCGGCGAACCAGCTCTGCCAGCCGGCCCACTGCCAGGATCCGTGGCAGCCGCCGTGCACGAACACCACGGGGTGGGGCTTGCGCTCACCCGAGGCCGCGTACTCCGTCAGCGCGACCCCCCGCACGACCCGCTCGGTCTTCGCGCCGTCGATGATCTCGTTGTCAGTACTCACTTTTCCACGGTATCGAGCGAACGCACCGGTGTTGCCCACGCGGGGACGTTCGGGCCGTTCCCCGGGGCACTTTCGGCACCGGCGGGAAAAGATCACCAACTGGCGGCGAGTGCGTCGAGTTCGGACCAGAGCTCGTCGGGGATCGGCGTGGTGAGGTGGCGGGCGTTCTGCTCGACCTCGGCCGGTGTCCGCGCGCCGAGCACCAGCGAGCTGACTGCCTTGTGCAGCAACGGGAACTGCAGCGCGGCCGCAGGCAGGGCGACGCCGTGGCCGGCGCAGGCCGCGGCGAGCGCGCCGACCTTCGCCCGCACCTCCGGCGGCACGGGGAGGTAGTCGAAGTGCGCGTCGGGGCCGGGATCGGCGAGCACGGCGACTGGAACCCGAGCTGGGACCTCTCGCAGGCCTCGCTCACGATCTGGTCGGGCGGCAGCTGGAGCTGGTTCACCGACACCGTGCCGATCCTCGACGTGAACTTCACCAAGAACCAGCTGACGATGAAGTACAACACGCGCTACGCGCTGCACAACAGCGGCGGCGGGTCACGGTACTTCCTGCAGAACTCGCTGAGCTTCCTCGACCAGCCCGGCGAGTTCTACGTGGACTACAAGAACGGCGAGGTCTACTACTGGCCGAAGAACGGCGCGCAGCCGACGAACAGCTCGGTGATCCGCCCGACCGTGCAGACCGTGCTCGACGTGGCCGGCAGCTCGCCGGAGCACCGCGCCCACGACATCACCTTCGACGGGGTCGGCGTGCAGTACTCCGACTACGTCGAGTGGTACCGCAACGGCTGGATCAACGACGGCGACTCGGGTGACGTGCACCAGTACCCGCAGTACGACCGCCAGGTGGAGATGCTGCAGGAAGCCGGGCTCGACAGCGGTGACATGGGTGCGTTCTACACCTACGGGGTCGACAACTTCGAGCCGCACACGCTGGACAACTACGTGTCCCAGGTGGTGATCGGCGACGTCATCCCCGACGCGTCGATGCCCGACAGCGGCACCCGCGGCGTGCACATGGACGCGGGTGGGTGCGGGTTCTCCTTCACCGACATCGAGGTCGGCAAGGTCACCGACGACAAGTACCAGAGCTACGACTGCAACACGGTGACCAACGCCAACTGGGCCACCGGGTTCGACGCGTCGCGCATGCAGTACGACAAGATCGGCGTGACCGCGGCGTTCCCGTACCCGCGGCCGCCGGCCACGGTGTCGCCCACGAAGTGAGCCGACGGGGGCCGGGCTCGCACCCGGCCCCCGCGGTTCAGTGGTTCAGCGGTTCTGCAGGACTTTCGCCACTTCTTCCTTCCCGGACACCACGGTGCTCGTGAGCGTGCCGACCTCGCCGACGGTGATCGCGACCCGGTCGCCGGCGGCGAGGGTGAAAGGCAGGTCCGGCACCAGCGCCGTGCCGGTGGCGAGCACGGCGCCGTCGGGGAACACGTCGGCGCGGAACAGGTGCTCGACCAGTTCGCTGAACGTGCGGCGCAGCAGTGAGGTGCTGGTCTCGCCGGACCAGGCGAGCTCGCCGGCGCGGTGGATCTCCAGTTCGATCGGGAGGTTACGCGCGTCGGCGACCTCCCAGGCCGGGCGGATACCGGGGCCGACGGCGCAGCCACCCAGGTAGATCTTGGCCTGGGGGAGGTAGAGCGGGTTGACGCCCTCGATGCTGCGGGAGCTCATGTCGTTGACCACGGTGTAGCCGACGACCTCGGCTCGCGCGTTGACGACGAGTCCCAGCTCCGGTTCCGGCACGTCGATGTCGGAGTCGGTGCGGATGGCCACGGACTCACCGTCGCCGGTCACGCGCCAGGCGGCGGATTTGAAGAACAGCTCCGGGCGCGGAGCATCGTAGACGAGGTCGTAGACGTCGGCGGCGGACTCGCTCTCGGTGATCCGCGCCTCGCGGGAACGCTGGTAGGTCACGCCGGCCGCCCAGACCTCCGTGCGGCGGTCGACCGGCGGCAGGAACCGGAGACCGGCGGCGTCGTGCGTCAGCCCGGACGCGCCGGCGCACACGTCCCGCAGCTCGTGCAGCGAAGCGGCGAGCAGCTCGCCGATGGATTCCACCGGCAGCTCGATGACGGTGTCCGCGCTGCGGACACCGACGGCCGGGCGGGTGGCGCCCGGGGAAAGGAAACGAACGATGAGCAAGGCCGACCTCGATCCTAGTGGGGAACCCCGTTCTCGGGATGAGCAGGAACCTAGGCGGGACAACGGCACGGACGCAAGTCTTTCGTCCGAAGTGGACTGTGCGCGGAGCGGGCGGGTCGCGGTGCTGACGCTGAGCCGGCCGGCGAAGCGCAACGCGATCACGCCGGAGATGGCGACGGCCCTGCGCGCCCACGCGGCGGCGCTCGACGCCGACCCGCACGTGCGCGCGATCGTGCTCACCGGTGCGGGTGACCGGGCGTTCTGCGCGGGCAGCGACGTCGGCGAGATCGACCGCTACGCGACCCCGTGGGACTTCCGCAACCGCGACGACTACGGCGACACGATCCGGGCGCTGCGCACACCGGTGCTCGCCGCGGTCAACGGGTTCGCCTTCGGCGGCGGCCTGGAACTGGCGCTGGCGTGCGACATCCGCCTCGCCGCGACGACGGCGACCTTCGCCGCGCCGGAGATCAAGCTCGGCTGGATCGGCGGCAGCGGCCAGACGGCGTTGCTCGCCCACAGCATCGGGCCGGGCAACGCGGCCACCATGCTGCTGACCGGCGACCCGATCGACGCGGCGCAAGCGCTTGCCTGGGGGCTGGTCAGCGAGGTCGTGGAGCCGGCGGATCTGCTGCAGCGGACGTTGGCCCTGGCCGAGCGGATCGCGGCGCGCGCTCCGATCGCCGCGCAGACCGCCAAGGCGAACCTGCGGGCGGCGTACTCGATGCCGCTCGAGCAGGCCATCCGCTACGAGCGCGACCTGCAGACGGCGTGTCTGTCCACAGCGGACGCCGCGGAAGGCCGGGCGGCCTTCGCGCAGCGCCGCGAACCGCGGTTCACAAGGGAGTGACGATGGGAGTACTGGACGGATACCGCGTGGTCGACGTGTCGATCGCGATGGCCGGGCCGCTGGCCGCGATGCGGCTGGGCGACCTCGGTGCCGACGTGGTGAAGGTCGAGCCGCCGGGCGGCGAGTGGCAGCGCCACGCCCCGGCGGGCGGGGCGCCCGGGGTGGCGGTGAACCCGTCGTTCCTCTCGCTCAACCGCAACAAGCGCAGCCTCGCGGTGGACCTCAAGGCGCCGGCCGGCCGCGAGGCCGTGCACGACCTGATCAAGACCGCGGACGTCGTGCTGCAGAACTACCGTCCGGGCGTGGCGCAGCGGCTCGGGCTGGACTACGAGACGGTGCACGAGCTCAACCCGGGCATCGTGTACGTGTCGATCTCGGGCTACGGCGAGACCGGGCCGTATGCGTTACGGCCGGGGCAGGACCTGTTGCTTCAGGCGATGAGCGGCGCGATGTACAGCGTCGGGCGCGCCGCCGACCCACCGTTGCCCGCGGGGACGTACGCGATCGACGCGATCACGGCGTACAGCGCGTTCGAAGGCGCGCTGGCCGCGCTCCTGCACCGCGAACGCCCTCCTCGCCCCAGCCCCCTCAACCCACACCAACCTCCTCGGCCTACGCCACTCCGAACCAGGCCCCACCTGGCTCCTCCGCCCCTCGATCCACCGCAGCCTCCACACCATCGCCCGAGCCGGCCTCACCTTCGACCTCCTCATCCACTCCCACCAATTCCCCCAGGCCCTGCAAACCATCCGCGCCATCCCCGAACTGACCTTCATCCTCGACCACCTGGGCAACCCCAAAATTTCGAACAACGACCACAAACAATGGGCCAAAAGCCTCAAAAACCTCGCCCGAGAACCCAACGTCGTAGCCAAACTCTCCGGCCTCACCACCACCGCCCGCCCACAATGGACACTCTCCGACCTCCGCCCCTACATCGACACAGCCCTGGCCACCTTCGGCCCCCACCGCCTCATGTACGGCTCCGACTGGCCCGTCTCCCTCCTCGCCGGCACCTACGCCGAAACCTTCGCCGCCACCGACCTCCTCACCGCCCACCTCACCCCTTCCGAACGCACCGCCCTCTTCTCCGGCACCGCCGAACGCGTCTACCGCCTCCCCGTCGGCTCGACTTGACAGCCACCCCGGCGCTCCACAACCATCGTTCTGGAACTCGAACAGCGTTCAGCATTTCGAACACCGGAACGACAAAGGGGACGAGTCGGGTGAAACTGCCTGCTTTCGGCTACCACCGAGCCGAAACGCTGGACGACGCGGTGTCCGCACTGACCGAACACGGCCCCGACGCCCGGATCCTCGGCGGCGGCCAAAGCCTCCTCCCGGTCATGGCCCTGCGCATGGCGAACCCGACGGTCCTCGTCGACATCACCACGGCGAAAGACCTCCAGGGCCACGCTTTCCGCGACTCCGACGGCCTCGTCGTCTCCGCCGCCGTCACCACCCGCGCGCTCGAGACCGATCCCGGGACACGCCAACGGCACCCGCTGGTCGCCGAGACGCTCGCCCAGGTCGGACACCCCGAGATCCGCAACCGAGGCACCGTCTGCGGCTCACTCGCCCACGCCGACCCGGCCGCCGAACTCCCCGCGCTCCTGCTCGCCCTCGACGGCGCCGTGCGCGTGGCCGGAGCCCCACGGCGACGGCGGATCGCGGCCCACGACTTCTTCGACGGCCCCTACTCGACCGCACTCGACGAAGGCGAAATCCTCGCCGGCGCCGAACTGCCCCTGCTTCCTGAAACCGCCGGCTGGTCGATCCGCGAGATCACCCGCCGCAGCGGCGACTTCGCCCTCGTCGGCGTGATCTGCGTCATCGACACCGACACCGACCGGCGCTGCACCGACGCGCGCATCGCCCTCTTCGGCATCGCCGGCACCCCGCGCCGCGCCACCGCGGCCGAAGGCATCCTCACCGGTGAGGTCCTCGAAGACGCCGTACTCGCCGAAGCCGCGGCGCACGCGTTCGACGACATCGACGTGCTCGGTGACCTGCACGGCTCCGTGACCTACCGCCGCCGCGCGGGCACCCGGCTGGTCGCCGTCTCGCTCGCCGAAGCCGCCGCCCGCAGCCGGTCCGAAGTGGAGAAAGCCCGTGCTTGACGCCCATGAGACCACGCAGGTTTCCCTGACCGTAAACGGGAAACCCGAGTCGGCCCGCACCACCCCGCGCACCACGCTCGCCGATTTCCTGCGCCACGACCTCGGCCTCACGGGCACGCACCTCGGCTGCGAGCACGGCGTGTGCGGCGCCTGCACCGTCCGCCTCGACGGCGCGGCCGTGCGCAGCTGCCTCACCCTCGCCGTGCAGGCTCACGGGTCCACAGTGGACACAGTCGAGGGTCTCGGTGAGACGGCGGGCACCGAGGACGTGCTGCACCCGCTGCAGCAGAAGTTCTGGGAACACCAGGCGTTGCAGTGCGGCTTCTGCACCCCGGGCTTCCTCATGGCGGCCGTCACCGCGATCGAGGAGAACCCGGATCTCACCCGCGACGAGATCCGCGAGCGGCTGTCCGGGAACCTCTGCCGCTGCACGGGGTACGCGCCGATCATCGACGCCGTGGCCGAATACGCCGAGCAGGTGCGGGAGGCGCGCGCGTGAGCATCACCGAGGGCTGGGTGGGCCGGCGCGTCAAGCGCGTGGAGGACCCGAAGATCCTGCTGGGCCGCGGCCGCTACGCCGACGACGTGACCCCGGCCCGCTGTCTGCACGCCGCGTTCGTCCGCGCGCCCGTCGCCCACGCACGCATCACGGCGATCGACACCGAGGCCGCGAAGGGTGCGCCGGGGGTGGCCGCGGTGTTCACCGCCGAGGACTTCAACCCGATGTGCCGCTCGTGGAAGGGCCTGCTCGACTGGCCGGGTCTCGTCGGCGGCGACCAGCGCCCCCTGGCGACCGGCAAGATGCACTACGTCGGCGAACCCGTGGTGATGGTCGTGGCCGAGAGCCGCGCGGTCGCCGAGGACGCGCTCGAGCTGATCACGCTCGACTTCGAGGAGCTCGACCCGGTCGTCGACTCGATCGCCGCGCTCGACGGTTCCGCGGCGAAGGTGCACGAGGAGCTCGCGTCGAACCTCGCCTTCGAGGGCACGTTCGGCACCGGCGACGTCGAGGCGGCCTTCGCCCAGGCCGCGGTGGTCGTGGAGACCTCGATCAGCACGGCGAGGCACACGGCCGTCGCACTGGAGGGGCGCGGGGTGGTCGCGGAGTACGACCCGTCGGCGAAGGCGCTCACCGTGCGGCTGTCCACACAGGCGCCGCACATGCTGCAGTCGGTGTTCGCCGAGCTGCTGGGCCTGCGCGAGAGCAACATCCGCGTGATCACCGACGAGGTCGGCGGCGCGTTCGGCATGAAGGCCCACGTGTACTCCGACGAGGTCGCCACGTGCGCGGCCAGCATCCTGCTGCGCCGCCCGGTCAAGTGGATCCAGGACCGCGTGGAGTCACTGCAGTCCGACACGCAGGCGCGTGACGAGCGGGTCTCCGCCGCGCTGGCGGTCGCGGCCGACGGACGGATCCTGGGCCTGCGCTCGGAGGTCGTGAGCGACGGCGGCGCTTACTCGGTCTACCCGCGCAGCATGGTCACCGAAGGCATCCAGGTTGCGACGATCATGCCGGGCCCGTACCGGATCCCGGTCTACAGTGGACACCTGCGGGTTGCGATCACGAACAAGGCGCCGCTGGCGGTGTACCGCGGGGTCGGGCACCCGGTCGCGATCCTCGCGATGGAGACGCTGCTCGACGAGACCGCGCGCCGCCTCGGACTCGATCCGGCCGAGCTGCGCCGCCGCAACCTGATCGCGCCCGAGGAGCTGCCCTACACGTCGGTGACCGGCCAGGTCTACGACAGTGGCTCGCACCAGGAGTCGCTCGAGAAGCTGCTCGCGATGCTGCCCGATCTGGAGCGCCGCAGGGCCGAAGCGCGCGAACGCGGGCGGCTGTTCGGCGTCGGGCTCGCCTGTTTCGTCGAGGTCACCGCGCCCGGCGTGATGTTCTACGGCAAACGCGGTGCTCCCATCACCGCGCACGATCAGGTCGAGGTCCGGATGGAGGCCGACGGTTCGGTCACCGTGCTGCTCGGCACGCCCGGCCAGGGCCAGGGCCTGCAGACGACCGCCGCGCAGGTGGTGGCCGACCACCTCGGGGTGCCGTTCGACCGGATCAGCGTGGTCAGCGGCGACACGGCCGTGGTGCCGCACGGCACGGGCGTGTGGGCCAGCCGCTCGGCCGTGGTCAGCAGCGGCGCGGCGGCCTCGGCCGCCCGTGAGGTGAAGGAACGGTTGCTCGCGATCGCCGGGCACCTGCTGGAGGTCGATCCGGCCGATCTCGAGATCGGCAACGGCGTGGTGCAGGTCGCGGGCGCGCCGAACGTCCACTTGGGAGTTTCTGAGCTCGCGGAGGTCGCGCACTTCCGCACGCACCGGCTGCCCCCCGAGCTGCGCATCGGCCTGTCGGTGGTGGGGGAGTACAGCGGCCCCAACGTCACGTTCAACAACGGTGCCCACGCCGCGGTCGTCGAGATCGAGCCGGACAGCGGTCTCGTGCACCTCGTCGACTACGCGTGCGTGGAGGACTGCGGGGTGCTGATCAACCCGGAGATCGTGGACGGGCAGATCCGCGGCGGCATCGCGCAGGGCATCGGCGGCGCGCTGTACGAGCGGCTGCACTACGACGAGAACGGTCAGCTGCTCACCTCCACGCTGCTCGACTACCTGATGCCGACCGGCCCGGAGCTGCCCGACGTGCGCATCACCCACCTCGAGACCCCCAGTCCCATCACGATGCTGGGCGTCAAGGGCGCCGGTGAAGCCGGGGCCGCCGGTGCGCCCGCGGCCGTGCACAACGCGGTCAACGACGCGCTCGCCCCGCTCGGCGCCCGCGTGTGGCACGAGCCGATCACGCCCGAACGCGTGGTGCGGGCGCTCGACGAAGCCGCCGGCGAGAGCTGGCCCGAACCACCCGACACCCCGCCCGTCCCGGCCCTCCCGGACCTCGGCTCGACTGTCGCGAAAGGACACTCGTGAACGCCATCCAGCACTTCGTCGGTGGTACCTACGCCGAGGGCGAGCCGCCCGCGTGGGCCGACGTGCACGACCCCGCCCGGGGCAGTGTGTCGGGCCGGGTCGCGCTCGGCGGCGCCGTGGCCGTGGACGAGGCCGTGAAGGTGGCGCTCGACGCGCAGGCCGCGTGGGCGGAGGAGTCGCTCGGCGGGCGCCAGCAGGTGCTGCTGGAGCTCATCCGGCTCGTCGAGCGCTCGCGCGACGAACTGGCCGCGCTGGTGACCGGGGAACACGGCAAGACGCTCGCCGACGCCCGCGCGGAGGTCAACGCGGGCCTGGACGTCGCCAAGTTCGCCGCCGGAATCCCGCACCTGCTCAAGGGCGACTTCAGCGAGAACGTCTCACGCGGGGTCGACACGTACTCGATCCGCCAGCCGCTCGGTGTCGTCGCCGGCATCACGCCGTTCAACTTTCCTGTGATGGTGCCGATGTGGATGGCGCCGATCGCCCTCGCGTGCGGCAACGCCTTCGTGCTCAAGCCGAGTGAGAAGGACCCGTCGGCCGCCAACCGGCTGGCGGAGCTGGCGCTGGAGGCCGGGCTGCCCGCTGGAGTGTTGAACGTCGTGCACGGCGGTGCCCCGGCTGTGGACGCGCTGCTGGCTCACCCCGACGTCGCCGCGGTGAGCTTCGTCGGGTCGACGCCGGTGGCCCGGCACGTGTACGAGACCGCGGCCAAGCACGGCAAGCGGGTGCAGGCGCTGGGTGGCGCCAAGAACCACCTCGTGGTGCTGCCCGACGCCGACCTCGACGCGGCCGCCGACGCGCTGGTGTCCGCCGCCTACGGCTCGGCAGGGGAGCGGTGCATGGCGATCTCGGTCGCGGTGGCCGTGGGCGGGGTCGGCGACGCGCTGCGCGAGCGGCTCGTCGAGCGGATCGCCCGGCTGTCCACCGCGGACGGTCACGACGAGGGCACCGACATGGGCCCGCTCGTGACCGCCGACCACCTGCGCCGGGTGAGCGGCTACGTGCAGGCCGGCGCCGACGCGGGCGCGGACCTCGTCGTCGACGGCCGCGAGGTGCGGGTCCCCGGTCGGGAGAACGGGTTCTTCCTCGCGCCGACGCTGCTCGACCACGTGCGCCCGGAGATGACCGTGTACACCGACGAGATCTTCGGCCCGGTGCTGTCGATGCTGCGCGTGGACAGCCTGGAGGAGGCGATCGCGCTGATCAACGGCAGCGAGTACGGCAACGGCGTGTCCCTCTACACCCGCGACGGCGTGGCCGCGCGGCAGTTCCAGCACACCGTGCAGGCCGGCATGGTCGGGCTCAACGTGCCGATTCCCGTGCCGGTGCCGTACTTCCCGTTCGGCGGCTGGAAGCACTCGCTCTTCGGCGACTCGGGCCAGTACGGCGAGGACGGCATCCGGTTCTTCACGCGGCGCAAGGTCGTCACGAGCCGGTGGGCGCCGTCGGCCGGTTCGCGCGTCGACCTGCGCTTCCCGGGCTAGGGGCCGGTTCGTGCGGCTGGAGAACAGTTTCACCGTGGGCCTGCCGCCCGCGCAGGCGTGGGCAGTGCTCACCGACCCTCGGCGCGTGGCGCCGTGCCCGCCCGGCGTGCACCTGCGAGAGGTCGACGGCGACGACGTTCGCGGCGGCCTGCGCGTGAAGGTCGGGCCGATCCCCGCCGAGCGCTCGGGTCTCGCTCAGTTCCGTTCCCGAGCTGAAGGCGCGGGGGTTGTGGTCGTGGTGGCGTCCGGGCGCGAGGCGCGCGGCCGGGGATCGGTGTCGGCGACGGTCGCGCTGCGCCTGGCGCCCGCGCCGGGGGGCACGCGCGTGGACCTGGCCACGGACCTCGCCCTGACGGGGCGGCGGGCGCAGTTCGGGCGCGGGGTGCTGGGGGAGGTGACCGGGCGGCTGGCGGCCGAGTTCGCGCGGGCGCCGGCGGAGGAGGTGTCCGGGTCGCGATCGCGGCCGGCTGCGGTTCGGGCGGGTTCACCCGCTGCCGAGGCGGTGGTGGGGACGGGCTCGGCAGTTACGGTCGTGGACTTGGCGGCGCAGGACTGGCCGGACGATGAACCTGCCGGCGGCTCTCCGGCGGTGCTTTCCGGTGCTGCCGATTCGAACCCGGTGGGCGCCGCGGCCCATCGCGAGGTCGCTGCCTCACGGGCTGATGCCCAGTCCAACGGCGACGGAGACACCGCTGTGCGCCGACGCGACGCTGAATCAGCCGAGGTGAACCGGCACAGACACACCACCGTGCGTCCTCGCGACGCCGCAGCCCCGGCCACCCGCGCCGCGGCCGCCGTTTTGCTGCGTGCGATCGCCGTTCCGGTCGCGAAACGTGTGGTCCCGGTCGTGGCGGCGGTCGTCGCGGTGATTGTCCTCGCCCGGCGGCTGCGTCGATGACAGAATCGCCCGCGATGTCCAGTTCGCCGTCTCCGTCCGGGCTGCCGGTGCCCTCGGTCGCCCGTGCCGCGTACGTGCTCGACGCGCTCGCCGCCGCCCCCGACGGGCTGTCGCTGAGCGAGCTCGCGCGGACCGTCGGCGCGCCCAAGAGCAGCTGTCTCGCCGTGTGCACCACGCTCGTCACCACCGGCCTGCTCACGCGCACGCCCGCCGGGCAGTATCGGCTCGGGTGGAAGGTCGTGCCGCTCGGGCGGGCGTACCTCGCGAAATCGGGTTTCGTGCTGGAGTTCCGGCGCGTCGACCAGGAGCTCGGGCTGCTGCCCGAGGACACGATCGTGCTGTCGCTGCTGGACGGACGTCACGTCGTCTACGTCGAGACCCGCCCGGGCCTGCGTACCCTCGCGATGTCGTACGAAATCGGCCTGCGGCTGCCCGCCCACTGCACGGCCGGCGGCAAAGCACTGCTCGCCTCCCTCACCGACGACGAGATCGCCCGCCGCTACGCCGACGGCCGCTTCGAAACCCTGACACCGCACAGCATTTCCCGCATGCCCCAGCTGCGCAGCGAGCTCACCCACACCCGCTCCCGCGGCTACGCGATCGACGACGAGGAGACCGCGCCCGGCATGATGTGCGTCGGCGCCGCCGTCGCCGGCCGTGGCGGCCAGCCGGTGGGCGCCCTGTCGGTGAGCATGGTGAAGTCCACAGTGGACGCCGAACGGCTCGACCGCTCGATCTCCGCGATCCTGCACCTGAGCGCCGTGCTGACCGAACACCTGGGCGGGTTGTGAGCCCCTGAATTCGCCGGCGCCGCCCCGTTCGCGACCGGCAGGATGGCCCGATGGTGCCGGAAGCGGACCTCGCCGCACTGACCGCGGGCGAGTGGCTCGCGTTCGACCTTTCCCTGCGGCGGTCGTCCGGCCACTACGACGCCCGCCACCGGCGGGCTTTGTCGCGGCGGGCGTCGCTGGGCCGGGTCGAGCTGGTGGAGGCGGTGTGCCACCCCGAGGGGCGCGTTCGCGAGCGAGCCGTGCGCCGGCTGTGCCGCAGTGAGGGACCGGAGGCGCTGTCGCTGCTGCTGGTGCGCTTCGTGGACTGGGTGCCGCAGGTGCGGGCGATCGCGCGTGCGGCGGTGCTGGACCGGTGGGCCCGGGCGGATCGGGCGACCCTGCTGCCGCTGGTGATCGCGCTGACCCGCCGTGCCGTGGACGACCGGGTGGAAGAGCTGCTCCTGCAACCGATGCTTCGATCGGCCGACCTGCTCGACGCCGCGTTGCGCACCCCCGACCTCCGAACCCGGCGCGGCGTCCACGAATCGGCCATCCGCGCCGGCGTCCTGTCGGATGAACGGCTGACGGAGATCGCGGTGCACGACCGCGACGCCGTGATCCGCACCCGCTGCGGCCACCTGGTGCTCGACCACGGCGACCCGCGCTTCGTCTGCCCGCTGCTCGACGGCGGCCCGCCGCGAGTGCGAGCACGGGCGTTGCAGCGGCTCGGCACCGAGGCCGCCCGCGGCCGGCTGGCGGAGAATTCTTCGCTGGTGCGATCCATGGCACAAGCCCTCGTGCGGCACGCGGGTGACGACCCAGCGGCTCACTACCGCGCCGCGCTACGGGCGGGCACGGTCACCCGCGCGACGGTGGCCGGCCTCGGCGAGACCGGCACCATCGACGACGTCGACCTCCTGCGTTCGCAGCTGCATGCCGGGCAACCCCGCGCCCGCGCCGCCGCAATCCGCGGACTGCGCCGGCTGCTGGCGAGCCCGACCGACCCACGCGCCGCCGAGTACGGCCGCGCCCTCCTCGCGGACCCCTCGCCCTGCGTGGCCCGCGAGGCCGTGGCTCTGGTGGCCGGCCGGCTCGGCCCCGCCGACCGCCCGTACCTGCTGGACCTCGCCCGGCCCGACCGTCCGCCGCACGTCCGCCGCGGCGCCGTCGCGCTGCTGCGCGCGTCGAGCCGCTGGTCGCGTCTCGCCGTCGACCTCTGGCTCCTCGGTAGTCCCGAGGAACCCCTGGCGGACGAAGCGTGGCGCGACCTGGCCGCCTGGCGCGCCGACAGCAGCGCGTTCACCCGCCCCTCGCCCGACCAGGTGGCACACATCGGCGAGCTGCTCGACGGTCTGGCGGAGCGGCTCGGCGAAGACGTCACTGCGCAGCTGCGCCGAGCCGCTCTGACTTGGGTCCACACAGGACGTTCAGGTGCGAGCGGGCACACCGGCGGCTCGTCCGCCCGAGTAGGTGGGTGGGCCGCGGAGTGCGCCGGTTTGCCGGCAGAAGCGGCTCGGCGCGGCCATGACCGCACAGCTGCACCGAGCCAGCCCCCAGCTGAGTCCACAAGGTCAAGACAACCCAGGCAGCCGCGAAGCGTCCGTGATCGTTTCCACCGCGTCGACGTCCACGGCGTCCATCGCGTCCTCCGGCACTCGGGCCCGAGCCGGGAACACCACCGGGGGTGCGGGTTTCGTCGCGTCCACGATCACGGCCGACGACCGCTGCGGGGTGCGGCCGCCGGATTCGTCGTAGGACCAGTTGGTGGGCAGGAGGCCGCCGGGGCCGTTCCAGCGGGGGATGATCTGCAGGTCCTGAGAGGCGTCGAAGCGGGTGCCGATGGCCCAGGCGACCTCGCGTTCGTCGTAGACGTCGATGTCGTCGTCGACGATGACGATGGCGCGCAGGTTCTCGGGTTCGGTGTTGAGCGCGGCGAAGGCGGCGCGGGTGGGGTCGGTGTCCGAGGTCTTGCGGATCGAGAGGTAGCAGTGCATGCGGGCGTGCAGCGGGATGTTGACCGCCTGCAGGCCCGGCACCTTCTGCTGCACGGTCTCGTGGATGCTGGCGATCCGCGGCAGCGCACCCATGAGCCGGTGCTCGCGGCCGGAGGCCTGGATGTCCTGGAAGATGGCGTCGCGGCGCATGGTGATGGCGTCGACCTCGATCACGGGCTTGCGGCCGCCGCCGACGTAGTGCCCGGGCCACTCCGCGAAGGGGCCCTCTTCTTCCAGCTCGTCGGGCAGGATGTGGCCCTCGATCACGATCTCGGCGTGCGCCGGCACCGGGATGCCCGACGTCACCGCGGGCACGGTCTGCACCGACTCGCCGAGGTAGGCCCCGGCGGCGTCGTACTCGCCGCCGATGCCCGGCACGCGCGAGACGGCCCCCATGAGGAACGCGGGGTGGTGCCCGATCACGAGCGCGATGGGCGTCGGCTCGCCGCGCTCGGCGTAGCGGCGGTGGATGGTGCCGCCGTCGTGGGAGCCGAAGAACCAGACACCGAGGCGCCGCGGACCGTAGATGTGGTGGCGGTAGATGCCGGCGTTCACGGCACCCGTGTCCGGGTCACGCGTCACACCGACGGCCGCGGTCAGGAAGGGGCCGCCGTCGAGCTCGTTGTGGGTCGGGATCGGCAGACGGGTGAGGTCGGCGTCGGCACCGCGCCACACCACCTCCTGTACCGGCGCGGCACCCTCGAACGGCACCGGCGGGTGCGGCGCCCGCCCCTGGCCCGCCACCGACGAGCGCGTGAGCGTCTCCGTGTCGACGCCCAGGGCCAGCGCCATCCGTTCGTGCGTGGCGACCAGGTTGGTCAGGCACGGCAGCTCACTGCCCGCGACGTCGGTGAACAGCAACGCCGGGTAGTCGCCGCGCTTGTCGTACCACGCACCGTAGGCGGTGACCCCGAACCGCGGATCCACCTGCTTCGACACGTGCTTGACCTCGCCCGCGCCGGCCGAGATCACCTCCGCGAGAAACGACCGCAGATCCTTCACCGTGAGCCTCCCAAAGACGTCAGACGTCTGACGCACTATAGGAAGCCCCGCGGGGCCCGACAAGCCTTCCCACGAACTGGTCGGCCGCGGCTACGCCTTCCCGTCCACGTCGTGCGCCGAAATCAGGGTCTCCTCGATCTTGGCGATCGCGAAGCCCCAGGCCTGGCTGACCGTGGGCTTCGGCGGGATCACGATCTCCTCGGCGTTGGTGACCACGTCGAGCAGGACCGGGCCGGGGTGGGCCAGTGCGTCGCGGACCGTGGTGTCGACCTGGTCGGGATCTTCGACGCGCACGGCGTGGATGCCGCAGGCGCGGGCGACGCCGGCGAGGTCCGGGTTCTTGAGCTTGGTGCCGAACTCGGGGATGCCGCCCTGTTCCTGCTCCAGCTTGACCATGCCGAGGCGGGAGTTGTCGAACACGAAGATCTTCACCGGCAGCTCGTAGGCTGCGACGGTGAGCAGTTCGCCCATGAGCATGGTGAGGCCGCCGTCGCCGCAGAAGGCGATGGTCTGGCGGGTGGGGTCGAGCTGGGCGGCACCGAGGGCGTGGGGCAGGGCGTTGGCCATGGAGCCCAGGTTGTACGAGCCGAGCAGCTGCCGGGTTCCGTTCAGGGTGACGAAGCGGGCGAGCCACACCGTGGACATGCCGGTGTCGGAGGTGAACACCGCGTCGGCGGCGGCGTGGCGGTCGATCGCGGCGGCCAGCACCTCGGGGCGGATCGCGCGGTCGGTGTTGTCGAAGTGCTTGCGCACGCGCCCGAGGGCGCTCGAGTCGTACCCGGGCTCGGCGAGGTGGCGCTGGCGGTCGCGCCAGTGCGTGTACCGCTCGCGCGACGCGGTGAGGTGCTCGCGCGAAGGCTTCGCCTCCAACAGCGGCAGCAGCGCGGCCAGCGTGGTGCCGGCGTCGCCGACGAGCGCGTGGTCCACGTGCACGCGCCGGCCGATGCGGTCGCCCTCGTGGTCGATCTGCACCACGGTCTTGCCCTTCGGGTACCAGTCGCGGTACGGGAAGTCGGTGCCCACCATGAGCAGCACGTCGCCGTGGGTCAGCGCGTGCTGCGCCGCGGGGTTGCCGATCAGACCGGTTTGCCCGACCTGGAAGTCGTTGTCCCGTTCGAGGGCTTCCTTGCCCTTGAGGGACAGGACCATCGGCGCGGCAAGGGTTTCCGCCGTCGCCAGCACTTCGGCGCGGGCTGTCTTGGCGCCGGAGCCCACGAGCATGGTCACGGTGTCCGCGCCGTTGAGCACGGCCGCGATCTCGCCGAGCGCCTCGGCCGCCGGGGTCACCGGCGGGTGCTGGCTCACGAACCGCGGCTCCTGCGTGCCGTGCGGCAGCTCGCGGCCCGCGACGTCACCCGGCAGGGTCAGCACGGCCACACCGTTGCGCGCGTACGCCGCGTTCACCGCCAGCTCCAGCAGGTACGGGAACTGCGCCGGGTCCGTGATCGTGCGGGAGAACACCGACACGTCGCGGAACACGGCGTCGTTGTCGACTTCCTGGTGGTAGTCGCTGCCCATCTCGGAGCTCGGCACCTGGCCGCAGATCGCGAGCACGGGGGTGTGCGACTTCTTCGCGTCGTACAGGCCGTTGAGCAGGTGCAGCGAACCCGGTCCCACGGTGCCCATGCACACGCCGATCCGCCCGGTGAGCTGCGACTGCGCACCCGCGGCGAACGCGCCGGCCTCCTCGTGGCGCACCCCGATCCAGCGGATGCGGGGCTCCTGGCGCAGCGCGTCGGTGATCGGGTTCAGCGCGTCGCCGACCACACCCCACATCGCGGACACGCCGTGATCGGCCAGGCTCTGCACGAGCATCTTCCCGACAGTGGTCATCAGCAGCCAGCCTCTCAGCGGTACTCGGGGTCGTCCAACGGGGAAATCCCGTGCCGAGCGTACTGGCCGCCGCCACCCGAGCCGGCGTGAACACGCGTGGAAATGATTCGATGACTTTCCGGAACGCGGACCAGTCGCGGGTCCACACAGGACGCGGGAATCCGGTCACCCGATCGGAATTCGGGCGGGCTGGGGTTCTTGCCGTTCGCCGGCGATCCCGCGCGCCTGACCGGGCTCACGCCCCCACGTCGGCCGTGGCCGCGTTGGCCCGCTGTGCCTCGACGTCGGCCAGACGTTCCCGCAGGGCCTTGATCATGAGCGACCAGGCGTCCGAACCCAGCACGAGCCGGCGGGGCGGGTTGGGTGAGCCGGCCGCCCGCACGACGGCCGCGATCGTGTTCTCCTGGCTGTCGGTCATCTCCTCGGCCGGGATCGGCTCGCGGTCGGCCGGCCCGCCGCGGTACGGCTCGCTCACCGCGACGCGGTCGGCGGCGTCGAAGAAGCCCGTGCGCACCATGCCCGGCTCGATCAGGGTGGTGCGGATGCCGAACGGCGCGACCTCGTCGGCCAGCGCGTCGAAGAAGCCTTCGATGCCCCACTTCGTCGCGTGGTAGAGCGAGAACGCCGGGAACGAGAGCTGCCCGCCCATGCTCGACATCTGCAGCAGCCGCCCGCCGCCCTGTGCGCGCAGGTGGGGCACCACCGCGCGGGCGAGCTGGATCGACCCGGTCAGGTTGGTGGCGATCACGCGGTCGATCTGGGCGTCGGTCAGGTCCTCGGCGGTGGCGAACACGCCGAGGCCCGCGTTGGACACGACGACGTCGATGCGGCCGAGGAAGGCGAACGCCTCGTCGACCACGGCCCGCAGCCGCGGGGTGTCCGTCACGTCCAGCGCGCGCACCCACAGCCGCTCGCCGTGGCGGGCCACGAGATCGTCGAGCTGCTCGGGTCGGCGCAGCGTGGCCGCGACGCGGTCGCCGCGGGCCAGCACCTGCTCCACGAGCTCGCGGCCCATCCCGCGAGACGCGCCGGTCACGAACCAGGTCTTCGTCATGGTTGTCCTCCTCGAATCGGGGTCTCCCTTCTTGAATACCTTCGTGTGGAGGGAAAAAATCCATGCGAAGGATGAGAGTTCCGGATCGGATCGATACGCTTCACTGATGAGTGAGCTGACGGTGGCCGGCCTGCGGGCCGTGCGCGAGATCGCCCTGAGCGGATCGTTCACCGCGGCGGCGCGGCTGCTCGGGTACTCGCAGCCGGCCATCTCACGGCAGGTGGCCGCGATGGAGACGGCGGCCGGGCGGCCGCTGTTCGTCCGCGAGGGCCGCGGGGTGCGGCTCAGCGCGGCCGGCGCCGTCGTGGTCGAGCACGCGGGGCGGATCCTGGCGGGGATGCGGGCGCTGGAGCAGGACCTCGCGGGCCTCGACGACCGGCTCGCCGGCCGGATCCGGCTGGGCGCCTTCCCCTCGGCGACGGCCGTGCTCGTTCCCCAGGCCCTGGCGCACCTGCGGACCGAGCACCCGGGGCTGGAGGTCGCCCTGACCGAAGCGGCCACACCCACGTTGGTGCGCCAGGTGCGCGCCCGGCGGCTGGACGTGGCCGTGATCGGCGTCGGGGCCGGCCTGCCGGATTACGACCTCGCCGGGCTCGACCAGGAGGTGGTGTCGGCCGGCGGCCTGTGCGTCGCGGTGCCCGCCGGGCACCGGCTGGCCGGTGCGGGTGTGGTGCCGGTGGCCGAGCTGGCGGGCGAGACGTGGGTCGTCGGTGGCGGTGACGCCCCCCAGTTCCGGGCCTGGCCCACACTCGCCGAGCCCGTGCTCGGCCACGCCGTTCGCGGGTGGCCCGCGCGGCTCGGCCTGGTCGCGGCGGGGCTGGGCGTGTGCGTGGTGCCCGAGGTCGCCGCGCGGTCCGTGCCCGCGGGGGTGGTCACCGTCGCCGTGGCCGATCCGGGCTGGCCGGGGCGCCGGACCGTCGCCCTGACGCGCGCGGATCGCGGCGCGGAAGCCGACGGGGTGGTCGCCGCTCTGCGGTGGGCCGGTGAAAATCTCGCTGCCTGATCGGGTCGGAATTGCTTTCCCGCTTGATGGATCGCTTCTCTGGGCTGAGGGGAAAGACAGTGAACGCCTGAATCGGAATTGATGGCCCCCCGCGTGATGCGGCCCTTACGCTTTCGCGCATGACTACGAAAAAGCAGGCCGCCGACGCGGTGCTCGCCGCCAAGGGCCGACTGGGACTCACGTGGGCCGAACTCGCCGAGGCGATCGAGGCACCCCTGGCGTGGACGACGTCGGCACTGCTCGGGCAGCACCCGATCCCCGCAGACAAGGCCGCGAAGGCCGCCGCGGTCCTGGAACTCGGCCAGGACGTCGAGAACGCCCTGCGGCTCCAGCCGACGCGCGGCGCGCTCGACGCGCCCGTGCCGACCGACCCGACGATCTACCGGTTCTACGAGGTCCTCCAGGTCTACGGCCCCACGATCAAGGAACTGATCCACGAGCAGTTCGGCGACGGCATCATGAGCGCCATCAACTTCAAGCTCGACGTCGGCCGCCGCGAGGACCCGGGTGGCGAGCGCGTGGTCGTGACCCTCGACGGGAAGTTCCTGAAGTACCAATGGGATTAGCCTGCGTGACCGGGCCGGCCGGGCTGACCGGGCCGCCCCCGCTGCAGGCGGCCCGGTCGCGTCACGACGCCGACCACACGGCGAGCACGTTGCCCTCCGGATCCCGGAAGTGGAACCGCCGGCCGCCCGGGAAGGCGTACGCCGGCTCCACGACCGTCCCGCCGGCCGCGACGACGGCCGCCTCACTCGCCCCCAGGTCGTCCGAGTACAGAATCGACAGTGGACCGCCCGCGGTCACCTCGTCGGCGACGACGAACCCGCCGACCTCCGGGTACTGCTCGGCCGGGTCGGCCCGGATGCCGGCGTACCCGGGCCCGTAGTCGTTGAACGCCCAGCCGAACGCGTCGCCGTAGAAGCGCGTGGCCCGGTCGAGATCGGTCACGGTGAATTCGGTGTAGTCGAGGCGGTGGTGCGACGAAGCCATGGCGGTCCTTTCGGCCGGCGGACGAGGTGCCGGTCATTGTGCGCCCCAATACCGACAAAAACGCCCAGCGTCCAGAGCCGGCAGGTGAACATCCGGCCGGGTGCGACCGATCTGCACCTCCGTACCCCCCGGGCGGGTGACACCGTCACCCGACAGTCATCTGTCGGGCACTGGCGGCCGGAGCACCCGGCAAGATGGGCTTCGTCAACCAGGACGGGCCCGCGCCGGGCCCGCCGTAACCAGGAGCGAGGAGACACCTCGCTCGCGCGAAACGGAGACCACACCATGCCGACGATCACCACCGCCGACGGTGTCGAGATCTTCTTCAAGGACTGGGGCCCCCGCGACGGTCAACCGATCGTGTTCAGCCACGGCTGGCCGCTCTCGTCGGACGACTGGGACACCCAGATGCTGTTCTTCCTGAACGAGGGCTACCGCGTGATCGCCCACGACCGGCGTGGCCACGGCCGCTCGGCCCAGGTCTCCGAGGGCCACGACCTCGACCACTACGGCGCCGACCTGGCCGCGGTCACCGAGCACCTCGACCTGCGCGAGGCCATCCACGTCGGGCACTCCACCGGCGGCGGCGAGGTCGTCGCCTACCTCGCCAACCACGGCGAGTCCCGCGTGGCCAAGGCGGCGCTGCTGTCCGCGATCCCGCCGCTGATGGTGAAGACCGAGTCCAACCCGGGCGGCCTGCCCAAGAGCGTGTTCGACGACTTCCAGAAGCAGCTGGCCGCGAACCGGTCCGAGTTCTACCGCGCCGTCGCGTCCGGCCCGTTCTACGGCTACAACCGCCCCGGTGCCGAGCCGTCCGAGCCCAACATCCAGAAGTGGTGGCTCCAGGGCATGACCGGCTCCGCGAAGGCCCACTACGACGGCATCGTGGCCTTCTCCCAGACCGACCAGACCGAGCAGCTGAAGAAGATCTCCGTGCCGACCATCGTCATGCACGGCGACGATGACCAGGTCGTGCCCTACGAGGACGCCGCGCTGCTGTCGGTCAAGCTGCTGCAGAACGGCACGCTCAAGATCTACCCGGGCTTCCCGCACGGCATGCCGACCACGCACGCCGAGACGATCAACGCCGACCTGCTCGAGTTCTTCCGCTCCTAGTTCCACCCGGCCCGGGCCGGTGACCGTCGGTCGCCCAGTCATCTGACGGGCGCTGGCCCGGGCCGCCTCCGCTGATCATGGTGATCACCACGACCAGCGGAGGCACCCATGAGCTCGACCGGCAGACCCGGCGCGACGATGCGCGCGGCTTACTACGAAAAGCAAGGCCCGGCCCACGAAGTGCTGCAGGTGGGCGAGGTGCCGGTGCCCGAGCCCGGGCCGGCCGAGGTCCGCGTGCGCGTGGTCGTCTCGGGCATCCACGTCGGTGACGTGGGCAAGCGGCGCGGCTACTGGGGCTCCACCATGGCCTACCCGCGCGTGATTCCCCACGGTGATGGCGCCGGCGTGATCGACGCGGTCGGCCCGGACGTCGACCCGGCCCGCATCGGCGAACGCGTGTGGGTGTACCTCGCGCAGTCCTACCGGCCGTTCGGCACGGCGGCCGAGTACACGGTCGTGCCCGCCGCGCACGCCGTCGTGCTGCCGGACGAGGTCGACCTGGCACAGGGCGCCCTGCTCGGCATCCCCGGCATCACCGGGCACCGCGCCGTGTTCGCCGGCGGGCCCGTCGCCGGCCTGACCGTGCTCGTCACCGCGCCCCTGGGTGGAGTCGGCCGGGCCGCGCTGGCCGTGGCCCGCCGCGGCGGCGCCACCGTGATCGCGACCGTGCGCCACGCCGACCAAGTCGCCGCCGTGGTGGAAGCAGGCGCCCACCACGTTGTCAACGTGCGCGAGGGCAATGCTGCCGAGCACATTCGGGCCGTGGCGCCGGAAGGTGTCGACCGGATCGCCGAAACGGACCTGGCCGGCAACGCGACGCTCGATGTCGAAGTGCTGAAGTACAACGGCTCGATCGCCACGTACGCGACGAGCAACGCCGACGCGCCGCTGCCGTACTGGCCCGCCGCGTTCAAGAACATCACCGTCCGGTTCCTCAGCAACGACGATTTCCCGGAACCCGCGAACGCAGCCGCCGCTGCTGACCTGACCGCTGCCGTCGCGGCGGGCGACCTTCGCTACCCGATCGCCGGGCGCTTCCCGCTCGAGAGCGTGGCCGACGCCCAGGACGCCACCGAGAAGGCCGGCGCGAGCGGACGGATCGTGCTCGACATCTGACTTCCCGAGACCCGGGAGCCACCGAGGGAGAGACCATGGACCACTCAGTCAGCACGGCGAGCAGCGCCGTGTCCGGTGAACACCTTTCACAGCGCCAGATCCTGACCGTGCTGTCCGGGCTGATGCTCGGCATGCTGCTGGCGGCGCTCGACCAGACGATCGTGTCGTCGGCGATGAAGACGATCGCGGACGAGCTGCACGGGCAGAGCCTGCAGGCGTGGGCGACGACCGCGTACCTGATCACCGCGACGCTTTCGACGCCGCTGTACGGCAAGCTGTCGGACCTGTTCGGGCGCAAGCCCATGTACCTCACGTCGATCTCCATCTTCCTGGCGGGCTCGCTCGCCAGCGGAACGGCGACGTCGATGTACGAGCTGGCCGCGTTCCGCGCCGTGCAGGGCCTCGGTGCCGGTGGGCTGATGTCCCTGGGGTTGGCGATCATCACGGACATCACCTCGCCGCGTGAGCGCAGCAAGTACCAGGGCTACTTCACGGCGGTCTTCGGCATCTCGAGCGTGGCCGGTCCCGTGGTCGGCGGGTTCTTCGCCGGCGCGGGCACGGTCGCCGGGATCACGGGCTGGCGCTGGGTGTTCCTGGTCAACGTCCCGATCGGACTCGTCGCGCTCGTCGTGGTCAACCGGGTGCTCAACCTCCCGACGACGAAGGTGCACCAGCGCATCGACTTCGCCGGTGCCGGCGCGCTCGTGCTCGGCATCGTGCCGCTGCTGCTCGTGGCCGAGCAGGGGCGCGAGTGGGGCTGGGGCTCGCCCGCGTCGATCGCGATGTTCGTGGTCGGCGCGATCGGGGTGGTGGTGTTCGTGCTGCAGGAACGCCGGATGGGGGACTCGGCCCTGCTGCCGCTGCGACTCTTCTCGTGTTCGGAGTTCCGCGTGGCCACCGTGGTCACGGTGATCGTGGGCATCGGGATGTTCGGTGCCATGTTGTCGCTGCCGCTGTACCTGCAGATCGTGAAGGGCTCGACGCCGACGGCGGCCGGCCTGCAGATGCTCACGCTCACCGCGGGCATGATGATCTCCAGCACCGTCTGCGGCCTGATCACCACGAAAACCGGACGGTACAAGGTGTTTGCGGTCGTCGGGATCGGGCTGCTGACCGCTTCGATGTTCGGGCTCGCCACGATCGGCGTCGACACCCCGGTCGCCGTCGTCATGGGTATCGCGTTCGTGATCGGGCTCGGGCTCGGTGCGGCGATGCAGACGCTCACCCTGGCCGCGACCAACGACGTGCTGCCCGGGGACATCGGCGTGGCGACCTCGGCGTCGACCTTCTTCCGCCAGATCGGCGGCACGGTGGGCGCCGCGGTGTTCCTCTCGATCCTGTTCAGCACGGTCGGCGACCGCATCGCCTCGGCGCTGCGCTCGGCCGCGGATTCACCGGCCTACGTCGCGGCGCTGGCCCGGCACCCGGAGTTCGCGCAGCAGATGAGCGGCGGTGTCGACGTGAACGACACGTCGTTCCTGAAGAACCTCGACCCCGTGCTGGCCCACCCGATCCTCGACGGCTTCGCGAGCTCGATGCGCCTGGTGTTCCTCATCGGCGGCATCGTGGCCGCGGTGGCGTTCGCCGTGGTGTGGCTGCTCGAGGAGAAGCCCCTGTCGGACAAGTCCGCGATGGAGCGGCGGACCACGGAAGCGGAAGGAGCCGCCGCTGCCGAGCCCGCCGTGTGACCTCAGCGCGCGGACCACTCGACGTACAGGCCGACCGGGCCGCGGAAGGAGATGTTGCGCGGGTAGCGCACGTCCTGCCCGGGCACGAGCCGCAGGTCCGGGAACCGCTGCGACCGCTGCCGCAGCACGATCTCCGTCTCGACGCGGGCCAGTGCCTGGCCGAGGCAGTAGTGGATGCCACGGCCGAAGGAAAGCTGCACCTTCGCGTTGGCGCGGTGGATCTCGAACTCCGCGGGCTCGGGGAACACGGCGGGGTCGTGGTTGGCGGCGCCGAGGCCCAGCATCAGCCGGGCGCCTTCGGGCACCACGGTGTCGCCGATCGTGACCTGCCGGGTGGTGATGCGCCGCCAGGCGATCACCGACGAGTCGTAGCGCAGGGTTTCCAGCACGGCACCGGCGATGGCTTCGGGGTCGCGGCCGATCTCCTGCCACAGCCCGGGCCGGGAGAGCAGGTGGCGCACGGCGTTGCCGATGAGGTTGGTCGTGGTCTCGTGCCCGGCGAAGCTCAGGGCGAACACGACGCCGGCCACCTCGCGGTCGTCGAGCGCGTCGGGGTTGGTTTCCCGCTGGCGCAGCAGGGCGCTGGTGAGATCGTCACCCAGCCGGTGCTTGCGGGCTTCGACGTAGGACTCGCAGTAGTCCCAGAACCGCGAGATGTGGGTGGTCGCCCGCAGCTGGTACTCCGCGTCGGGCCGGCCCCAGTTGATCTCGAGCTTCTCGCCGCACCAGGCCTTGAGCTGCTCGACGTCCTCGTCCGTGAACCCGGGCAGGCGGAAGAGGGGCAAGGCGGGCAAGGGAAACGTGAGAGCCTCGACGATGTCCACGCGGCCGAGGCCCGCGAACGCGTCGACGAGCTCGGTCGTGAACTGCTCGATCCGCGGCTGCAGCTGGGCGATGCGGCGCGGCGAGAACAACGGGGCCAGCAGACGCCGGACGCGGGAATGGCCCGGCGGGTCGAAGTTCGAGAGCACCGGGGTGTTGCGCAGTCCCTTGTGGAGGATGTCGCAGGCCTGGTCGGCGAGGACCGAGAGCGGCGCCTGGGCGTTGGCGGCGCAGAACGTGGCCGGCTCGGCGAGGATCGCCGCGATGTCGGCGTAGCGCGTGACGAGCCAGTGGTCGAGCGACGGCACGTAGTGCACCGGCGCCTGCTCGCGCAGGAGGTTCAGCTCGGGGTAGGGGCTGCTCAGGTAACGGTCGGCGAGCGGGTCGAAGTCGTGGGCGACGGGACAGCCGGACGTGCTCGTCATGGGTTCTCCGATCCCTCCATTGTGGGCGGTCCACGAGTGCGTGGGGTCGGCGCCCGGGCCTTTCGTTGGGTTACTCGGCGGCCGCGGAGGGCACCGGTCGGGCGGGGTGAACCGAGGTCATGCCCGGCGAGCCATGCCCAGCCAATGCCTAAACCGCCCTGTGCCATACCCCGGCACACATAGCGCGAGCGGTCGTTCACGCGGCCGCACGGTGTACGAACACGCGGTCGCGCCGGTGGGGCCCGACGTCCTGGTGTCCACAGTGATCATCCACTGTGGACACCACCGGGTCAGATCGCGTAGTGCCAGCCGGTGAGGGCGTAGGCGCTGAACCAGCACCCGACGAGGACGAAGCCCGCCGTCGCCACCACGGAGGTGCTGCGGAGGCGACCGGACAAGCCCTGGGCCACAGGCAGCAGCAGGACGAAACCGGGCAGCAGGAACCGCGCCTTCGCGAACGGGATGCCCGCCGTGCCCGCCACGAGCACGATCATTCCCACGCCGAAGAGGATCAGCGGCCACCAGTGGGGCCGTTCCCGCAGCCGCAGCGCCAGCAGTACGGCCGCGGCGAGCCCGAGGAACACCACGAAGACGTTCCCGACCTCCATCACCGACCGGCCCTGCACCAGCTGCCGGCCGACGAAGCCGAACGTCTCCTGACCGAAGTCGAACCGCGTGCGCCAGCCGTTCCACTCGAGGTCGAACCAGCCGAACAGGCTCCCCGTCTGCTGGGCCACCCACAGCCAGTACCCCACCAGCCCGACGGGCGCGGCCAGCGCCGCGAGCGCCGGCCCCGGTCGCGGCTGCCGCGCGAACGCCACGACCCCGGCGAACACGACAACCGCCACCAGCACCACCGCCGTGGGCCGCGTCAGCCCCGCACCGACGCAGCACAGTGCCGCCAGCGCCCACCGCTGCTCGACCAGCCCCACCAGCGCCCACGCGGCCAGCGCCGTGAACAGGGCCTCCGTGTAGACCATCGACAGCGTGATCGACAGCGGTGCGCCCGCCCACAGCGCCACGAGCAGCAGCCCGCGGCGTTGCGCCCTGAGCTGGTCCCCGGCCGCCTTGCCGAGCCGGTACACACCCAGCGCCGCCGCGATCCCGGCGATCACGCTGATCAGCAGCCCGGCCGTCGTGCTGTCCAGACCGGTCCCGGTCGCCAAAGCGTGCATCAGAAAGGGGTACAGCGGGAAAAACGCCAGCGGCGTGTGCGGTGCGAAGTGCCCCGCGGCGTCGACGAGACCGTGGGTGATGCCGCCGTAGCCGTCGTCGGCGATCGCGAGGTACCACTGCCCGTCCCACGCGGTGAGCCGGTCCAGCAGCGGCTGGTTGTTGCCGGACGCGAAGAGAGCCAGCACCACCACGCCGACGACCCGGACGCCCAGGTAGACCCCGGCGGCGCGCAGGTAGCCGAGGCGCGTCGAGATCCGGGTGGTGGGCGCGGAGGCGGGGGTGGAGAGCAAGGTCGTCATGGCGCGGGTTCCGTTCGGGGTGGTGCCGGGGTGGTGGTCATGCGGTGGTGCCGGCCGGGCGGCACACGGGCGGCCGGGGCTCGGCGGGGTGGTGTGGCCAGGCCGTGGTGGTCGGCGGGACGGCGTGCCGGTCGCCTGGTCCGCGGGTGCGGGGTCGGTGATGACCGGCGGGTCGGGCCGTCAGGGGGTCGAGATCGGTGACATGCCCGTGCTCGGCGGCCCGTGCGAGGTGTGGGTCCCGGTCGCCGCTCGCACGGTCGTGGAGGGCGGGGGCTCGGTGAAGTGGGAGTCCCTGGTGGCCGGCCCGCCGGCGGGGGTGGGCGCGGTGGTGGACGTCGACGTGGGCGGCGGCGGGGGCGGCGCGGCCGGGCCGAGGTGGCCGGCCGGCGGCGTGCGCAGGAGCAGCGGAAGCAGCACGAGGGTGGCCGTGGCCAGCGCACTGCCCGAGATCGCCGCGCCGCGGCGGGCGGCGCGCCGGCGGCGGCCCGTGCGCAGGGCCGCGTCGACGGAGACGCCGTGGCCGGGGCCCGGGGTGTCGGGACCGGCGAGGTGGATGAGGGCGCGGGCCTCGTCGTCGTTCATCGGTCGCTCTCCTCCGGGGACGGGGTGCCGGCCGGTTCGCCGAGCGCGCGTTTGAGGGCGGCGAGGCCGCGGGCAGTCTGGCTCTTCACGGTGCCTTCGCTGCAACCGAGGGCGGTCGCCGTCTCCTCGACGCTGAAGTCGTTCCAGAAGCGCAGCACGAGCACGGCCCGCTGCCGGGGCGGGACCTGGGTCAGCGCGGCGCGCACGGCGAGGCGGCCGGCGTGGTCGTCCTCGGGCAGTGCGGCGACGTCGGGCGGGGCGGCCGAAGTCAGTTCGAGCTGCCGCCACTTGCGCCGGTTCTCGCGGACGAAGGTGCGCACCAGCACGGTGCGCGCGTAGGCGTCGAGGCCACCCTGGCGCACCAGCCGGGGCCAGATCACGTAGAGCTTGACCAGGGTGGTCTGCACCAGGTCGTCGGCGCGGTGCCATTCACCGCTGAGCACGTAGGCCGTGGTCCGCAGCGCCGAGGCACGACTGTGCACGAAGGCGGTGTAGTCCGCCTCCCAGTCCGGGTGACCCACTGGTGCTCCTTGCCGGGGCCCGTCGTTCAATGGCCCTCACTCCACAAAGGCCACGAGGCAACGCGGCGGTTGCACGAGGTGACGGGCGTCACTCTAGTCCGTGCACAGCGCGACGCCCGTGACCACAGCGGTGGCTGCGGTCACGGGCGTCGGGTGGAGAACGTCCGGTGTGGACTCCTTACGCCGGTACCGTCCAGCGCTGGTTCGGACCGCCGGAGCAGGTCCAGATCTGCAGTTTGGTGCCGTTGGCCGTGCCGCCGTCCTTCACGTCCAGGCACTTGTTGCTGCCGGCGTTGACCAGCGAGCCGTTCGCCCCGGTCGACCACTTCTGGTTGGGTGCGCCGAAGCAGTCCCACAGCTGTACCGCGGTGCCGTCGGCGGTGCTGTTGCCGGTGACGTCGAGGCACTTGCCCAGACCGCGCACGGTGCCATCACTGGCCAGCGTCCACTGCTGGTTCGGGCCTCCGGTGCAGTCCCACAGCTGCGGCTGGTTGCCGTTCACGGTCGAACCGCCGGTGACGTCGAGACACTTGCCGCCGAGGCCCGAGATCGGGCCGGTGCGGCCGGTGGGCGGGGGAGTGGTGGTGCCGCCGCCGGTGCCGGGCCAGGTGAACGTGGCCATCGAGCCCCCGGGCAGCGAGTAGCCGAACGACTGGCCGCCGTAGGAGACCTGGAAGTTCTGCGTGCCACCGGTGTTCACGGCGACGAGCACGATCGTTCCGTCCGGGTTCTTGAACGCGACGTTCTCGACGCCGCCCTCGCCGTAGCCGGTCGAGTCGATCCGCACCGCGCCCGGCTTCACGAACTTGCTCAGGTGCCCCAGCACGTAGTACTCGGCGTTGTAGGACAGGCTGCCGCCGCTGGCCGTGACGACGCCGGTGCAGTTGCCGCAGCTGCCGATCACCGGGCCGTGGTTGAAGTCCAGGGCCATGTTCCACAGCGCGACCGTGCGGGCGTGGTTGCGCGTGGCGCCGACCGCGAGGTTCATGCCCTGCCACCGCAGCGTGTCGGCGAAGGTGTTCGCGGTGTTGTCGGACTCGTGGCCCGAGCACTCGGTGAAGAAGATGTCCTTGTGCTGGTCGTTCCAGACCCGGGACTGCGCCGACGGGTCACCGCCGTAGCAGTGCCAGGCCGATCCGGCGACGTTGCTGCCGGCCTGGTTGTTCACCTGCTCGGCGAAGTCCGTGACGTCCCAGTTGTGGTCGTAGCTCAGGATCTTCGTCGACAGGCCGGCCGCGCGCAGCTTCGGCGCGAGGGTGTTGATGATGTTCGCCTGCTGGTTCGGCTCCATGTACATGCTCGGGTAGCCGGGCGCGGAGAACCGCGGCTCGTTCTGCACGCTCAGGTAGTCGATCGGCACGCCCGCCGCGCCGTAGGCCTGCGCGAACTTCACGAGGTAGTCGGCGAAGACACCGTTCTGGTCGCTGCGCAGCGAGCCGCCGATGAGGTTGTTGTTGTCCTTCATCCACGCCGGCCCGCTCCACGGCGTGGCCATCACCGACAGCTGCGGGTTCAGGCTCTTGGCTTGCTTGACCAGCGGCAGGATGTAGGCGTTGTCGTGGGAGACCGAGAAGCGCGACAGGCTCGGGTCCGACCCGCCGTCGTCGTAGGTGTAGAAGCCGCGCGAGTAGTCCGAAGCCCCGATGGGCTGGCGCAGGAAGCTCAGCCCGATGCCGTTCGAGGTGTTGAACAGCGCGTTCATGATCTCGTCCCGCCGCGACGAGGTGGAGATGTTCCACGCCGACGAGTCGGTGAAAGCCGCGCCGAAGCCCACCATCGACTGGTAGGTGGTGTTGGGGTTCACCGTGATCGTGGAGCCGCTGCCGCCGGAGCCGAACGACACGTTCCCCTGCTGCTTCAACAGGTTCTGGTGGTCGGGCGTGGTGAGCCACACGCTCGCGGTGGTGGCCGCGTGCGCGGCCGGTGCCGGGGCGGCGAGGTAGGCGCCGGGGCGGCGAGGTAGGCGCCGGCGCTCGCGGTGGCGACGACGGCCGCGGCCGTGATCCGCCAGCGGGCCCGCGCCGATCTCGGACGTAGTGCGGTACCTGTCATTTCCGCTCCTTTGCGGGATCGCCGAGCACGCTCGGGGGAGCGGCTCGTCTCCTGCGACAGTGGCGGCTGTCAGGCAGTTCGTTCCGGCGCCTCGAGGGTGAGGCCGGTCGCCGGCCGGAGATTCCCGGCCGACGGTCCGGCAATGGTAAATTTCCCTTACGAAGGGTGTCAAGGCGCCGGATGACGGTTCCTCGCCCGGTGCGCCGGGCCGCGGGAGCCCGCCGGACCACCGTGCGAGTGTGGGCAGCTCACCAGTGGACCGGATGCCGGCGTCGTCCGGGCCGGCTCGCCGCGGGAACCGGGCGTCCGGGCACAGGCGTCGGATGGCAGGAATCAGCGCGCGATCGGGTGAGGCAATTTTCCGAAACACGCCGATCGCTTCGCGTCACTTCGCCGACAGGTGCGCCGGCTGCCGTTCTGTCAGCATTTCGGGGAATCGATGAGGACATCCGCCACCCGGTCGGGCGCGGACAGGAATGCCGAATGCGAAGCGGTGAGTTCGACGACGTTTGTCGGGTTCCCGGGAAACGCGGAGTCCGCCTGGCGTATGAAAAGCCGCTGCAGTTCGATCGGAATGGTGTTGTCCTGCGTGCAGAGGAGGTACGTGCGCGGAACCGAACCCCAGCCCGATGCCGTGAGTGTGGTCGTTTCCACGACCATCGCCGTCGGCGCGTCACAGCTCAGCAGTGCGATCGCGGCCGCCGCTTTTTCTTCCGCCACGTCGCCGTAGAAGGCGTCGCGGATGCCCGCTTGGACGGCCGGGTCCGGATTGCCGGGATCGATGCGCAGCGCCCCCGTGGCTTCGGGATCGCCGACCAGTAACTGCAGGAACCGGTTGCCCTGCCCCTCCGGCAGCGACGGGTACACCAGGCACGGCGTGTCCGAGGCGGGCATGTAGGCCGCGAGGTAGTAGAGGTGCGCGAACAGGCCGGGTTCGCGCTCGGCCGCCCGGGTCAGCACCGCGCCGCCCATGCTGTGGGCGACCACGGAAACCGCCCGGCCGCCCCCGATCACCTTGACCTGGTCGATCAGCAGATCGGCGCCCGCCTCGAGCCCGATCCCGGCGACCGGCGACGCCTCGGTGGCGTACGCGGCGGCGTCGAAGGGCCGGCGGGTGGCCGCGGCAGGCGACGCCGCGAGCAGCCCGTGGGCCGCGAGGTCCACGGCCACGGCACCCCGTCCGCGGGCGGCGAGCCGCGTGATCAGGTCCGCCCACGCCCACGAGCCGTGGTAGAAGCCGTTGAGCAGAACGAGCGGCGCGTCCGCCGTTGTTTTTTCCTCCACAACCGCACGATTCTGCACCGTGCGGAGCACGGAAACCATGTGCGATCGAATCAGTTTCCGTCGGTTTCGGATCACGCGTCGACGCTGGTGCGGGCCGGTGCGAATGTCGCCGAAGCTGTTGTACAGTCACGCTCATTCACCACGATCCCGGGTGCCCGAACCGAAAAATCGAGCACATCGGAGAGGAGCAGCGAGTGTCGGAAAAAAGCAAGATGATCATCCGGCCGGCGCACGACCTCGGGGGGCTTCCCGAAGGTCCGTTGGTCCGGTCGGAACATGACATGACCCCCTTCGAAAAGAGCTGCCACGCCCTGCTCAATGTGCTCGCCGTGCACCAGTTGGTGAACACCGAGGAAAAGCGACGTGGCGTCGAAGACCTCGGTGCGGAGATCATCGGGAAACTGACCTACTACGAGCGGTGGGCCGTTTCCGCGTCGAAGGTTCTCATCGAGAAGAAGATCATCACCAGCGAAGAGCTGGGCAAGAAAATGGCCGAGATCCGCGAACGCCTGCTGGAGGACGCGTGAGCGAGACCCGCTTCCGCGAGGGCGACCCGGTGCGGATCTCCGAGCGCTACGCGCCCGGCCACGTCCGCACGCCGGTGTACGTGCGCGGCAAGGAAGGCACCATCGAGCGCGTGCTGCCGCGCTTCATCAACCCGGAGCTCGAGGGGTACGGCGTCAACGAGGGCACCGAGGTCCAGCTCTACCGCGTGCGGCTGGACCAGAGCTCGCTGTGGCCCGACTACGACGGCCGCCCGGCCGACGTCGTCGAGATCGAGATCTACGAGCACTGGCTCGAACCGATCGCCCCGAACGCCGCCGCCGCTTCGAACGACAAGGAATGACCGTGGCCGAACACGCACACCCCCACGCCGATCCCCACACCGACCCGCACGCGCCGATCGAGTCGGCGCCGGGGGAGCCGGACTACTTCGACGTCCTGCAGATGGCGATCCGCGAGCTCATGGTCGAGAAGGGCCTCATCGGTGCGGGCGAGGTCCGCGAGATGATCGAGACGCTCGACGCGCACGAACCCTCGCGCGGCGCCGCCCTCGTGGCGCACGCCTGGGCCGACCCCGCGTTCAAGGAGCGCCTCCTCGCCGACGGCACGGCCGCCATCGAGGAGTTCGGGATCGACAACTACGACGGCACGAACCTCATCGTGCTCGAGCAGACGCCCGACACGCACAACCTCGTGGTCTGCACCTTGTGCTCGTGCTACCCGCGCCCGGTCCTGGGGCTGCCGCCGGACTGGTACAAGAGCCGCCCGTACCGCGCCCGCGCCGTGCGCGAACCGCGCGCGCTGCTCGCGGAGTTCGGCACCGACGTGCCCGAGGACGTGAAGATCCGCGTTCACGACAGCACCGCCAACATGCGCTACCTGATCCTGCCGATGCGCCCCGAGGGCACCGAGGACTGGAGCGAAGAAGATCTCGCCGAACTGGTCACCCGGGACTCGATGATCGGCGTGTCCGCGGCTCGCACGCCGTGACACAGGAAGAGATCGGCCCGAACGCGGACCCGAAGGCCCGCGAGTGGCCGCCGGCGGCGTGGCTGACCGAACTGCTCGGCACGGCGCTGCTGGTGTTCGACGCGCTCAGCGCCATCGCGCTGACGATGGCCCCGGCGTCGCTCCTGCACGGCTGGCCGGTCCAGCTGCGGATCCTCCTGATCGGGATCGCGGTCGGCGGCACCGTTGCCGTCTTCGCCGTGACTCCGCCGGGCAAGCGCTCGGGCGCGCACCTCAGCCCCGCGGTGAGCTTGTTCATGGCTCTCCGCGGGGTGCTGTCGGTGCGCGACACGATCGCGTACGCGGTGGCGCAGCTGGCCGGGTCCGTGGTCGGCGTACTGGTGGCCCGGCTCGTGTGGGGCCACTGGATGCGCGACATCTCCGACGGCGTGATCAAGCCGGCCCCCGGCGTGAGCGGGGCGGCCACGGTGCTCGCCGAGGGGCTCAGCACCATCGTGCTGCTGCTCGTGCTGTCGTGGCTGGTGTCCAAACCGCGCCCGCGCGAGACGCCGTGGGTGATCGGCGTGCTTATCGTCGTCATGATCGTGCTGACCGGCACCACGACCGGGGGCAGCTTCAACCCGGCGCGTGACTTCGGTCCGTACGTGCTCGGTTCGGACTTCAGCTACTTCTGGGTCTACATGCTCGCCCCCATGGTCGGTGCCCTGATCGCCGCGGGCGGTCTGTTCCTGGCCCGCCGGGCGTGGAAACCCCGGACCTGCAAGCTCTGCGGGCCGGCCTTCGAAGCGGTGGGGTGACGGTGGCGGAGCCGATCGGTTCGCCGTTGCGGCGCGAGGTCTGCCGCGAGCTGGAGCTCGCGGGGTTCGCGATCTACGCCACGGGCCCGGCCGGCGGTGTCGAGGTGCGGGAGTGCCCGCCCGACCACGGCGGTG
Organism: Amycolatopsis sp. NPDC004368; assembly: GCF_053602515.1. Taxonomy (NCBI): domain Bacteria; kingdom Bacillati; phylum Actinomycetota; class Actinomycetes; order Pseudonocardiales; family Pseudonocardiaceae; genus Amycolatopsis; species Amycolatopsis sp. NPDC004368. Next base: position 53,415 of record NZ_JBSGDT010000026.1, on the reverse strand, counting down.
GCGTGCTCGTCAGCTGGGCGCCCGACGACGCCGCGTTCCAGCCGATCGACGAGCGCGTGACCGCGGTCGAGAAGACCATGGCCGGCGCGCTGCTGCGAGTGCTGGAGCACCTGGGGTTCACGGCGGAACCCCTGGGTGAGTCCTTCTCGGTCCGGGTCGCGGACAAGACGGGGGTTGCGTGAGAAACACCGTGCTCGCCTTCCTGGGCGCCCACCGGTTCCTGGTCGTGCTGTTGACCGCGATCGTCGCGCTGACCCTGGTGCTGGTCGCCGGGCTCTGGGTCGTGGGCGACCACGGGGGCCTCGGGATCGGGGTCGGGCTCGCCGCGTTCGCGCTCGGCGCCCGCCACGCGTTCGACGTCGACCACATCGCGGCGATCGACAACACGGCGAGGCGGCTCTCGGCCAACCGGCGCGCGTCCTCGATGGTCGGCTTCTGGTTCGCCCTGGGGCACTCCACCGTGGTGCTGCTGCTGACGCTGGTGGTCGCCGCCGGCGCGCGGTTCGCGGCCACGATGACGAGCGACTCCTCGGTCACGCACCAGGTGCTCGCCACCGTGAGCACGAGTGCTTCGGCACTGTTCCTGTGTTTCGTCGGTCTGCTGAACCTCACCTCGGCGATCGGCACCCGCAGGGTCTACCGGCAGGCCCGCCTGGGCGAGCTCGAAGACGGCGAGCTCGAGCGCGTGCTGGAGAACCGGGGCGCGATCGCCCGCCTCCTGCGGCGGTTCACCCGCTCCCTGCACAGCGCGCGGCAGATGTTCCCCGTCGGCCTGCTGTTCGGGGTCGGCTTCGACACCGCCACGGAGGTCACGCTGCTGGCGGTGGCGGGCACCAAGGCCGCCGCCGGCGTGCCGTGGTACTCGGTGGTGATCCTGCCGGCGCTGTTCGCGTGCGGGATGACCTTGTTCGACACGCTCGACGGCGTGTTCATGACCGCCGTCTACGGGTGGGCGGCGACCGACCCGCTGCGCACGCTGCGCTACACGATGACCATCACGTGGCTCTCGGTCGCGGTCGCGCTGTCCCTCGGCGTGGTCGAGCTGGTCGGCCTGACCCACGACAGCTTCAAGCTGCACGACTCGGTCACGTCGTGGTTCGCCTCGCTCGACCTCGGCGACCTGGGGTACGTGGTCGTCGCCTTGTTCCTCGTGTTCTGGGCGGTCGCGATGGGCTTGCGCCGCGTGCGCGCGGGCCGTGATCCAATGCCCGGGACCAGCCGGTGACCGGTACTTCGCTGAGCGGGCCTCGCTGAGTGGGGCTCGGTGCGCGGGCCTCGGTGCGTGGGCTCAGTCGGTCGCGACGGTGCGCCGCTGGTGCTCCGCGACATCCATGAACACGCGCTTGAACTCGGCGTACGCCTCACGCCCGACGCGGCGGGCGTGGCGGTCCTGCATGGTCGCCATGATGCGGTCGGCCGTGCGCATCTGGTCGAGACCGCGCTCGGTCGGGCAGACGAGCTTGGCCCTGCGGTCGCCGGGGTCGGGCTTGCGGTACACGTAGCCCAGCGCCTCCAGCTCGTCCACGAGCAGGCCGATCGCCTGTTTGGCCTGGCCCGAGAGCCGGGCGAGCTCGGTCGCCCGCAGCCCGCCGGGATCGAGGTAGGCGAGGACCACCCCGTGCCGGGGGTGCAGATCGTCGAAACCCTGGGTGACGAGCTTCGTGAAGAGTTCACGTTGGACGGCGAACAGCAGCCTCGCCGAGAGCACCCCGAGGTCTGGATTCGTCGCGTTCCGCTCAGCCCGGGTAACCACCCACCGCCTCCTTCGACACGCGGCCGTCGACCACCACCGCGCGAGGGCCGATCATAATTGCTCCGCCGGGACCGGTACCGGGCGGCGCGCCGCCGGTGCTGATCCGATCTCGTCGAAAAATGATCTTTTCGAGCGTAGTCGAACCGCTCGAGGAGGCGCATGCTGGGGTCTCATGGACGACATGCACTTCGATCTGGTGGTCATCGGGTTCGGGAAGGGCGGCAAGACGCTCGCGGCCGCGCTGGGGCGCCTCGGCAAGCGCGTCGCGATGATCGAGCAGTCCTCGCAGATGTACGGCGGGACCTGCATCAACATCGGCTGCGTCCCCACGAAGTCGCTCGTCCACCACGCCGAGAACCCCGGTGCGGGCACCGCGCCGGAGCGCCACCGCAAGGCGGTCGAGGCCACGCGCGCGCTCACCACGGCCATGCGCGGCAAGAACTTCGCCATGCTCGACACGATCGACACCGTCACGGTGATCACCGGCAAGGCCACGTTCCTCGACCCCAAGACGGTGCAGGTCACCGCGGGGTCCGACCTGCTGCGGGTCACCGCCGACACGATCGTGATCAACACCGGCGCCGTGCCGACGGTCCCCGACATCCCGGGCCTGCGCGCGAGCAGCCGGCTGCGGACCAGCACCGACCTCATCGACCTCGACCACCTGCCCAAGCGGCTGGCGATCCTCGGCGGCGGGTACGTCGGCGTCGAGTTCGCCTCCACGTACGCGCAGTTCGGCAGCGAGGTGGTCGTGCTCGACGCCGCGCCGCGGATCATGCCGCGCGAGGACGAGGACATCGCCCAGGCGGCCACGGGCATCCTGAGCGGCGCCGGCGTCACGTTCGTGCCCGACGCCCACGTGACCGGGGTCCGCGACCTCGACAACGGCGTCGAGATCACCTACGACGTCGAGGGGCAGACCCACACGCTCGCGGCCGACGACGTGGTGGCCGCGACCGGCCGTCGGCCCGCGACCGAGGGCCTGGGCCTCGACCTCGCCGGCGTACGCACCCGGGCGAACGGCACCGTCGAGGTCGACGAGTTCCTGCGCACCAGCCAGCCGCACATCTTCGCGATCGGCGACGTCAACGGCGGCCCGCAGTTCACCTACATCTCCCTCGACGACTACCGCATCGTCGCCGACCAGCTGATCGGGCAGGGCAAGCGGTCCACAAACGACCGCCGGTTCGTGCCCTACACGGTGTTCATGAGCCCGGCGCTCTCGCGCGTGGGCATCACCGAGCGCGAGGCCCTGGACCGCGGGCTGCCGGTCAAGGTCGTGGAGAAGCACATCGCCGACATCGCGGCCATGCCGCGGTCCAAGATCGTCGGTGAGACCCGTGGGCTGATGAAGTTCGTGATCGACCGCGAGACCGACCTGATCCTGGGGGCCACGCTGCTGAGCGTCGACTCGCAAGAGCTGATCAACCTCGTCACCCTCGCGATGCGCCACGACCTGACCGCGACCGAACTGCGCGACAGTGTCTACACGCACCCGTCGTCCACCGAGGCGTTCAACGAGGTCCTCGGCACCCCGCCGGTGCGCACCCACTGACGGTCCTCTTCGGACGGCCACTTCGGACAGTTTCTTCGGATAGTGGTGCCGGGTGATCCGGTTCACGCCGGATCCGGTCCTTTCGCCCCGCACGCTCGTGCCCGCCGCGTCATGATCGACTTGCGCACCGACACCACGGACGAAGGGCCCGATCGTGAGTACACCCAGGCTTCCCGAAGGCGTCGGGCTCACCGCCCTGATCACGGCGTACGCCCGCGCGCAGGAGTCCCGTCGCGCTGATCGGCTGTTCGCCGACGTGCCGGCCGAGCGGTTCGTGGCCCGTATGCTCGACGTCGACGTGTCGGCCGGCGTGCTGCCGGCGTTCGGACCGGCCCGCGAAGACCGGCCGTCGGAGCTGTGGCTGGGCCTGTCCGCTCTGTTCGCGGGCCGCACGGGGTTCTACGACCGCTACGTCGCCGAGCGCCTGGCGGCGGGCTGCCGCCAGGTCGTCCTGCTCGGCGCCGGGCTCGACGGCCGGGCCTACCGGCTCGCCTTCCCCGCCGACACGGTGGTCTACGAACTCGATTCCGCGCAGGTGCTGGGTTTCAAGGAACGTCTGGTCGCCGACGTCGGCGCCGAGGCGGCCGTGAAGCGCGTGCCCGTGGCCGCGGACCTGCGGGAGGGCTGGCGCCGCGAGCTGCTTGCCGCCGGCTTCGACCCGCACGCGCCCGTCGCGTGGGTGGCCGAGGGGTTGCTTATGTACTTCGAGCCCGGCCAGGCCGATGCGTTCCTCGACGAGCTGGGCGAGGTGTCCACACCGGGAAGCACGCTGGCGGGGGAGTACCTCAACCGGCGGACCAGGATGAGCGACATCCCGACGCCGGAGGACGGCGACCGCGCGATGGCGGAGATCTTCGTGTCCGTGGACCGCGGCGGCCCGGCGCAGTGGCCCCCGGCCACGTGGCTCGCCGCGCACGGCTGGACTGGCGACGGCCCCGACCTCGTCGACGAGCTGTCCGCGGCCGGCCGCCCGATCCCGGCCCTGCTCGACGCGGGCAAACCGGACCCGCTGCGGCTGGGTCTGTTCGCCGCGACCCTGGACTGAGCTCACCCGCGACACGCGGCGAAGTGCTTACACTGCTCGGATGAACCCGGCCGGCGCCCTCCCGCCCGCGGAGCGTTTTCGCTCCGCGGCGGGCGGTGCCGTCGCGAGCCCGTTCTTCGCCGGGATGCCGGCGGAGCTGGTGGCCGGACTGCTGGACAGCGGGGCCGTGCGCCACCATCCGCGTGGTGAGGTCATCTTCCACACCGGTGAGCACGCGGCCTTCGGCTACCTCGTCGTGTCCGGCAAGGTCGCCATGGGCCGCACGACCGTCACCGGCCGCGAACGGATGATGACGATCTTCCTGCCCGGCGACCCGTTCGGCATCACCAGCGTCTTCGAGGGCAACGCGCGCGTGTCCGATGCCGTGGCGATCAGCGACGCCGACGTGATCGCCCTGCCGGCGGCCCGGTTGCGCGAGTGGGTGCTCAGCGACCCGCGGATCGGCGCGGCCGCGGTGCGGTTCCTCTCGGCGCAGGTGCGGCGGATCAACGAGACCGTGGGTTCGCTGCTCAACCCCGACATCAGCGCGCGCGTCGCGGGCGGGATCATCCAGCTCGCGGACCGCATCGGCGTGCGCGGGCCCGACGGCGTCCGGGTGCGCCACGACCTCACCCAGGAACAGTGGGCGCACTACGTGGGTGCTTCGCGCGAGAGCGTGAACAAGGCGCTCAAGGACATGACCCGGCTCGGCGTGATCACGCTGGAGTCGCGGGAGCTCGTGATCCACGACGAGGAACGGTTGCGGCGCAAGGCCGGACGCTGACCTCACGCACCGCTGTGTCACTCACCGCTGTGTCATTCACCGCTGTGTCATTCACCGAAGCCTGCGTAGCTGCGCCGGAAATACACCAACGGCGCGGCGTCCGTGTGGGCGCCGTCCATGATGAGCCCGACGACGATCGTGTGGTCCCCGCCGTCGACCACCTGGTAGAGCTCGCACTCGAGGAACGCCACCACGGAGTCCTCGAGCACCGGTGAGCCGTGGCGGCCGCGCCGCCAGCCGATCGTGGCGAACTTGTCCTCGACGCGGCTCGCGAAGTGGGCCGAGATCGCGGAACCGAGGCTGTCGAGCACGTTCACACCGAAGCGGCCGCGCTCGCGAATGGCCTGCAGCGTTCGGGAACCCTTCCCCAGGCACACCAGCAACAGCGGCGGTTCGCACGACAGGCTGCACACCGTGCCCGACGTCATGCCGATCGGCGAGCCGTCTTCGGCGGTCGTGGTGATGACGCTGACCGACGTCGGCAGCGAGGCGGCCAGACCCCGGAAGAGGTCGGCGTCGACGCCGTACCCGGCGAGGTGGACGGGGGCGGACATCGACCGTGCGGAGCCGAGCGCGTCGCCGGCCGCGGGCGGAGTCGGAGTGTTCATGGTTTCCATGGCGCCGCCGAGAGCCCGTCCGCGGCAACCGGATGTGGAAACTTGCACAGGGGAGTTGTCCGCGTCACACCGCCCGGTCTTCCATGCCTCTCATCGCACAGCGCGGTACTGCGGAAGGCGGAATCGGCATGGCGCACCACACTGGACAGGCCGGGAAATCCCGGAAATCTCGGCGGCCCGTCGCGGCGGCCCTGCTCGGCGTCGCGGCGCTCGCGGCCACCTCGGCGTGCTCGGCCACGGACACCACGGCCGCGCCCGGCTCGGGTTCGGGCCAGGCGGGCCAGGCCTCGAGCGGCGCGGCGGTAGTCGTCGACGCGCCGGCCACCACGTCGTCGGCCGCGGTCTACCTCGGCGCCCGCAACGGCGGGTTCGCCAAGGCCGGCGTCACGGTGCAGGCGCACAACCACACGAGCTCGGACTCGCCGCTGGTCGGCCTGCTCGGCAACGCGTACCCGATCGTCTGGGACAGCGCGGCCGACTACCTGCTCGCCGTGCAGAAGAAGCTCCCCGTCACGGTCGTGGGGCTCAGCGACCTCGGCCGCCCGGGACAGCTCGACGTGCTGGCCAAGGCCGGTTCGCCGCTGCGCACCGTGCGCGACCTGGCCGGCCACAGCGTCGCCATCCCCGGCACCACCTCCAGCTGCGCCGTCACGCTCCCCGCGCAGCTGCGGGCCGCGGGCGTGGACCCGAAGTCGGTCAAGCTCGTCCCGGTCGCGTTGCCCGACCAGGGCAGCGCACTGCAGCGCGGGATCGTCGACGCCGTCTGCACGCCGGAACCGTTCCTGTCCACGATCCGCAAGACCGTGGGCACGCGCAGCGTCTCCGCACAGTTCACGGGGCCGCTCACCGACACCCTCGTCGGCGTCTACGTGACGACCACGAGCTACGCGCAGCAGCACCCGGACGTGATCGCGGCGTTCCGCAAGGGCCTCGCGGCCGAGAACGCCGCACTCAACGCCGATCCCGACGCGCTGCGCAAGGCCGTGCCCACGTTTACGAAGGTCGACGCGGCGCTGGCCGCGGGCATGAAGATGCCCGGCTTCGCCACGAACGTGACCGACCTGGCCCCGCTGCAGAAGCTGGCCGGGGTGATGCAGCAGGCCGGGATGCTCACCAGCACGCAGCTGCCGGCCGACGTGATGGTCGCGGACCGCTGACGCCGGAAAGGAAACCAGCCTCATGTCGATCGACGTCCTGGCCCGGCGCGGTGCCGCCCGGAGGCGCCCCGCGTTCTCCACGTTCGCGCTCGGGCTGGCCGGCCTGGTCGTGCTCGCCGCGGCCGAGGAGATCGTGGCCCGCTCGGGACTGGTGAGCACGCAGTACCTGCCGCCCGCGAGCGTGATCCTCGTGCGGCTGGGCGAACTGCTCACCAACACGCCGTTCCTCGCCGATCTCGGTGCCACCGCGGGCTCAGCGCTGCTCGGCCTGCTGATCGCCGTCCCGGCCGGCCTGGTCCTGGGCCTGGTCCTCGGGCTGGTGCCGGCCGTGCACACCGCGACGCGCATCGTCGTGGACCTGCTGCGGCCAGTGCCCGCGGTGGCGATCGTGCCGCTGCTGGTGCTCGTGAGCGGCACGGGCCGCGCGTCCGTGGTGATCACGATCGTCAGCGCCACCGTGTGGCCGGTGCTGCTCAACACGATCCACGGCGCGCGCGACGTCGACGGGGTCGCGTTGCAGACGGCGCGGGTCTACGGCGCGCGGCTGCCGCGCCGGCTGGGCGAGATCGTGCTGCCTTCAGCCGCGCCGGTGATCGCGGCCGGGATCCGGGTGTCGACCGGGCTCGCGCTCGTGATCGCGGTGGCGGCCGAGCTGCTCATCGGCACCGACACCGGTGTGGGGGCCTACCTCCTCGCCGCGACGCAGGGCGGCAGCCACACCGACTACGCGTTCGCGGCGGTGTGCGCGGCCGGGCTGCTGGGGCTGGTCGTGAACGGGGCCGCCCGGGCAGTGGAACGACGGCTTCTGCCGTGGGGCGAAGGAGAATCACGATGAGCGCCGTGGCGATCGCGCCGGCTTCCACCCGTACTTTCCGCACCGCGGCCGCGGTCGTCGGCCTGTTCGTGCTGCGGTTCGGGTTGCTGGCCCTGTTGTGCTGGATCTGGCAGCGGGCCGCGGCTGCCGCGGCGAACCCGTACTTCCCGACGCCGCTGGAGATCCTCCGCAAGATGCGGGCCCTGTGGTTCGCCGGCCCGGCGAGCCACCTGTGGACCTCGGCTCCCTTGTGGACGGACGTGGCCCCGAGCCTCGTGCGGATGCTGGCGGGCTGGCTGGGCGGCTCGCTGATCGGCGCGGCGATCGGCGTGTCGGCGGGCGCGTTCCCCACGGTGCGGCGCATGGTCGACCCGGCGGCGCAGTTCCTGCGCGCGCTGCCGACGCCGGCGATCCTGCCGGTGTTCCTCATCGTCTTCGGCGCCAGCGACGTGATGCGCGTGCTCGTGATCGCGTTCGGCTGCACGTGGCCCGTGCTGCTCAACGCGATGCAGGCGACCGGCGCGATCGACCCCGTCGCGCGGGACACGGCCCGCACCCTGCGCCTGGGCCCGCTGCGCCGGCTCCTGCAGGTGGACCTCTGCTACGCGACCCCGGCGATCTTCGCCGGCATGCGCGTGGGGCTCGCCCTCGCGCTGGTGCTGATGGTGCTGTCGGAGTGGGTCGTCGCCACGAGCGGGCTCGGGTTCTTCCTCGTCGACTCCCAGCGCCACTTCGAGTTCGCCGGCATGTGGGCGGCGATGGTCGCGCTCGGCGTGCTCGGCTACGTCTTCAACACCGTGTTCACCGCACTCGAACGCCGCGCTCTGCGCTGGCACCGCCACAGCCGTGCCCGGCACGACTGATCCCCCGAAGAACACTCTCCAGGAGATGGTGATGACCTCCATGCAGAACCCGGTCCACACCGCGGCCCGCCCGGCCGCGCCCGATCCGGCCGCGCCGCGCGAGCCGGCAGTGCGGGTCACGGGCCTCGGCCACAGCTACCCCGGGCAGCCGCAGCCGGTGCTGCACGACGTGTCGTTCACCGCGGCCGACGGGGAGCTGCTCACGATCGTCGGGCCGTCCGGTACCGGCAAGTCGACCCTGCTGCGGTGCCTCGCCGGGCTGCTGCACCCCGCCCAGGGCGAGGTGTGCGTGCTCGGCGAGCCCGTGGCCGGCGTGCCCGCCGGGCTGTCGATGGTGTTCCAGGACTACAACCGGTCGCTGTTCCCGTGGATGCGCGTGGGCCGCAACGTCGAGTTCCCGTTGCGGGCCGGCGGGGTGCCGGCGGCCGAGCGCCGCGAGCGCACCGCCGAGTCGCTGGCGGCCGTGGGGCTCGGGGACGCGCGGCGCAAGTACCCGTGGCAGCTCTCGGGTGGCATGCAGCAGCGTGTGGCCATCGCCCGCGCGCTGGCGTGCCGGCCCCGGATCCTGCTCATGGACGAGCCGTTCGCGAGCGTCGACGCCCAGACCCGCGCCGACCTCGAAGACCTCACGCTGTCGGTGCGCGACCGCTTCGGCATGACGATCCTCGTGGTCACGCACGACATCGACGAGAGCGTGTACCTCTCCGATCGCGTGATCGTGCTGAGCCGGCCCCCGGCGACGGTCGCCGAGCTGGTGACGGTGGACCTCACCGCACCCCGCGACCAGATCACCACCCGCGCGGACCCGAAGTTCGTGCACCTGCGTGCCGACGTCGCCGCGCACATCCGCGGCGACGCGGCGGCATGACGTCCGCGGCCTGACCCCGTACCCGAACCTCACAGAAACCCAGGGGAGACATGAAGTTCTCGATCTACCTCAACGCCCAGTCGCCCGACGGCGCGCACGACCTCGAAGTGGTCGAGGCCGTGACCGAGCAGGCGCTCATCGCCGACCGCAGCGGCTTCGCCGGCGTCTGCCTCACCGAGCACCACTTCACCGGCTACAACACCTACGGCAACCCGTTCACCTTCGGCGCCTACCTCGCGCCGCAGCTGAAGAACCTGCACACGATCGTGTCGGTGGCCGTGCCGGCGCTGTGGAACCCGCTGAACTTCGCCGAGGCTTGCACCACGCTCGACCTGCTCACCCGCGGCCGCTGCACCATCGGCGTGGGCACGGGCGGTTCGCCGCGCGAGTACCAGGGCCTCGGCCGCGACACCGCCCACCGCGCGGAGCTGATGGACGAGGTGCTCGACGTCGCCTTCCGCGCTCTCGCGAAGACCGACGACGACGGCGTGGAGATCGACTTCGCCACCACGCACTCGAGCGGGCTGCTCACGCGGCGCATCATGCCCGCCAGCTTCCGCCCGTCGATCCGCTTCGCCCGCGCCGCGCTGTCGGACCAGGGCATCCTCGACGCGGCCGGGCGTGGGTGGGCGCTGCAGACCGCGCGCGACGAGCTCGGCGAGACCGCCCGCAAGTGGGCGCTCTACCACGACGCGCTCGAACGGTCGGGCCACGACGCGCAGACCGTGAAGGACGCCGCCGACTGGTCGCTCGTGCAGAAGATGGTCTACATCGGCGAGACCGACGAGTCCGCGCTGCGGGAGGTCACACCGGCGCTGGACTACCTCGACGCGTCGACGGCCAAGGCCTTCCAGGGCGCGGCAGGTGCGGCGAAGTTCCAGAACAGCGTGGTCGGCGTGGCGGCCAGCGACCGCGACGCGTTCCTGCGCAAGGCGATGATCGTCGGCAGCGTCGACACCGTGGCCCGCGAGATCGCGGCCCACGCCGAGCGCGGCATCGGGCACCTCGCTCTGGTTTTCCTGTACGGACAGATGGATCCGGCACTGGCCAACCGCTCGTTGCAGCGGTTCATCGACCACGTGATGCCCCGCTTCGCGGATGCTGAAGGTGCCGTTCCGGTGGGGGTGGCGTCGTGACCACAGTGGATCAGCAAGCGCTCGCTCTCGACGCGCTGACCGGCACCTGGACGGTGGACGCCGCGCACAGCCTGGTCGCGTTTTCCGTGGTGCACATGACGATCGCCCGGGTCACGGGCCGGTTCGACGTGCTCGACGGCGCGGTGGAGGTGACCGAGCGGGGTGCCTCGCTGGGCGTTCGCGTCGCGACCGGGAGCATCTCCTCGGGCCACCCGAAGCGCGACGAGCTGATCCGCTCGCCCGATTTCCTCGACAGCGAACGGTTTCCCGAGATGGAGTTCACCGCTGCGTGTGAGCGACTGCCCGCCGTCGACTGGGTGTTGCCCGGCCGGCTGACCATCCGCGGCGTGGCCCGGCCGGTGGAGCTGGAGGTTCGCACCGGGGGAGTGATCGACCACCGCGGTGCCACGCGCGCCGGGTTCTCTGCCCGGACCTCGCTCGACCGGCGCGAGTTCGGGGTGCGGTTCGACGGGCTGCTCGCCGGCGGCGGCGCGGTGGTGTCGAACCGTGTCGACGTGGTGATCGAAGCCGAGCTCGTCCGCGCCTGACCGTTCCCGAAAGGACATCGTATGCACACCCGCAGCCTCGTGACGACGCTCGTCGGCGCCGACTACTCCGAAGCCGAGTACACCGAGGAGGAACGCCGCAACATCGACCTCGTCCGGAAGTTCCGCACCGTCGGGCTCGAAGAGCGCGCGCAGTTCCTCAAACCCGGCGCGACCGTGAACCGCGTCGGCATGGCGTCGCTGGCCGAGCTCTCCGGCCTCGGCATGGGCGGCTACCGCAAGGACTCCCTGCCGGACCGGCACGACGTGATCGAGGACATCGTCGCCAAGGGCGACCGCGTGTGGGCGGTGTGGTCGCTGACCGCCACGCACACGGGAGAGCTCTACGGGTTCCCCGCGACCGGGAACCGCATCGACATCACGGAGATGGCGATCTGGCGGTTCGAGAACGGGCTCGTCGCCGAGCACTGGTACTTCGCCGACGACTTCGCCCTGCTGCGGCAGCTGGGCGCGCTGCCGGAGTTCACCGATTACGCCGAGCTGACCCGGGGCCGCTGGCGCACGGCAGAGTGACACGGCAGAGTGAACCGGAATCCGGCCGGATGACGAACGGCGGGGCACCCGCGAGAGTGCCCCGCCGGTTCTCACTTGGCGTTGGTGAACGTCTCGTCGATCCAGGCGGTGACGGTCGGCCACACGGGGTGGTGCGGGTGCACCACGTCGAAGTGGGTGGCGCCCTCGACCTCGACGTAGCGGGCGGTGCCGCCCTCGGCGTTGGTCTTCTCCGCGTAGCGCCGGCTCCAGTCGGCGGGCACGGCTTCGTCGGCGGTGCCGTGCACGGCCAGCACGGGCACGCCCGGGTTGGCCAGCTCGAGCGGCGAGGTCCAGGTGTAGCGCTCGGGGTTCTCAGCGAATCGCGCACCCACGAGGATCTTCACGATGCCCTCGCCGACCTGCGCGGCGACGACGGGGAACGCCTCCGGGCGGGCGGCGTCGGGCGCGTCCTTCGGCGGCTCCGCGTCGGGATCGGCGAGGACGGTGCCGAACCGGGTGGCGTCGGCGGTCTTGAGGTCGAGCGCGCCCGCGAGCGACACGATGCCGAGCGGCGTGACCTTCGGGTTCGCGCCCGGGGCCTCGGCGGGCAACGCGCCGCGGTGGGCGGCCCAGGTGGTGAGGTGCCCGCCGGCCGAGTGGCCGACGATCACCACGCGACCGGTGTCGAGCGCGGGGTCCATGTCCTCGACCGCGTCGATGGCCGCCGCGATGTCGAGGAAGGTGCCGGGCCAGCCGCCGCCGGGCTCGCCGACTCGGCGGTACTCGATGTTCCACACCGCGTACCCGCGGCCGAGGAAGTCGTCGACGACGTCGGTGATCTGACGGCGGTCCCACATCGCGGTCCAGTAGCCGCCGTGCACCACGACCACGACCGGGAACGGGCCCTCGCCCTCGGGCAGGTACAGCTCACCGACCTGCGAGGGGGCCGGTCCGTAGGCGATGGTGCGGACGCGGCGCGCGACGGCCGGCGTCTCCTGCGCGTCGTCGTAGCGCACGCCGCGTTCGGCGCTGACCAGCGAGTCGATCGTGGCGAAGAACGCGGCGATCGCCGGCTGGTTCGCGCCCTTGGCCTTGGACTCGTCCCACGCGGCGTCGTCGGACCACTCGACGAAGTCGAGCCACGTGTTCTCGGCCACCCGCACCAGCCGGGCGGAGAGGAAGCCGCGCCGGTCCGCGCGGAACGCCTCCACCATCGCGGGGCGCGCGGCCAGCATCGCCTCGGTCTTGTCCTCGGCCACCGTGAAGGTGGTCATTTCGACGACGGACATCGTCTGCTCCTGCTCCTGGTTCTCGTTCGGTGGCTCGGTGGCTCGGTGCCGGGGAGACCCGCGGCCGGCCGGGCACACCGGAGACTTTCCGACTGGTCATGAATCATTACCGTCAATGGTCGTGACCACAGCGTACCGCCGCGGTCACCGGCTCGTCACCGCGTGCTTGCGGAACCGGGCAGGCGGTGTGCCCACAGTGGCCCGGAACGCTTGGGCGAACGCCGATTCCGAGCGGTACCCCACCTCGCCGGCCACCCGGGCCACCGACAGGTCCGAGTGCGTGAGCAGGTCCGCCGCCACCATCATCCGGATCGAGGTCAGCAGCGTCGCGACGGTGATGCCGGTGCGCGCGGTGAAGCGGCGCAGGAACGTGGCGCGCGACATCCGGGCCTCGCCGGCCATACGGTCGATGGTCCAGGCCTCGCCGGGGCGCTCCACGACCTGGGCGATCACCTGGCCCAGCACGTCGTCGCCCATGGCGGTCCACAGCGCGGGGGTGTCGAGCCGCTGGTCGGGGCGGCTGCGCAGCGACATGGCCAGCAGCGCGTCGCAGAGGGAACACACGACGGCGCCCGTGCCGGGGCCGTCGACATCGGCTTCGCCGCGCAGGACCTCGGCCAGCGTGAGGGCGGGCCGGTCCATCGTCACGTGCACCATCGCCGGCAGCAGGCGGAACAGCAGCGCGCCGGCCGCCGAGTCGAAGCGGTAGTGGCCGCAGAACAGGTCGAGCTCGTGTTCGGCGCCGAGGGTCTTGCGGGTGGTGAACGTCGCACCCTCTTCCTCCTCGAACCGGCGCCGCCGGCCCGACGCGGCCGTGACGGTGTGGGCTTCGCCGTGGGGGAGCAGCAGGAAATCACCCGGGCCGAGGTCGACTGTGGACGTGCTCGTGGTCACAGTGCAGCGGCCCTGCAGCACGATGTGGAACTGCACGTGGCCCGGCGGCGCGGCCTCGTGGTCCAAAGTGAACTGTCCGGCCATCAGGCACCGCACGTCGAGGCGGCCCTCGAGGTGGGCCAGCCGGATGAGCCTGCTCACTCCGTCCATGAACCGATCCCGACAGAAAATGAGCCGCTCATCCGTAGTCCCCTCTCGCCATGCGGTCCATCATGTGTCAACGGAGAATGAGTATCAACCGAAAGGCGTTCATGTCGAACACGTCTTCCGCCGAAGGTGTCGCGGCGGGCCTCTCCGTAACCGTCGTTCCGTGCACCTTATTCCGCGGGGAATCGCTGTCGGCGTTCGGTCGCTGTCGGAGCGGGATGGACTGGTAGTCGCTCGCGGCGGAGCGAGGCCGTTCGGCCGGTGTGGCCGAGGCTGGATTTCGTTGCTGCTACTGGATCTTCGGCTGACCGAGTGAGAGTGATTTCACTTGGTACATTAAGATGACTTTCGTCGAGCAAGGGTACCGGGCGCCGATCACGACCGTTGGCCGTATCGTCGGCCGACGGGTGCCCGAATCCACAGTTGTCTCTGCCGCTTCAGCTCCGTTCCGACTTGTCGTGGATATTTCATCGGCTCGGACGGCCAATGCGGTGGCCCTGAAGAAGGAAAGAGTGCGGATCCACGGCTTCGGACACCGGCGCGGCGGCTCGGCCCGCCGCGCGGCGGCCTACGGCCCCGACCGCCTCGGCGGACCGGCTGTTCCACGGGTCACCCGGCAGGACGGCTCCGGTTCAGGTATCGGCTCAGGTCGGCGCGCCCCGGAGCCCCGGAAGCTCGGGAGGGCCCTGTAGTGCCGCTGATCGGACGTGACGACGAGATCGCCTCGATCCGCTCGTTCTTCGACGGCGCCGGCGTGCGCGGTGGCGCCCTGCTCGTGGTGGGCGAGGCCGGGGTCGGCAAGAGCGCCGTGCTCGACGAGTTCGCCGACGGCGAGACCGAGCGCGGCACGCGGGTCCTGCGGGCCGCCGGTGTGCAGTTCGAGGCCGAGGTCAACTACTCCGCGCTGAACCAGCTGCTGTTCCCGCTCGGCGAGGACATGGCCGCGCTGGCCGACACCCACCGCACGGCGCTGCGCTGCGCCCTCGGCTTCGAGATCGGCTCGGCTCCCGACCGGCTCGTGGTGTCGAACGCGGCGCTGCTGTGGCTGCGCTCGGTCGCGGCCGAGACCTCGCTGCTGATCGTGATCGACGACCTGCACTGGCTCGACCGGGCCAGCGCCGAGGTGCTGGGCTTCGTCGCCCGGCGCTTGGTGGGCAGCCCGATCGTCTTCCTGGCCGCCTGCCGCTCGGCAGACCGCGGGTTCTTCCAGGACAGCGGCCTGGCCGAGGTGGTGCTGCCGCCGCTGCCGGCCCGGGCGGCGCGCACGCTCGTCGACCGGCACTTCCCGGACCTGGCGCCCGCGGTGCGCCACCGGCTGCTGACGGAGGCGGCGGGCAACCCCCTGGCGCTGCTGGAGCTGCCGTCGGCGCTGGACGGGGACCAGCGCTCGGACTTCACGACGTTGCCCGAGGTCCTGCCGCTGTCGGACCGGCTGCAGGAGCTGTTCACCGCGCGGGTGCGCGGGCTGCCGGAGCGCTGTCGGCTGATGATGCTGCTCGGCGCGCTCGGCGGGAGCATCGAAGTGGCCCGGTTGCGCACGGCGGGCGGCACCACCTGCGACGTCGACGACCTGGCCCCGGCCGAGGACGCGCGGCTCGTGCACGTGAGCGGCACCCGGCTCGGCTTCCGGCACCCGCTGATCGGCGCCGCGGTGGTCGAGGCCTCCACCGAACGCGAACGGCGCTGGGCCCACGGCGCCCTGGCTGCTGTCGTCGCCACGCCCGAGCGCCGCGTGCGGCACCTCGCCGAATCGGCCGTCGGGGTCGACGCCGGGATCGCCGCGCAGCTCGACGAGTCGGCCCAGGCCCTGCTGCGCCACGGTGACGCGCTCGGCGCGGTCGCGGCGCTCACCCGCGCCGCCGAGCTCAGCCCCGACCCGGCCGAGCGCGGCCGGCGGCTCGCCGAAGCCGCCTACGTCGGCGCCGACGCCGGCGGTGAGCTCGCCACCGCGAGCCGGCTGCTCGGCGACGCCCGGCGCTCCGGGGCGCTGCCCACCCACTCGCTGCCGGGCGCGGCCGCCGCGGCCCACCTGCTGATCAACTCCGACGGCGACGTCACCACCGCCCACCGCCTGCTGGCGGGTGCCATCGAGGCCGGCGACCACGGCTTCGACGCCCAGGATCCCGTGCTCGTCGAAGCGCTGCTCAACCTGCTGCTCATCAGCTGGTACGTCGGCACCGAGCAGGCGTGGGAGACCTTCCACGGCCTGGTCGGGCGGCTCGAGCCGGAGGCGCCCCCGCTGCTGCGCGTGAACGCCGCCGTGTTCTCCGACCCGGCCCGCGCCGGCGACGACGACGTGACGGCGCTCGACGAGCTGATCGACACCGTGGGCGACGACGAGGACCCGACCCGGCTCATCCGCATCGGCACCGCCGCGGTGTTCGCCGACCGCCTCCCCCGGCTGCGCGAGGCGGAACGCCACCTGGCGCAGTCGCGCCGCGCGGGGCAGGGCCCGGCCCGCCGGCACCTGGGCGCGCTCATGCACCTGGGGATCGAGGGGTTCCAGGCGGGCCGCTGGGACGAGGCCTGGCAGTACGCCGACGAGGGCATCGCCGTCTGCGTCGAACACGGCTTCCGCTTCTTCCACTGGTACTTCCACTGGGTGCAGTCGCTCGTGGCCGCCGGGCGCGGCGAGGTGGAGGCCGCGCGGCAGCTGACCGACGACATGACGCGCTGGGCCGTCGCGCACCAGGCCGCCGGCATCACGCACTTCGCGTGGCAGGCCCGGGCTCTGGCCGAGATCGGCGCCGGCGACTACGACGCGGCCTACCACCACGCCACGCGGGTGAGCCCCGCGGGCGAGTTCGCGCGGTACCGGCCGGTCGCGCTGTGGGCGGCCCCGGACCTCGTCGAGGCCGCCCTGTCGACCGGCCGCCGCGCCGAGGCGAGTGCCCACGCGGGGGCGCTGCGCGAGGCCAGGCTCGGCAAGCTCTCGCCCCGCCTGCGGCTGATCACCGCGGCCGCCGCCGCGATCACCGCCGACGACGACACCGCACGGGAACGGTTCGAGGCCGCGTTGTCCGGACCCACGCTGGACCGGTGGCCGTTCGACGTGGCCCGCGTGCGCCTGGCGTACGGCGAGCGGCTGCGCCGCCTGCGCAGCACGAGCGCCGCGCGGGAGCAGCTCACGATCGCCCACGACACGCTGGCCGCGCTGGGGGCCGTGCCGTGGCGGGACCGCGCCGCCAACGAGCTGCGCGCGACCGGGCTCACGCGCCAGTCGGCGCCCGACGCCAAGTCGCCGCTGACGCCGCAGGAGCGCGAGATCGCGGAGCTGGCCGGGGCCGGGCTGACCAACAAGCAGATCGGGCAGAAGCTGTTCATCTCGCACCGGACCGTGGGAGATCACCTGTACAAGATCTTCCCCAAACTGGGCATCACGTCACGCGCCGCACTGAGAGACGCACTCACCGCGTACGACGACCGCGACCGGTCGGACAGGCCAGTCATGTGACGGGTGCTGTGCCGGGCGCCGAAGTCCACTCTCGGGGCCATGAGCTCAGGAGTGCACCCGGATGTCCACTGGCCGCCGGGCTGGGGACCCGACCGGTGCGACAGCTTCGTCAGCCACGAACGGTTCGTGGCGGCGCCGGCCGAGGCCCTGTTCACCCGGCTCGTCGCGGTGGCGCAGTGGCCGACGTGGCAGCGTGGGGTGGAGCGGGTCGAGTGCCTCGAGGACCTCGTCGTGGGTGGGCGGTTCGTCGTGGTGACGACGCCGCACCCGCTCGACGGCATCGTCGGCGAGCTCGTCGTGCCGAGCCGGTTCGGCTGGGCCGCGGTGAGCGACGGGCTGAGCTTCTACCAGTCGTGGCTCCTGCTCGACGCGCCGCGCGGTGGCACCCGCACGATCTTCCACGAGGCTGCGCGTGGGCCGTCGGCGCTGTTGCGCACGTCGGACCGCGCCGAGCTCACGCGCGCGTGGCTCGACGCACTGAAGCCCGCCGACTCCTGACGGCCCCGGAGGCCGGCGCGTGGTGACCGTGCAACGGGTCTTCGACGATGGCCCGTTCGCCGAGATCGGCCGGCCGGTCGTCGTCGCCGACAGCGAACACCACGGCCTGCTCGCCGTGGCCGGACGGCAGGGCGGGCGGCAGTGGGAAGCGCGGACGCGGCTGTCCCCGCACGTGGTCGGCGTCTACCACCGGCGCGACCTGACCTGCCGTGCGATCCTGCGCTGCGCCTGGCCCGTGCGCGCCGTGGACTTCCACCCGAGCCTGCCGTTGCTGGCGGTCGGGTCCGGGCGCTACAGCGGCGGCTTCGAGTACTACGGCGAACTGCTGTTGTGGCACTTCGCGGCCGGCCGAGTGGTGTCGGCGCTCGCCGACACGCGCGAGATCCGGGCGGTGCGGTGGCGCCGGTGGCGCGAAGGCCGCGTATTGGACGTGGCGGTCGCGCCGCTGCACGACGACGAGCTCGGGCGTGACTCGCACACCGTCGGCTACGACGCGATGATCACCCGCGAAGACTGGCTCGCGGTGAGCGACGGCGAGATCGGCTGGCGGGAGCTGGACGGACCGTGCCGCGAAAGCGACGATCCCCGCGACGAAACCCGTGCGCGCGAACACGTCGCGAGCTTGAGTCCACGCTGGACCGAACACGGTGCCGTGTGGAGCGTCGCGCACCTCGCAGACGGTGCGGTGCTCGCGTCCTCCGAGTTCGGAGCACCGCGCAGCTGGTCGGCTTCGGGGGAGCCGACGATCGGTGTCGTCGACGCGCCCGACGTCCGGCCGGTGGACCTGCCGTTCCCGGTGACCCCGCCGCACGTCCCCGAGCTGACCAAGCCCGGCCCGGCCGTCGCCGTCACCGACGACCTCGGGCCCGCGGTGATCTCCGCGGTTTCCCATTCCCGGATCGGTTTCGTGGGCGCCGACCCGCAACCGCTTCGCGATGCCCGGCTGACCGCCGAGCTGATCACCCGCCGCGGGATGCCCGGTGGCGAAGTCGCCTGGGAGTTCGTGGCCGGGCAGCAGGTGCTGTCCATGGCGGTCGACGCTGCCGACGCGGTGGTCCACCTGAGCCTGGCCAACGGTCTGCTGGTGGCGCTGGACGCGCGCACCGGCGGTCTCCTGTGGACGGAGCCGCTCGTCGTGGCCGGCATTCCGTCCACGGCGCTCGCGCTGGCGCTCGCCGGGCCCGGGCGGCTGCTGGTCGGCACCGCCGAGGGCCGGGTCGCCGAATGCGCGGTGCCGGCGCGCGCGGGCCTCACCGCCCATCCCGGCGCTCCCGCCGACGGTCCGGTGTTCCGGCTGTTGCCATCCCCGGCCCGGCCGGCTGGGCTCGGGTTCCGGGCCATTCGGCTGCCGGGCGGGACGGCGGGTGGGTTGGGCGGCGGCGGACGCCTGGTTCAGGAGTAGGTGTTCAACCGGAACGCCGCCCCACGTCCGGGCACGGCGTCGGGCACCCGCGGCGCCCGGTCGTAGGCGCCGCCGAGGGCGTGCAGTTCCACGCCGGTCCAGGTCTGGCCGGGCCGCACCAGCTCGTCGACGGTCGCCGCACTCAGTTCGCGCAACCCGGTGGCCGGGCCGGGCCGGCCGGTGTGCAGCTCCCCGATCGCCGTCATCGGTTTCCGGCCCGTCGAGTCCGACACGACCGGTCCACGGGCGCGGATCGGAGTGAGCAGCCGGCGCGCTTCGCCGGCGGTGCCGAGGTGGGCGAAGCGCACGTCGGTGACGAACAGGTCCCGCGCGACCCACCGCACGAGGACCGACGTGGTCGACTCGTCCGGTAACGACGGGGCCCAGTCGCGCCACGCGTGCAGCACCTCACCCGGGCGGGTGCCGGCGAACCGCAGGACTCCGCCGTGGAACTCGCGGTAGGGGAACAGGGTGAACACCATCGCCGTGACGACGACGTCCACGGCGCCGTGGCACAGGGCCCAGAACAAGTCCGGGTCGCGCTCGACGGTCACCCTGCGGCGGATCCCGTCCGCGGTCACGGTCTCGACGAGGCGCACCTGGTCCGCCGCGTACCCGTGGCGCCGGCCCAGCACGGGGCTGAGGCCGGCGCCGAGCGTGTCCGCGATGACGCCGGCGTCCAGCACCGGGCCGGTGACGGGTACGAGGCCGTACTTCGCGGTCGCGGTGAGCACGTCACGCCAGCTCGCGGCGCCGCCGACCCGGGCCAGGAGGCGGATCGGGTCGACCGCCACCTCGGTCGCGGGGGACAGGGCGCGGGGAGCGCACTCGGTCGGCGCAGCGGTCATGGTCGTCTCCATCGGGTGTCGCGGTCGTGCTCGGCGAAGCCAACCGCGGCCGGTGCCCGGCGGTGAACCGTCACACGACGGTGCGGACGACGGTGCCCGCCGTCCGGGTGCGTCTGTCACCCGTCCGGGGGCCATCGGATCGAGGCCAGTCGATCAACGGCGACCGGTGACCGTCTCCGGACCCGTCATCTGACGGGCACTGAGCGCGGTCGCGGACGAGCACGATGACGTCGTCAGCACGAACGAAGACCGGACCGGCACCACGACACCGGTTCCGGCGCGCTGAGGACCGTCGACGTGCGGTCCGGAATCCCACCCGTTCAGGAGCAGAAGTTGACGAGCACCGCCGCCCCGACGCCGTCGGCCGAGCCGGCCGGCACCCCGCCGGCGAGAACCGCGCCGGGCCGCTTCCCGTTGACCACGTTCGCCATCGCCTTCGGTCTCGTCGGGCTGGCCGGGGTGTGGACACGGGCGGCACCGGCACTGGGCCTGCCCCGCGTGGTGCCGCAGGTGTTCTGGGTCATCGCGGCCGTCTCGTGGGTGTGGCTGCTCGTGGCGCACACGGTGCGGGGGCGCAAGAGCGGGCAACCGCTGGTCGCGCAGCTGCGCCACCCCGCGCAGGGGCCGCTCGCCTCGCTGGCGCCGGTCGTCGCGATGCTGCTGGCCAACGACCTGTTCCCCTTCTCGCACGTGGCCGGGCGGATGCTGTTCTTCCTGGCGCTGGTGACCTCGGCGGTGTTCGCCGCCTGGATCCTCGCCTGGTGGCTGGAAGGGCGGCTGGGTCCCGACGCCGTGCACGCCGGCTACATCCTGCCGACGGTCGCGCCGGGACTGATCGGCGGCGACGTCGCCCGTTCGCTGGGCCACCCGGGGTTGTCCTGGGGGCTGTTCGCGATCGGCGTGCTCTTCACGCTGCTGATGACCCCGCTGATCATCCAGCGCCTCGGGTTCCACAACCCGCTGCCCGAGCCGCTGCTGCCCACCAGCGCCATGCTGCTCGCGCCACCGCCCGTGGCGGGCCTGGCGTGGTTCACCGTGCACGGGTTCGCCACGGACCCGGTCGGTCAGGGGATCGCCGGCATCGTCGTGCTCATGCTGCTGGTGCAGGTGGCGTTGCTGCCGCGCTACCGGCGGCTGCCCTTCACGCTGGGCTTCTGGTCCTTCACCTTCCCCCTGGCCGCCTCGGTGTCGTTGACCGAGAAATGGCTGCAGCTGCTCGCCCCCGCGGGGTGGCGTGCTTGGACCGGTGTGCTCGCGATCGCGTTCACCGTGTTCATCGCGGTGATCGGCGCGTTCTCGCTGCGCCCGGTGTTGTTTCACCCCAAAGAGGGACCCGCAAAGTAGTCAAATATATTTACTATCCGATACAGTGATCACGTTCCCCATCGACGAAAGTGAGTTTCCCATGGCTGACACCAGGTTCTCCGAACGGCTGACCCGCGACAACGCGGCGGTCGTGCTGATCGACCACCAGGTCGGGCTTTACAGCGGGGTCCGCGACATCTCGGTCGGCGAGCTCAAGCACAACGTGGTGGGCCTCGCCAAGGCGGCCCAGGTGATGGGCGTGCCGGTCATCGTCACGACCACGGGCCAGGACAGCATGTGGGGCCCGCTGATCCCCGAGCTGACCGAGGTCCTGCCCGCCGATCTCACCGTGATCGACCGCTCGACCGTGAACGCCTGGGACAACGCGGACGTGCAGGGCGCGATTCGCGCGACCGGCCGCAAGAAGCTGATCATCGCGGGCGTGTCCACCGAGGTGTGCCTCGCGTTCCCGGCCATCGCGGCCACCGCCGACGGGTTCGACGCCTACGCGGCCGTCGACGCGTCCGGCACCTTCTGGCACGCCAAGCGTGAAGCGGGCCTCCTGCGCATGCAGCAGGCGGGTGTCATCCCGATCGACTACGCGACGGCGATGGTGGAGATCCTCGCCGACAACGCCGACCCGCTGGCGGGCGACCTGTACGCCGCGCTGGACATGCCGTTCGCCACGCTGGTCGGCCAGATCGCCGCCGGCTACGCCAAGAACTGATCCGTTCCCGAGGAGGACAACGTCATGAAGAGCAAGATCGCGAAGCGAACCGGTATCCTGGGTGTCGTGGCCGCGGCCGTGGCGGGTGTCGTGGTGGCGGTGTCCGCGGGCAGCGCCGAGGGCACGCCCGACGCGGCGGGGTGGCGAACCCCGGTCAAGGCGTGGGGTGTGCAGTACGACGCGTCGCACGTCTACCTGCAGCACGGCACGCTGCCGGCCTTCATCAAGAGCTGGGAGGGCACGTTCGGTGGGACGGACAACGGCCAGAACACCTTCCAGATCACCCCGACCCCGAGCAAGGCCCTGGCGTCGATCATCCACTCGCCGGTCGGTCTGCTGGCGGCCTACGACTACCAGACCCCGGTGCCGTACCCGTTCGGTGCGGAGCAGACCGGGTTCGGCGTGCACGACCCCGATCTCGGCGCGGACGCGGCGCTGCGCAGCGGGGCAGAGGTGACGGTGACCCCGTGGACCGGGCCGGTCGGCCGTGAGGCCGTGGTCAAGTTCCCGGGCGGGTTCGCCTCCCAGATCTGGCTGCAGTACGACATGTCGGGCTTCACGCCGCTGAAGACGCAGCCGGAGTTCCGCGTGTACCTCACCGAGTCGACGGTGAATGCGTTCCTCGCGTCGTACCTGAAGTTCACGGGCGGCAGCGTGATTTCCGACGTGCGCAAGGCCGACGGCGGCGAGGTCGGCGCGCCGGGCACCACCTACCACCGGATCCGGATCGCGACCCCGTTCGGCAACACGGTCGTGCTGGCGAACAACGGTGACTGGGCTTACCCCTACGGCCGCGACACCACCGGTTACACCGTGTCCGACGTGGCCGCCACGGTCGCGAAGGCCGAGGCCAACGGCGCCACCGTCCTTTCCGGACCGTACAAGAGCTCCGACCGCACCAGCGTGGTCCTGCAGTTCCCCGGCGGGTACATCGCCGAGGTCCACGACGGCACGTTCCACTGATCACCCCGTCCCACCCTTCCTTCCCTTCCCTGCACCCGAATTCGAGGAACCATGAGCATCGAGATCAAGCCCGGCCGGTACGAGATCGACCCGGTGCACTCGTCGATCACCTTCTCCACGCGGTTCGTCGCGGCCCGCGTGCGCGGCACGTTCGGCGCGTTCTCCGGCACCGTCGAGGTCGCCGAGGACCTGGCCAAGTCGTCGGTCACGGCGGCCATCGAGACCACGTCGCTCTACACCGGCACCGAGGCCCGCGACGAGCACCTGCGCACCGCGGACTACTTCGACGTCGCCAACCACCCGCAGGCCACCTTCACCTCCACGGGCCTGGAAGCCGACGGCGACCGCTACGCCCTGCGTGGCGACCTCACGATCCGCGGCACGACGCTGCCGGTCGAGCTGGACCTGTACTTCACCGGCGACGGTGTGGACCACTACGGCAACTTCCGCGTCGGGTTCCGCGCGACCACGCGGGTGTCGCGGTCGGCCTTCGGCGTGGCGGGCAACGTCTCGACGCCGGGCGGCCCGCTGCTCATGGGCGACACGACCGAGCTGACGCTGCAGATCCAGGCGACCGCCCCGGCCGGCGAGGAAGCCTGATGCCCACGACCACGTCCGCGATGACCGTCGCCTCGGCGGGGGAGCGGTTCACGAGAAAGTCACTGGAGCTGGCCGACCCCGCCCCGGACGAGGTGCTCGTGCGGGTCGAGGCGGTGGGCATGTGCCACGCCGACATCGCGGCGCGGGCGGGCGAGTTCCCGTTCCCGCTGCCCGGGGTCGTCGGCCACGAGGGCGCCGGGATCGTCGAGGAGGTCGGCTCGGCCGTCACGTCGGTGCGCCCGGGTGACCGGGTCATGCTGACCTTCGACTCCTGCGGCCACTGCGCCGGCTGCGTCTCCGGCCTGCCGTCGCAGTGCTCGGAGTTCCTGCCGCGCAACTTCACCAACGGCGCGCGGCCCGACGGCAGCCCGAGCCTGCACGACGGCGCCGAGGTCGTGCACGGCAACTTCTTCGGGCAGTCGTCGTTCGCCACCTACGCCCTCGCCCGGGTGCGAAACACCGTGCCGGTGCCCGCGGCCGCCGCCGACGTGCCCTCGTCGGTGCTCGCGCCGCTGGGCTGCGGCATCCAGACCGGCGCGGGCGCGGTGCTCAACGTGCTGCAGCCGGGCGCGGCGTCCGCGGTGGCCGTGTTCGGGGCCGGCGTGGTCGGGCTGTCGGCGGTCATGGCCGCCGCGCTGCTGCCGATCGAGCAGCTGATCGTGGTCGACGTGCTGGACTCGCGGCTCGAGCTGGCCCGTGAGCTGGGCGCGACGGCCGTGGTCAACTCCCGCGAGGCCGACCCGATCGAGGCGATCCGGGACCTCACCGGGGGTGGCGCCGGCTACGTCGTGGAGAGCAGTGGCGTGCCCGCTGTGCTGGTGCAGGCCATCACGAGCCTGCGCGTGGGCGGCACGGCCGCCGTGGTCGGCGTGCCGCCGTTCGGCGTCACCGCGCCGATCGACGTGGCCGACGTGGTCAACAACAGCAAGCGCGTGATCGGTGTGGTGGAGGGGCAGAGCAACCCGCCGACCTTCCTGCCGGTGCTGGCCACGCTCACGGCCACCGGGCAGCTGCCGGTGGAGCGGATCGTGACCACGTTCCCGCTGGAGGAGGTCGAACGCGCCGCCGAGGCCATGAAGGACGGCACCGCGACCAAGCCCGTGCTGCTGCCGCAGGTGAGCGCATGAGATCGCTCAGCGCCCAGCTGGCCAAGGCGCACCACCTGCTGGCCACGATGGGTGACCACATGCCCGTCGACGAACGACCCGAGCACGTCCGCCACCGCGACGCCTACCGGCGCTGGAGCGAGCAGTTCCCGGTGCCCGACGATGCGCTGGTGACCGAGGCCCCGGGTTTCCCCGGTCTCGTGGTGCGCACGCCGGCGTCGGAGCCCGGCCGGGCGCTGCTGTACTTCCACGGCGGTGCCTACACCGAGGGCGCGGCTTACAACCACCGCGAGATCGGGGCCCGGCTCGCGACCGCCACCCACACCACGGTGTACCTGCCGGACTACCCGCTGGCACCCGAGTACCGCTTCCCCGCGGCACTCGACGCGGCCGTGGCGGCGTACCGGGTGCTGCTGGAGACGCTGCCGGCGACCGGCATCGCCACCGGCGGCGACTCGGCCGGCGGCGGGCTGTCGCTGGCGTTGCTGCTGAAGCTCAAGGCACTCGGCGTGGCGCTGCCCGCGGCCGCGGTGCCCGTGTCGCCGTGGACGGACCTGACGGTGTCGGCGCCGTCGTTCACCGAGCGGGCCGAGCGAGATCCGTTCGTGAGCGCCGCCGCGCTGAAGGCGTTCGCGGCCGGCTACCTCGGTGACCACGACCCCCGAGACCCGTTCGTGTCGCCGCTGTTCGGCGACCTGACCGGGCTGCCGCCGATCCACCTCGAGGTCGGCACCGAGGAGGTCATGATCGACGACTCGCGCCGCTTCCACGAGCGCGCGCTGGCGGCGGGTGTGGACTCGGAGCTGGTCGAGACTGACGGCGCCCCGCACATCTGGCAGCATTTCGCATCATTCCTGCCCGAGGCGGCGGCGTCGGTCGACCGCATCGGCGCGTTCGTCCGGGAGCACGTGGCATGAGCAAGGACCTGAAGTTCGGGGTCTCGCTGACCCCGGTCGAGGACGTGGCGGGCAACCGGCGGTTCGCCCGGGCCGCCGACGAGGCGGGGCTGGACCTGATCGGGATCCAGGACCACCCGTACGTGCCGAGTTACCTCGACACGTTCGTGCTCGCCGGTGATCTGCTGGCGGCCACGGAGAAGATCAGTGTGTTCCCCGACGTGGCGAACCTGCCGCTGCGGCCACCGGCCCTGCTGGCCAAAACCGCCGCGGCACTGGATCTGGTGTCGGGCGGCCGGTTCGAGCTCGCGCTCGGGGCCGGGGGCTACTGGGACGCGATCACCCGGCTCGGGGTGGCGCGGCGCAGCCCGGCCGAGGCCAACGTCGCGCTGGAGGAGGCGATCGTGCTGATGCGCGCGCTGTGGCGCCACGGCGGCGCGCCGATCCGGTTCGAGGGCGAGTACTACTCGCTCCACGGCGCGCAGCCGGGCCCGGCCCCGGCGCACCCGATCGAGATCTGGACCGGGTCGCAGGGCCCCAAGGCACTCGCGCTCACGGGCCGCATCGCCGACGGGTGGGCGGCGCCGATCGCGTCGTACCTGCCGTACGAGAAGTGGGGCGAGGCCAACCGCATCATCGACGAAGCGGCCGAGGGCGCCGGACGCGACCCGGGCGCGGTGCGCCGGATCGCGCAGGTGGTCGGCACGATCACCGCGAACAAGGGCCGGCTCCGGGTGGACTCCGGTGCCGACCCGGTGCGCGGCACGGCCCGTCAGTGGGCGGATCACCTGGCCCGTCTCGGCCGGGAACAACCGTTCACGACGTTCGTGTTCTGGCCCGAGGAACAGGCGATCGACCAGGTCGAGGCCTTCGCCCGCGAAGTGGTGCCCGAGGTGCGGCGGCAGCTCGCCGCGCACTCGGGTTGAGAGTTCGCTGCTCGAGAAGACAACCCCCTGCACGACACCCCGCACGAGAAAGGAAAACGATGGACCACGAGGCGATCATCAAGGAAGCCTGGGACGCCGCGGGCAGCACGACGGCCGAGCTCACCCCCGTGCGCGTCAACGACGTGCTGCGCGAGCGCTACGAGGTGACCCCGCCGTTCAGCTACACCCGCACCGACCTGTGGGACATGGAGAAGCGCAAGGCGGCCGCACCGGACATCTACATCCCGACGGTCGTGAAGCCCGGCAGCGCCGAGAAGTTCCCGAGTGTCCACAATGGGCAGATCGAGGACTTCACCCGCGTGTCGCAGCAGCGCCGCTGGGCCGACCCGGACAACTACGACCTGATCATCGAGCACGTCCGGCTCGACCACGAGAGCCAGCGGGCGTTTTTCGTCGGCGCGGAGCACTTCACCGCACCCGACGGCCGCGAGTTCACCGCCGGCACCGGACAGCCGATCTTCCACGTCGAGCACTCCGTGGGCGGCACGGAGGAGGACCCGCTCAACATGTGGCGCATCGTCTTCCTGACCGACGAGCCGCAGCCGAAGCTGGCCGAAGCCTTCAACATGTACGAAAACGACCCGTACCTGCGGGTGTTCATCGAGGTGCACCTGGAAAAGCAGCTCGGGCGCAAGCTCGTGCGCCGCTGAGCGCACGAACCCGAAAGGCCGGTCACGGGAATCGTGACCGGCCTTTCGGGTTCGCGCGTCGGGTCGGGTCGTGTCGGGTCAGCGGTCGCGGCGCGGGTCGAGCATCTTGCGGGAGTCGAGGAACCACAAGGGGATCAGCGTCGCCAGCGGCAGGATCGTCAGCTGCCACAGCGCCGCGTCCGTCCAGCCGAGCGCCTGGACCAGCTGGGCGAACAGCAGCCCGGAGAACGCGGCCGCCACGTAGTAGAAGGACACGAACATCCCGGCCGCGCGACCGACGTAGCGCGGGCGCACCGCGCGCTGCATGGTGGCGTTGAGGGTGGTGAACAGCGAGCCCGCCACGAACACCGCGAAGATGAAGGACCACGTGTACTGCCACGCGTGGCTGGTGGAACCGTGGAAGACGAGCCACGCGCTCACGGCCACGCCGGCGTAGGTGACGAGTAAGATCGTGCGCGGGTTGAACCGGTCGGCGAGCCAGCCGGTGAGGATCGACGTCGCCGCCCCGGCGCCGACCACACTCGTGGCGAGCGCGGCTTCGGCCGCGGTGTAGTGCAGCTGCTGGCGCAGGTATGTCGGGTACAGGCCGAGGTAGCCGTAGAACACGAGCCCGCCGGCGATGCAGGCGAGGCACAGCATCGCGGTGTTGCGGTTGAACGGTGAGCTCGGCACGTGGTCGGTCGGCAGCTCGGCGCCGCGCACCACGCCGCCGTCGAGGTCGGTCACGCCGCGCCGGACCAGCAGTCCGATGAGGACGGTGATCACCAGGCCCGCGATGCCGTAGAACAGGAACGGCGTGTGCCAGCCGCCCAGGTCCTGCGCGATCGCCGTGCCCACCAGGGGACCGAGGAACACGCCGGTGCCGAACACCGCGCCGAGCACACCGAACGCGAACGAGCGGCGCAGCACGAAGAACGAGCCGACCACCGCGTACAACGCGGTCGCCTGCATGCCTTCGCCGGCACCGGAGATCAGCCGGTACACGGCCATGTCGGCGAAGCCGGAAGCGAGCGGCGTCGCCAGCGTGCCCGCCGAGTAGAAGAAGACGCTGATCACCAGCACCGTCTTGCGGGGCAGCTTCTCGACGAGGTACCCGGCCGGCAGGCCCGCCAGCGCGATACCGAGGGTGAAGCCGGTCGCGAGAAGCCCGCCCTGGGAGAGGCTGAAGCCGTGCTCGGCGCTGATCTCGGGCAGGAGCGGGTAGAAGACCTGCCGGTCCATGGCGTTGATCAGGTACGACAGGACGAGCAGCGTCCACCCGGTGATCGACACGGTGAGCGGAACCCGGCGGGTGACCGCCGGAACGTGGGGCGCGGTGGTTCTCGGTGAGGTGTTCATGGGGAGCCTTCCCGGGCGCCGGAGACGGGCGTCACAGCTGCGAACGATTGCAGTAATGTAGGCGCCGAAAAGCTCGTGGTCAATGGCGGTCAGCGGTTTTGCCGCGTGACCCAGCTGTTTGAGCGCGGAAAAGCCGGGATTTCAGTGAAGTTTCGCGCGACAAACGATCGCAGTATTCCTGCGCCTCGCCGGCTTTCAGGACAGCAGCGAGGTGTCGACGAGACCGCTGTCCAGCGCCTTTTCCGCGGTGACCGGGGTGTCGGACCGGGAGTGACGATTGCGCAGGTAGACCACGGTGTCGAGCTCTTCGCGGGTCAGCCGGCCGTCCGGCACCAGCCCCTGCGCGGGATCGGTCAGGGTCGCCAGGTGCCGTTCGGCGCTGGGGCCGGTGAGGCCGAGGCGGTCGGTCACCGCGGCCAGGGCCACTTCCCGGTGCCGGCCCGCGGCCAGCTCCCACGCCACGGTCGAGGTGACCCTGAGCAGGGCGGCCAGTGCGTCGCCGTGGGCCGCGATCCCGTCGGCGGTGGCGCACAGGACGGTCCCGGCGTAGGGGCCGATCTCGGTCACCGACGCGATGCGGTGCGCCCCGCGGGCTTCGGCGAACAAGTCGTAGCCGGCGTTGAGCACGGTAGTGTCCACCGCGCCCTCGACGAGGGCCTGCGCGCGTTTCGGTGTGGAGCCGAGGCTGAGCACCTCGTAGTCGGTGTCGCGGACCAGCCCGGCGCGCGCGAGCAGTTCGAAGGCGATGAACGCGAACCCCGAGCCGGGCACGTCGACGCCGAGCCGCCCGCCGCGCGCGGGTCCGGCGACGTCGGGTCCGGCGACGTCGGGCGCGGTGAACAGGCCCAGGCCGAGGCCGCGATCGACCGCGCCGAGCACTCGCACATCACCCGTGCGGCCCAGGGGATTGCCGGCGACACAGCGGTACGCGAGCACGTTGTCGGGGTTCGTGAAGGCGGCGTCGAGGCGGCCGTCGAACAGGTCCGCGAACTGGTGGGCCGATGTTTTCGCCGGCACCTCGGTGACCTCGAGCCCGGCCTCGGCCAGGGTGCCGGTGACGGCGGCGACCGTCAGGAGGACCGAGGGGCTGAACGTGCCCAGCTGGATCGAGTGCACGGGGTGCCGCCTTTCGGGGACGTCGAACGGGGGTGCCGGCGTTGCGGACGTTCGCAGCGCGGCTTTCCCTCGGCTACTTGACGGATCCTAGCTGGCACCGCATGATGGTTGCAATCGATTGCAGCTGCTCGGGCTGCAGCTGCTTTGGCGTACTCGGAGGTAGATGTCATGGTGACCCTCACGGACCGGCCCACGATCGGCTGGATCGGCACCGGCCGCATGGGTGCGGCGCTCGTGCGCCGGTTGCTCGCGGCCGGTTACGACGTCGCCGTCTGCAACCGCACGCGCGCCAAGGCCGAAGAGCTCGTCGCCGACGGCGCGACGGTCGTCGACCGGCCGGTGGACCTCGCCGGGCGCGACGTGGTGTTCAGCATGGTGTCGGCCTCGGCCGACCTCCAGCACGTGACCTCGGGCGACGGCGGGCTGCTCACCGACCCGGACCGGGCGCCGAAGGTCGTGATCGACTCGTCCACCGTGTCGGCCGAGGCCTCGGCCGCCGTCCGCGTGGAGGCCGCCAAGCGTGGCACCGAACTGCTGGCCGCGCCGGTGAGCGGCAACCCGAAGGTGGTCACGTCGGGCAAGCTGACGCTCGCCGTGTCGGGTCCGCGCGAGGTGTTCGACGCGGTGCAGCCGATCCTCGACACCCTCGGCCGCGGCGTGACCTACGTCGGCGACGACGAGGTGGCGCGCCTGGTGAAGATCTGCCACAACGTCTTCCTCGGTGTGGTGATCCAGTCGCTGGCCGAGATCACGGTGCTGGCCGAGAAGGGCGGCGTCACGCGCGAGGCGTTCATGGCCTTCCTCAACGATTCCGTGATGGGGTCGGTCTTCAGCCAGTACAAGACGCCGGCGCTGGTGAACCTCGACTTCACCCCGACGTTCACGATGCCGTTGCTGCGCAAGGACTTCGATCTCGGCCTGGCCGCCGCTCGCGAGCTCGAGGCGCCGATGCCGGTGGCCGCGGCGACCGCGCAGCTGGTGGCGCAGGCGATCGGCGCCGGGCTGGTGGAGCAGGACTTCGCCGTGCTGATCGAGGAGCAGGCGCGGCGTTCGGGCATCACGCTGGTGTCGGAGAACGCCGACGTCACCGACGGTCTGGAGCCCGAGAATGCCTGACGGTCGCCCGATCCCGGCCCCGGGACACAACGCGGTCGACTTCGAGGAGCGCGTGGACTTCGCGCGGCTGCGCGACTACCGGCTCGCGCGAGCCCGGGCCTCGCTCGACGCGGGGGAGTGCGGCGCGTTCCTGCTGTTCGACTTCTACAACATCCGCTACACCACGCAGACGTGGATCGGCGGCGCGCTCGGCGACAAGATGACCCGTTACGCGCTGCTCACCCGCGACGGTGAGCCCATGCTGTGGGACTTCGGTTCCGCGGCCAAGCACCACCAGCTGTACTCGCCGTGGCTCGAGCCGGAGAACTGCCGCGCCGGCATGCTGGGCCTGCGGGGCGCGATCTCCCCCGAGGCCGGCTTGATGCGCGACGCCGTGACGCAGATCAAGGACCTGCTCACGCAGGCCGGTGTCGCGGATTCGCCGGTGGGTGTGGACATCGTGGAGCCGCCGTTCCTGTTCGAGATGCAGCGCCAGGGGCTCACGGTGGTCGACGCGCAGCAGGCGATGCTCGACGCGCGCGAGATCAAGTCGTCGGACGAGATCACGTTGCTGTCGCAGGCCGCGGCGATGGTCGACGGGGTGTACCAGGACATCGTCGAGGCGCTCAAGCCCGGCGTGCGCGAGAACGAGATCGTGGCGCTGGCCAACAAACAGCTCTACGAAATGGGTTCCGACCAGGTCGAGGCGATCAACGCGGTGTCGGGGGAGCGGTGCAACCCGCACCCGCACAACTTCTCCGACCGCCTCATCCGCCCGGGTGACCAGGCGTTCTTCGACATCATCCAGTCCTACAACGGCTACCGCACCTGCTACTACCGCACGTTCAGCGTCGGCAGCGCGACCGACGTGCAGCGCGGGGCGTACCGGCAGGCGCGCGAGTGGATGGACGCGGCGATCGAGGCCGTGAAGCCGGGCATCGGGACCGACGACGTCGCCCGGGTCTGGCCCGCGGCCACCGAGTTCGGGTTCGCGAACGAGATGGCGGCCTTCGGGCTGCAGTTCGGGCACGGGCTCGGCCTGGGCCTGCACGAGCGGCCGATCATCTCGCGGCTCAACAGCATCGACAACCCCGTCGAGATCAAGCCCGGGATGGTGTTCGCGCTCGAGACGTACTGCCCGGCGACCGACGGCTTCTCCGCCGCGCGCATCGAGGAGGAGGTCGTGGTCACCGAGACCGGCGTCGAGGTGCTCACGAAGTTCCCCGCGCAGGACCTGTTCGTCGCCAACCCCTACTGAGGAGCCACCCGTGAAGGTCCCCGAAGAACTGTTCATCGGCGGTGAGTGGCGGTCCTCGTCCGACGGGTCCCGCATCACCGTGAGCGACCCGGCCACGGCCGGACCCATCACCACGGTCGCCAACGGCAGTGTCGAAGACGGTCTGGCCGCCGTCGACGCTGCCGCCGCGGCCCTGCCCGAGTGGGGTGCGACCGCGCCCCGCGCGCGGGCCGACGTGCTGCAGCGGGCGTTCACGCTCATGCACGAACGCGCCGACGAGCTCGCCGAGCTGATCGTGCGCGAGAACGGCAAGGCGCTGCCGGACGCACTGGGCGAGGTGAACTACGCGGCCGAGTTCTTCCGGTGGTACGCCGAGGAAACCGTGCGCGTGGCGGGCACCGTGCAGACCGCGCCGGGCGGGGCGAACCGCATCCTGGTGCTGCGGCAGCCGATCGGGGTGAGCGTGCTCGTCACGCCGTGGAACTTCCCGGCGGCGATGGCCACGCGCAAGATCGCGCCCGCGCTCGGGGCCGGCTGCACCGTGATCCTCAAGCCGGCGTCGGAGACGCCGCTGACCGCGCTCGCGATCGCCGCGATCCTCGAAGAGGCCGGTGCGCCCGCGGGCACGGTGAACGTGGTGCCCTCCACGCGGTCGGGCAAGGTCGTCGCGGCCATGGTGACCGACCCGCGCGTGCGGAAGCTGTCGTTCACGGGGTCGACGGAGGTCGGCCGCGCCCTGCTGCACACGGCCGCGGACACCGTGGTCAGCACGTCGATGGAGCTCGGCGGCAACGCGCCGTTCCTCGTGTTCGACGACGCCGACCTCGACGCGGCCGTGGACGGCGCGATGGTCGCCAAGATGCGCAACGGCGGCCAGGCGTGCACGGCGGCCAACCGGTTCTTCGTGCAGCGCGGGGTGGCGCCCGAGTTCGCGCGCCGGCTCGCCGGGCGGATGGGCGCGCTGCGCGTCGGCCCGGGCACCGAGGCCGGCATCGAGCTCGGCCCGCTCGTCAACGAGGCCGCCGTGGACAAGGTGACCGAGCTGGTCGAGGGCACGGTCCAGGCCGGCGCCCGCGTGCTCGTCGGCGGGAAACGCCCGGAGGGCACCGGGTTCTACTACCCGGCGACCGTGCTGGCCGACGTACCGGCGGGCGCACCCGTGCTCGCGGAGGAGATCTTCGGGCCGGTGGCGCCGATCGTCACCTTCGACACCGAGGAGGAGGTCGTCGCGCTCGCGAACGACACCGAGCACGGCCTCGTGTCCTACGTGTACACCAGCGACCTCGCGCGGGGCCTGCGGCTTTCGGAGGCACTGGAGTCCGGCATGGTCGGGCTCAACCGCGGCCTCGTGTCCGAGCCGGCCGCGCCGTTCGGCGGGGTGAAGCAGAGCGGGCTGGGCCGCGAGGGCGGCCACGAAGGGCTGCTGGAGTACACGGAGTCCAAGTACGTCGCCGTCTCCTGGTGACCTCCGGCCGCTCTATGCTGGCACGATGAACAGGCCGCCGACGATCAAGGACGTCGCCGAGCGGGCGGGGGTGCACGCCGCGACCGCGAGCCGCGCGCTCAACCCCGCCACGCGCGGAATGGTCAACGCGCGCACGGCGAGCCGGGTCACCGAGGCGGCCCGCGCCCTGGGCTACGCGCCCAACTCCGCCGCGCGCAGCTTGCGCACGCGCACGTCCTCGGTCGCCGGTGTCCTCGTGCCGGACCTGCGCAACCCGGTGTTCCCGCCGATCGTCCGCGGCATCGAGGACGGTCTGCGGGACGCCGGGTACATGGCGCTGGTCGGCAACACCGACGGCGATCCCGAGCGCGAACGCGAGCTCGTCACCGCCATGCGCGGCCGCCAGATCGACGGGTTCATCCTGGCCACCAGCAGCCGCTCCGCCGCGTTCGCCGGCGACGTGCCGGTGCCCACGGTGCTCGTCAACCGGCGCACCGACAACGGCGGCATCCCGTCGGTGACGGCCGACAACGCCGCGGGCATCCACCTGCTCGTGCGACACCTCGCGGACCTCGGCCACACGCGCCTCGGCCACATCGCCGGCCCGCGCGAGCTCTCCACGGGCTGGGAGCGTTACCGCGCCTACCTCGACGCCACGACGGCACTGGGCCTGGAGGCGGCCGTCGAGTTCGCCGACGCCTTCACCGAGACCGCGGGCCACGCCGCGACCCAGCGGCTGCTCGCCGCGCACCCCACCCTGACCGCGATCCTGGCCGGCAACGACCTCATCGCCCTCGGCTGCTACTCCGCACTTGCCGACCTCGGCCGCTCGGTCCCCGGCGACGTCTCCGTCACGGGGTTCAACGACATGCCCTTCGTCGACCGCCAGCGCCCCTCGCTGACCACCGTGCGCATCCCGCACTACGAGATCGGCCGTGAAGCCGCCCGGCTGTTGCTGGAGCGCATCGCTTCCCCGGCCGCGCCCGCGAAACGTGTGGTGCTGCCGGTCGAGCTGGTCAGCCGCGACTCGACGGCGGCCGTGCCGGGTTAGCGCCCGCTGCACCACGGAAAATGCCGGCGGTGCCACGGTTCGGTTTCCCGGCCCCGGGGACGGAAAAGGAAACCGCGGTCGGACCGCATCTCCACTTGCGAAAGCCCTGGCCCGCAACCGATGCGAGCCAGGGCTTTCGATGTCGGGTGTCACTCCTTGGGCAGCAGCCCGGCCCGGCGTCCCAATGCCTTCGCCCGGTCGCCGGCGCGCTTCATCAGATCCGTCACGTGCAGCTCGTCGACGCGGGTGAACCGGCCGTCGTCCAGCAACTGTTCGCCGTTCACGAACACGTGCTTGGCGTCCGTGCCGCGCGCCGCGTGGACGAAGGTCGTGAGCGGGTTGTGCACGGGGCCCGCGTGCAGCGTCGCGAGGTCGAAGACCGCGATGTCGGCCGCGTAGCCGGGCTCCAGGCTGCCGAGGTGCCCACCGGCGCGGACGGCGTGGGCGCTGTCGGCCGTGGCCATGGTCACGAGCTTGCCGAGGCCGACCGAGCCCGGGTGCTCGTGGAGCTGGTTCTGCAGCAGGCGCGTCCACTTGATCTGCTCGACCATGTCGTTGGTGAGGTCGACCATGGGGCCGTCGGTGCCGAGCGCGACGCGGATGCCGTTGTCCAGCATGTGTTTCACCGGCGTGATGCCGGCGCCGCGGGCGGCTTCGGAGCTCGGGGTGTGCGCGACGGTGCTGGCCGAAGCCGCGATGAGATCGAGGTCGTTGCCGCGCGGGTGGATGGTGTGGGCGAGGATCCAGCGGTCGTCGAGCACGCCGAGGCGGTGCAGGAACTGCACGTCGGTGCGGCCGGTCTCCAGCACCCACTTGAGGTAGCCCTCGTTGCGGGACATGGTGCCGCCCGCGATGTGCGAGGTCACGAACGTGTCCTTCTCCACCGCGAGCTCGTGCCCGCCCAGCACCATTTCCTCGGAGCTCGTGCCCAGCGCGACCCAGTGGGCCGTCGCCTCCAGCACGAACCCGACGCGGATGCGACCCTCGGCGGCACCGTCCCACTTCTCGAACGACTCGCGCGCGCTCGCGTAGCCGTCGCGGGCGTCGTGCGGCCGGATGACCTTCGCGAAGAACTGCCGGACGCCGGTGTCGGCCACCGGCCCGAGGATGGCTTCCTCGTCGGCGATCGTCGTCTCGTTCACGAGGTGGTTCACCGAACTGGTGGTGCCGCCGCGCAGCATGTCCAGCGCGGCGAGCTCACTGGCCACCCGCAGGTCGTCCACGTCGAGGTTGTCCTTGAGCGGCACGAGGCAGCCGGCGATCCACTGCTCCAGCAGCACGTCGCAACCGAGCCCCTTGCCGTAGAGGTACCAGTCGTGCTGGTGGGCGTTGATCAGCCCCGGCAGCACGATCGAGCCGGTCGTGTCGACGACCCGGTCGACCCCTTCGCGGCTCAGGGTTTCCGCCGGGCCGAGCTCGGCGATGGTCGTCCCGTCGATCAGGAGGTCGCCTCCGCCGAGAAGTTCCGGACGGCCCGGCGCCACCACGGCGCCCCCGCTGAGCAAAGTCCTCATCCGACTGCCTCCTGCCGAACTGTTGCCTCAGTGCGAACGCGGCCTCGAAGAAGCAACCGGGCCGCAAACGATTGCAATATCGTAAGAGCTGAGTACGCTGTGGTCAATGGCGGCTTCGGCTGCGAAGCACCGCAAACGTTCACAGCCCACCGAAGGGATCTCACGATGTCCGACGCCCTGGAACCCGTCCTTCCGGCCGACGGCCGTGGCCCGCTGCCGCGCACCCGCTGGGGCTCGTTCATCGGCGGCAGCTGGGTGACGCCGGAGGGCGCGCCGTCGTTCGCCGTGCTCGAACCGGCCACGGGCGGCCACCTGGCCGACGTGGTGGAAGCGAGCGACGACGTCGTCGACCAGGCTGTGCGCGACGCGCGCCGGGCGTACGAGGGGGAGTGGGGCCGGCTGACCCCGCGTGAGCGCAGTGGTCTGCTGCGCAAGGTCGCGTCCCTCATCCGCGAGCACGCCGACGAACTGGCCGAGCTCGAGGCGCGGGAGGTCGGCAAGCCGCTGCGCGACGCGAAGCGATTCGACGTGGCGTTCAGCTCCGCCGGGTTCGACTACTTCAGCGGCCTGGCCGAGACGCTCCACGGCGAGGTGCTCGACCAGGGACCCATCGAGGCGCGTGTGCACTACGAGCCCTACGGGGTGGTGGCCGCGATCCTGCCGTTCAACTGGCCGCCGATGCACTTCACGAAGAAGACCGCGCCGGCGCTTGCCGCGGGCAACACCGTGGTCATCAAGCCGGGGGAGCAGGCGCCGCTCGCCGTGCTGCGGCTCGTCGAGCTCGTGAACCAGGTCCTGCCGGCGGGGGTCGTGAACGCCGTGTCGGGCATGTCGGCCGGCCCCGCGCTCGCCGGCCATCCGATCGTCGAGCGGATCACGTTCACCGGTGCCACCAAGACGGGCCAGGCCGTGCTGCGCACCGCCGCGGAGAACCTCACGTTCGCCACGATGGAGCTCGGCGGCAAGAACGCGCTGATCGTGCTCGACGACGCCGACCTGGAAGTCGCCGTCGCGGTCGCGATCGAGGGCATGTTCTACAACCAGGGTGAGGCCTGCACGTCCACCGCGCGGATCGTGGTGCACCGGTCGCTGCACGAGGAGTTCGTGGAGCGGTTCGTGGCCGCCACCGCGAAGCTGCAGGTCGGCGACGGGCTCGACAAGGGCACGGACATCGGCGCGATGGTCGACGCCCGCCAGCAGCAGAAGGTGCTCGGCTACATCGACACGGCCGTGAAGGAAGGCGCGAAGATCGTCTTCCAGGCCGAGCTGCCGGACGACGAGCGCCTGGCCGGCGGTTTCTGGGTCCCGCCGACGGTGCTCACCGGCGTGGAACCGGACCACACCGTCGCGCAGGAGGAGATCTTCGGCCCCGTCGCGTCGATCATGGTCCACGACACCGACGAGGAAGCCGTGCGCATCGCCAACGGCACCGCGTACGGGCTCACGGCCGCGCTCATCACGCGCGATCACTTCCGCGCCTCGAACCTCGCGCGTGACCTGCAGGCCGGCATGGTGTTCGTGAACAACTACGTCCGCCGCTCCTTCCTCGGCTCGCCGTTCGGCGGCGTGAAGGGCAGTGGGTTCGGCCGGGAGAACGCCGCCGAGACCCTGCACGAGTTCGTGCGGGCCAAGAACGTGCGGTTCCCGTCGGGCCGTGGGCCGATCCCGGTGTGGCCGCCGGTCGACTGACGCCGATCGGATCCGAGCGTAGCCGCAGGTGGTGATCGACGGGGAGGTCCGGCGGCGCCGGGCCTCCCTGATCCGATCGCGACAAAAATTGACGCTCCGCCGAATAGCGAGGTGCCCTCGGCTGTGGGCATAGTCCTTGACGGTAATGACTGTTGACTTCGACGGAGCAGCTCGTGCGTGACGACCTGGTGTTCGGTGTCGCGCTGACGCCGAGCACCGACCTGGCGGCCAACCGGGCCTTCGCCGCGGCCGCGGACGACGGCGGCCTCGACCTCGTCGGCATCCAGGACGCGCCGTTCGCACCCGACCAGCTGGACACCTTCGTGCTGGCCGGCGACCTGCTGGCGGCCACGGGCCGGATCTCCGTGTTCCCCGACGTGGCGAGCCTGCCGCTGAGGCCGCCGGCGCTGCTCGCGAAGACCGCCGCGGCGCTGGATCTCGTGTCGGGGGGCCGCTTCGAGCTGGCGCTGGGTGCCGGTGGGTACTGGGACGCCATCACCCAGCTTGGGGTGGCCCGCCGCAGTCCGCTCGAGGCGAACGGCGCGCTCGAGGAAGCGGTCACCGTGCTGCGGGCGCTGTGGGCGCCCGGTGGTGCGCCGATCCGGTTCGACGGGCAGTACTACTCGCTGTCCGGAGCAAGTCCGGGGCCGGCGCCCGCGCACCCGATCGAGATCTGGATCGGTGCACAGGGCCCGAAATCGCTCGGGTTGACCGGCCGGATCGCCGACGGCTGGGCGGCGCCGATCGCCTCGTACCTCCCCTATGAGAAGTGGGCCGAGGCCCATCGGACCCTCGACGACGCGGCCGTGGTGGCGGGCCGGGACCCGCGCGCCGTGCGCCGGCTCGTCCAGCTCGTCGGCACTGTCACGGAGACCCCGGGCCGGCCGCAGGTCGAGCAAGGGGCCGAGCCCGTGCGCGGGACCGCCGCGGAGTGGGCCGAGCTGCTGGTGGACGTGGCCGCGAAGCATCCGTTCACCGGCTTCGTGTTCATGCCCGAGGACAATTCCGCGGCCCAGGTGGCCGTGTTCGCGCGGGATGTCGTCCCACAGGTCCGGCAGCGGTGGTGACCGCGCGGTCCGTAGTGCGGTCGGCGCGAAGTCCACTGTGGAGGACCGGGGTGGTGTGTGGCGGACAAACGAGTGGACAGAAAACATCACACATCCGATGTTTGCTTGACCCAGCTCGTCTTGTCGCCCAGTGTGGTCGGCGTCAACTGCACGAGCCTCCGGAAGGCAACGAAGCATGAGCGACGCGGGTTCTCTGTCCAGACGCGGATTTATGGTCGGCACGGGCGGAGTGGTCGCCGTGGCGGCGCTGCCCCGTGCGGCCGTCGCAGCCGCAGCCCCGCCCCAACCGGTGGATTCCGTCGACCCGATGATCGGATCTGTGACGACCGCCGCCGACACGGCGTGCGGTAAGACGTTCCCCGGCGCGGTCGCGCCGTTCGGCCTGGTGCAGCTGAGCCCGGACACCGTCTCCGGTGGGGACAACGGCAGCGGCTACTCGGCCGAGATGACCACGATCGAGGGCTTCAGCTTCCTGCACATGTCGGGCGTCGGCTGCTACGGCGACCTCGGCAACCTCCAGGTGCTGCCGCAGACCGGCCCCCTGGTGATCGGCCGTGACGAGGCGAAAAGCCCGTACCGCAAGGAAACCGAGATCGCGCGCGCCGGCTACTACGCCGTGGAGCTCGACCGCTACCGCGTGCGCGCCGAGCTCACCGCCGCCGAGCGCGCCGGGCTCCTGCGCTTCACCTTCCACGACGCCGGCACCGGCCGCGTCAAGGTCGACCTCACGCGCCGCATCGGGCCGGACGGCTCGCACTCGATCGCGCAGCACGTGCGCAAGGTCGATGCCACCACGATCGAAGGCTGGATCCGCTGCGACCACACAGGTGGCGGCTGGGGCTGCGGCGCGCAGAGCCCCGCGTACACCGTGTACTTCACGATGGAGTTCCACCAGCCGATCTCCGTGTTCGGCACCTGGGACGGCACCGACGTGCGCACCGACCTCGGCCGGCGCGACGGTACGCAGCTCGGGTTCTTCGTCGAGTTCC
Source organism: Amycolatopsis sp. NPDC004368 (assembly GCF_053602515.1). Lineage (NCBI taxonomy): Bacteria > Bacillati > Actinomycetota > Actinomycetes > Pseudonocardiales > Pseudonocardiaceae > Amycolatopsis > Amycolatopsis sp. NPDC004368. The sequence goes on along the minus strand of NZ_JBSGDT010000026.1, from coordinate 13,538 downwards.
CCGTCCACGCCGGCCAGCAGGTGCCCGTGCGCGCGGGCGTGTCGTTCGTCGACCTCGACGGCTCGCGCCGGAACCTCCGCCACGACGTGGCGAGCTGGAACTTCGACACCGTGGCGGCCGGGGCGCGCCGCACGTGGTCCGACGCACTGGGCAAGGTGGCTGTCGAAGGTGGCACGGCCGAGCAGCGCAAGATCTTCGAAACCGCGCTGTACCACTCGATGATCGACCCGCGCCTGTTCGGCGACGTCGACGGCCGCCACCGCGTGGGCGACACCGCGCCGGTGCGCGACGGCGTCACGCACCGCACGCTCTTCAGCGGCTGGGACGTGTTCCGCGCGCAGTTCCCGCTGCTCACCATCATCGACCCCGACGTGGTGCAGGAGACCATCTCCTCGCTGGTGTCGCTGACCGACCGCGGCCTCGCGAAGGGGCTGGCCAGGTGGGAGCTGCTGGGCAAGGACACCGACACGATGCTCGGCGACGCCGCGATCAACGTGATCGCCGAGGCGTATCTCAAGGGGCTGCGCGGGTTCGACGTCGAGAAGGCCTACCGCTTCTGCCGTGAGGTCGCGCTCGGTCCGGCCGACCGGTCCAACCGCACCGACTTCGCGAACTGGACCTCGCTCGGGTACTGCGTGACCTACAGCCTCTCCTCGACAGTGGAAAACGCGTACTCTGACTACGCGCTCGCGCGGTTCGCCGAAGCACTGGGCAAGAAGGACGACGCGAAGCGCCTGTATGCGACTTCGCAGAACTACCGCAACCTCTTCAACACCGACGCCGGCTGGTTCCGCGGCCGCAACGCCGACGGCACCTGGATGGGCGACGGCGACGGGTGCATCGAGAGCAACCCCGAGCAGCAGGGCTGGTTCGTGCCCCACGACGTCGGCGGGATCGTCAAGCTCGTCGGCGGGCGTCAGGCTTTCGTCGACCGGCTCAACGGCATCTTCGAGAACACGCCGCCGGACGTGATGATGAAGTGGAACGAGTTCTACAACCACAGCAACGAACCCGTTCAGCAGATGCCCTTCATGTTCACCTACGCGGGTGCACCGTGGCTCACTCAGAAGTGGTCGCGGTACGTCTGCGAGCACGCCTACCGCACCGGCGCCACCGGTCTCGCGGGCAACGACGACGCCGGCCAGATGTCGGCCTGGTACGTACTGGCGGCGGCGGGCTTCTACCCCGTCTCGCCCGCCAGCGGCGTGTACATCATCGGCAGCCCGGTGTTCGACCGCGCCCGGTTCGCGACCGGCCGGGGGAGGACCTTCACGGTGCGGGCCGTCGGCAACTCGGCCACGAACGTCTACATCTCGTCGGCGACGCTCAACGGAAAGCCGCTGCGCCGCGCGTGGCTCACCCACGACGAAGTGGTGCGCGGCGGTGAGCTGGTGCTGCGCATGAGCGCCACGCCGAACCGCACGTGGGGCGCCGGCGCACTGCCGCCGTCACTCACGCCGGCGTGAGCTCGCTGACTGTCGTGGTTGTGCTCCCGGATCGCCGCTGATCCGGTGCCGCTCCGGTCCACTGTGAACAACGGCCCTCGTGGGGTGGTGGACCGGGGCGGGCATCGCGGCTGCGCGGTGCGGCGGCGGGCGCCCGCCTCCCGTGGTGGTGAACGGACCGATGCAGGCGCTGCGGTGATGATCGATGTGACAGCCGTCGACGTGGCCGGCGAAGGCTTCCACGGCGGCGGAATCGCCCGGTTCGCCTTCGGACTTGTGGTGATCTCGGCGCCTGACAGCGAGAACGAGCACCCCGGGTGGGACGCCGCGGCACAGAACGTTCACGTCGGCGAGGACTCGCTCTACCTGGGAGTACGCGAGGCGGCGAACGGGCGATCGGCGTGACGTGCGTCGAAGAGCCCGCGGACAGCAGCGGCCTCGAACTCCCGCATCGTGGGGAAATCGAACTACCTCGCCAATCCCTGGCGATCTACGACCCGAACGGACAGCTTCGGCTCGAGCTGCCGGTCGAACGGGTGCTGAACCGGGTGTCGATCTACGGCGACGGCGGAGAAGAGCCGTCCCGGATACTGGTGGTGCTCGGGGATCCGGCGGTGCCGCTGGCGTGACCCGGCGCGGCTGCCTCCCCTGCAGCCGGCCCGACACACCCCGGCCGAAAGTCACCCGGACGAGGGTCCCTTGGCCACCTCCGCCGCCATCCCCCGCCGATTACAGTCCGAACCACCCCCCAGCCGACCCGAAGGCAGGCACGCCATGACCTCCACGCCCACCGATGTCGTCGTCGGGATCGACGAGGGGGAGTCGTCGGTGATGGCGGTGCGGTGGGGGGCCCGGGTGGCGCGGGAGAGGCGCCTCGGGTTGCGGCTGGTGCACGCCGTGGACGAGATTCCGGAGACGTATCCGCACGCGGCGCCCACGTATGAGGACGCGCAGCGGTTCGTGGGCGCGCGCGGGGACCGGGTGCTCGAGCGGGCCCGGGCGGCGGCCGCGGAGGTGGCGCCCGACGTGGCGGTGCAGGCCGTGCTGCGGCCGGAGCAGCCGGCGGCGGCGTTGCGGGCCGAGTCGGCCGGTGCGGGGCTGCTGGTGCTGGGCACGCAGGGCCTGCACCGGCTGCGCAGGGTCGTGCTGGGGTCCGTGTCGGTTTCGCTGGCGGCGCACGCGGAGTGCCCGGTGGCGTTCGTGCGGGCGCACACCGCCGAGGACGAGCCGCCGACCGAGGGGCCGGTCGTGGTCGGCGTGGACGGGACGCCCGTGGGCGAAGTGGCGATCGCCGCCGCGTTCGAGGAGGCGTCGTGGCGTGGGGCGCCGCTGATCGCCGTGCACTGCTGGAAAGAAGGGTTCCTCGCCGCGGTGATGGAGGAGGCCGGGTCCTCCGGCGACGCCGACGCCATCGAGGCCCACGAACGTGAACTGCTCGCGCAACGCCTCGCCGGCTGGCAGGCCAAATACCCCGACGTGCCCGTCCAGCGCGTGGTCGTGAAGCAACGCCCGGCCGACGGCCTGCTCGACTTCGCCGACCGCGCGCAGCTGCTGGTGGTCGGCACCCGCGGCCGCGGCGGGCTGGCCGGGCTGGCGCTGGGCTCCACCAGCCAGAGCGTGATCTCCTACGCGCTGTGCCCGGTCCTCGTCGTGCGCAACCCCGACCTGCAGGACTGATTTCGCCGAAGCACCGCACCCGGCGACGCCAGTGGCTACGTCCGGGCCTGGAGTGTCCACTGTAGAACCAGCCGGGCGCGGGCGATGCTGCACCCGGTCCGCCACACCACAGCCCCGAGGACAGGGGCGGCCGAGCAGCCCGCGTGCCTGGCCCGCCCGCGATGATCAGAACCAGTGCAGACAGTGCGGCTCGCGCTCGGTCCGGAAAACCGCGTCGGCGGCAGCGGCCGCGCCCGGGTGGTGGGCGCGGATGTGCCCGGCCCGCACGAGCGTGCTCGGCGCAGTGCCCCCGAGGTAGAGCGAGCCGAGGTCCCGCACGTCCAGTGACAGGTCGGGCACCTGATCCGTCGGCACGCACTCGGCCCGGCCGTCGCGCACGGTCAGCCGGTGGCGGTGGTGCTCGTCGAGGAACGGGTCGGTGACGTCGAGCACGAGCTCCCCGTCGGCGAACCAGCCGCGGGCGGTCAGCGCGCGCGGGACGTCCAGCAGCCGCACCCACAGCCAGTCGGTGTCACCGCTCACCTCGCCCGCGCGGAAGTCGGCGAGCTGCCAGCGCAAGGGGTGCGACGGCGGTACATGCTTGAACACGACCCGGGCCATGAGGTCGTGGTCGAGCAGAAACCGGGCCAGGGCCGTGAAAACGGTGTCATCGGACGTGATGGTCTCGTCGACCGTCAGCGTGTCGGGCTCGTCGAGCGAGTAGCTCGCGTAGCCGTCCGGGACACCGTCGGCACCGCGGTGCACGGCGATGTAGCGGGGCGCCGGCGCGATCGGCGGCTGTCCGGCGCGCAGGGCCCACCACCAGTGCGGCCGCGACAGCGCACCCGGCTGGGCGCGGCGGTAGCGGTCGTAGACGTCTTCCAGGATCTCGAGGCAGTCGGCCCTGCGCAGGACCTCGATCGACCCGGTGTCGGCCGCCGCACCCCCACGGGTCACGGCGAGGGGGTGGCGGCTCGGCACCGTCAGCCGGCCGGTGCAGGTCGCGGGCCCGTAGCCGAACCGGCCGTAGATCGGGGCCTCCGACGCCAGCAGCACCGCCAGCACCTCCCCGCGCGCCCGCAGATCGGTGAGCTGGTGACGCATCATCGCGCTGAGCACACCCCGGCGCCGATGCGTCGGCAGCACCCCGACGGCCGTCACCCCGGGCGCCGGCACCACGACGTCCCCGGGCAGCGTCAGCTCGAACGAATGCGCCGCCGCCGTGCCGACGGGCCGTTGGTCCAGGCTGGCCAGCAAACCGCGATCGGGCTCGAGCGACGACAACCACGTCCCGCCTCCGTCTTCGTCGGGCGTGCCCGGGAAGCGCGCGAACGCGGTGTGCACGGTGGCGACGAACACGTCGAAGTCCTGCTCGGTCGTCGCGCGGATCTCCACTGCAGTCGGCTCCTCGGGTCGGTGGCTCGTCGCGCCACACTGCATCGGGGGAACGAAGCCGGGTCAACCGAATTACCGGGACCGGTCCCGGCGCCGCGGCGCTGACGTCCGCCTCGGCGTCAGCACGAACAGGGGGTCACGATGGCGGACCGTCCCCGGGCCGAGGTCGTGGGTTGGCTGTTCGTGCTGATCGCCGCCGGGGTGGCGGCCGTCGCGGGCGGGCTCGTCGCGCATGGGCTGGAGCACCTGCCGTCGGTGCCGGCCGTCGCGCTCGCGGCCGTCACCGGTCGCGATCGTGGCCGCCGGGTTGGTCGTGGCGCGCCTGACTGGGAGCACGGCCGACCGCCTTGGGGCGAACATCAGGTGCTGTTGCTTCTGTAGGGCCGCCCTGGCCTCTCGGTGTGGGCCGTGCTCGGCATCGGAGCGGGGTTGGGGTGGCGGGAAGGGGCCATTGCGGCGGTCGCGCTGTCTCCGGGCGGGGGAACTCGGGCGGTAGCGCGCACGGATCGGGTTCGCCTGCCCGGACGAAATCTCACCGCCGGTGTCGTGATCCCGGCCGTAGCGCTCTTGCTCACGCCAGGCCTCGGCTTCGTCGTGCGTCAGCACCCCGGTCGTGCCATCGCACGAGACGTAGCATGGCTCCTGACCTGCTCTCTCGCACGGAAGGAAACCGGGGTGCCGCCGCCGACGAGCCCGCTGACGAGCGTGGCCGAGGTGACCCCCGGGAGCCCGGCCAGGTCCCCGTGGCGGCGGTGGGCACTGGCGCTCATCGGCTTCGTGTTGCTGGCCCAGATGGCCTTCGCGATGGTCACCACGGCCGTCGAGCAGACGCCGACCATCGACGAGCCCGTGTACGTCGGTGCGGCCGTCGTGTACCTCGACCAGCACAGCCTGCGCTACAACCCCGAGCACCCGCCGCTGGGCAAGCTGATCATTGCCTCGGGCGTGGCGTTCGCGGGCGTGCACCTCGACCCCGCGTTCGCCGGTGACGAGACCCAGCTCGGCCGTCAGGTGGTCTACGAGTCGGGTGCCGACCCCGGCGAGGTGATGCTCCTGGCGCGGTTGCCGATGATCGTGCTCACGCTGCTGTTCGGCCTCGTCGTGTTCGCGTTCGCGCGGGACCTCGCCGGCCCGGTCGGCGGGCTGATGGCGCTCGCGCTCTACGCGTTCTCGCCCGACGTCATCGCCTACGGGTCGCTCGCCACGCTCGACGTGCCGATGGCCGGGTTCCTGCTCACCTCCGCCTGGCTCGTGTGGCGCGCCCGGCGCCGGCCCGCCGGGTACCTGCCGCTCGCGGGACTCGCGCTCGGCGCGGCCGTTGCGACGAAGATGAGTGCCCTGCCCGCCGTACCGGTGGTGCTGCTGCTGGCCGCGTGGTCCGTGTGGCGGTACGACCGGACCCGCGACGCAGCCGCGAAGCCGCTGCGCCTCGTCGCCGCGGTCGTGGGGGTGGCGGTGGTCGCCGTGGCCGTGGTGTGGGCCGCCTACCTCGCCGTGGATCCGCGGCTGCGCTGGTCGGCCCCGCCGGGTCTCCCGGCCTTGAACGGTGTGCGCGCGCTCGCCGACTGGCTCCCGCTGCCGCGGCCGTACCTCGACGGCATGCACCTGCAGTTCGGCTTCGAGGACCAGGTGTGGAGCGGCTTCTTGTTCGGCCGCCTGTACTTCGGTGCGCTCTGGTACTACCTCCCGGCCGCGATCCTGGTGAAGACCCCGCTCGCCACGCTGGCGCTGTGGCTCGCGGGCATCGCCGGGCTCCTCGCGATTCCCCGCCTGCGCCCCGCGGCGCCGTACCTGCTGATCCCGTCCGCCGTGCTGCTCGCCGCCGCCATGACCGGCAGCCGCGACTTCGGCGTCCGCTACACGGTGTTCCTCCCGATGTTCCTCGCCGTCGCGGCGGCCGGCCTGGTCGTGCTGCGGCGCCACTGGGCCCGCATCGGCGCCGCCGCGCTCGTCGCGTTCACCGCCGTCAGCTCGCTGCTCACGTTCCCGTACTACCTGCCCTATTCGAACGAGGCCTTCGGCGGCCCGGCCGAAACGCACCTGCGCTTGCACGATTCGAACGTCGACTGGGGCCAGGACCTCGGCCGCCTCGCCGAGCGCCTGCGCACCCGCCACCCGGGAGAGCGTGTGTGGCTGATCTACAAGGGCAGCGGCGTGCCCGCGGCCTACGGGATCACCGCCGCCGACCCGCTGCGCGTGCCATCGGATCAGGTCCACGGCCTCCTCGCCGTGTCCGACTCCTCGATCGCCAAGGCCGACGCCCACCTGAAGGCACTTCTCGCCACCAGCACCCCGATCGACGAGGTCGGCCACTCCATCACGCTCTTCCGGCGGTAGCGGCCAAGCGCCCTGTCGCCTGGCCGCTACCGGCCCCAGGCCGTGTCCTCAAAGTGGGTGAGGGTGAGCTGCTTTGCTCTTGGGTTGTGGTGCGTAGCCATGAGTTGACCGATGAGCGGTGGCAGACGATCGCGCCGTTGCTTCCCGTGTCGGGTGCGACGGGGCGTCCGCGGGTTGATGACCGTCGGGTGCTCGACGGGAGGTTGTTCAAGGCCGAACCGAGGTGGTGGCCGGGTCGTGCGGCGGGCACAGCGAGCCGGATGCGGCAAGGGCTACCCCAGCCGCGCTATTCGCTCCTCCCTGCACCGACGGCACATCCCGGCGACCATCCCCGAGCGCCATGACCCGCAGGCCAACCGACGCCGCGGCCGGACCGGTGGGCGCCCACCGGTCCGGCCTCCTCGCCCGCAAACGCCGCAACATCGTCGAACGCTGCGTAAACCGTCTCGAGCGAATCCCGCGCCATGGTCACCCGATTCGGCAGGACCGCCACCTGCCCCCACGGCATGCTCGACCCGGCCGCCCTGCTCATCTGGCTTTGAGGACGCTAGGCCGTGCCCCGGCGTTTCGTCCAGATGTCGTACGCGACCGCCGCCAGCAGCACCACGCCCTTGACCAGCATCACCCGCTCGCTCGGCGCGCCGATCAAGGACATCCCGTTGTTGATCACCGCCATGATCAGGCCACCGGTGATCGCGCCGACGACCTTGCCCACACCGCCTTGCACCGCGGCGCCGCCGATGAACGCCGCCGCGATCGCGTCCAGCTCGAAGTTCACGCCGGCGGTCGGGCCGGCCTGGTTGAGGCGCCCGGCGAAGATGATCCCCGCGAGCGCCGCCAGCACGCCCATGTTCACGAAGATCCAGAACGCCACCGACTTGACCTTGACGCCCGAGAGGGTCGCGGCCTGGAGGTTGCCGCCCACCGCGTAGATGTGCCGGCCGAACACCGAACGCCCGGCGACGAGCGAGTAGCCGACCACCAGCACGGCCAGCAGGATCAGCACCCACGGCAGGTTCTTGAACCGCGCGAGCTGCACCACCACGGCGAGCACCAGCACGGCGGCCCCGGCCACCTTCGCGACGAACACCGGGTACGGGTCCACGTCCTGCCCGTACCCGAGCCGCGCGGAACGCTTGCGCTGCTGGGTGACCGCGATCGCGGCGACCGTGAGCACCCCGACGATGAGGCTCACCAGGTCGGCGCCGCCGAGCGGGCCGAGCCCGATGTTGCCCAGGTAGCCGTCGGTGAAGCCGTTGGACAGCGTGCGGATCGCGTCGGGGAACGGGCCGATGCCCTGGTTGCCCAGCACGGTCAGGGTCAGCGCGCGGAACGCCAGCATCCCGGCCAGCGTCACGATGAACGCCGGGATGCCGAAGTAGGCGACCCAATAGCCTTGCCACGCCCCGATCACCGCGCCGGTCACCAGCGTGATGAGCACGGCGAGCGGCCACGGCACATGCAGGTTCACCATCAGCACCGCGGACACCGCGCCGGTCATCGCGACCACCGACCCGGCCGAGAGGTCGATGTGGCCGGAGATGATCACCAGGATCATGCCGATCGCGAGGATCAGCACGTAGGAGTTCTGCACGATGATGTTGGAGATGTTCTGCGGCTCCAGCAGCGCGCCGCCGGTGAGCACCTCGAACAGCACCACGATCAGCGCGAAGGCCACGTAGATCCCGCTCTGGCGCGGGTTGATCGAGATCCGGCGGCCCGCGGGCGCGGCCGGTGCAGTGGCGGGCCGGGCCGTGTCCGTTGTGGTCATGGGCGTTCCTTCGTCATGTACTGCATCAGCAGCTCCTGGGTCGCGTCCGCCCGGGTGACCTCACCGGTCACCCGGCCCGCGGACAGCGCGTAGATCCGGTCGCACAGGCCGAGCAGCTCCGGCAGCTCGGAGCTGATGACCAGGACCGCCTTCCCTTGTGCGGCAAGGGAGTTGATGATCGTGTAGATCTCGAACTTCGCCCCGACGTCGATGCCTCGGGTCGGTTCGTCGAGGATCAGCACGTCCGGGTCGGTGAAGATCCACTTGGCCAGCACCACCTTCTGCTGGTTGCCGCCCGAGAGCTTCCCGGTCACGCTGCGCACGGTCGGCGCCTTGATCCGCAGGTCGCGCCGGAAGCGCGCGGCGGTGTCGTGCTCGGCGTGTTCGTTCACCCAGCCGCGGGGCGCCAGCTTGCCCAGCCCGGCCGCGGAGACGTTGCGCTGGATGTCCTCGATCAGGTTGAGCCCGTAGCGCTTGCGGTCTTCGGTGGCGTAGGCGATGCCGTGCCGCACGGCGTCGCGGACCGAGTGCACCTCGATCGGCACGCCGTCCTTGATCAGCCGACCCGAGATGCCGGTGCCGTAGGAGCGCCCGAACACGCTCATCGCGAGCTCCGTCCGGCCCGCGCCCATCAGCCCGGCCAGGCCGACCACCTCGCCGCGCCGCAGCGAGAGGTTGGCGCCCTCGACCACGACCCGGCCCGGCTGGGTGGGGCTGTGCACGGTCCAGTCCTCGATCCGCAGCACCTCCTCGCCGATGTCCGGCTCCCGCGGCGGGAACCGGTGCTCCAGGTCGCGCCCGACCATTCCGGTGATCAGCCGCTCCTCGGTGAGCCCGGCCGCGTCGAGCGTTTCGATCGTGCGCCCGTCGCGCAGGATCGTGACGGTGTCGGCGATCGCGATCACCTCGCCGAGCTTGTGCGAGATGATCACCGACGTCACGCCCTCGTCGCGCAGCCCGCGCAGCAGGTCGAGCAGGTGCGCCGAGTCGTCGTCGTTGAGCGCGGCGGTCGGCTCGTCGAGGATGAGCAGCTTCACCTGCTTCGACAGCGCCTTGGCGATCTCCACGAGCTGCTGCTTGCCGACGCCGAGGTCGCGCACCGGCGTCACGGGGTTCTCCGCGAGGCCGACGCGCCGCAGCAGCTCGCCGGCCTCGTGGTTGGTGCGGTTCCAGTCGATGAACCCGCGCCGCGCCCGCTCGTTGCCGAGGAAGATGTTCTCCGCGATCGACAGCTGCCCGCACAAGGCGAGCTCCTGGTGGATGATCACGATGCCGCGGCGCTCGCTGTCGCGCACCGAGCCGAACGCGCACTCTTCACCGTCGAACCGGATCTCGCCGTCGTAGCTGCCGTGCGGGTGCACGCCGGAGAGCACCTTCATCAGCGTCGACTTCCCGGCGCCGTTCTCCCCGCAGATCGCGTGGATCTCCCCGGCGCGCACGGAAAGGGTGACGTCGGCGAGCGCGGTGACCCCGGGGAAGGTCTTGGTGATCCCGCGCATGCCGAGCAGTTCCGTCACTTCAGCTGCCCCGCGGTGTAGTAGCCGGAGTCGAGCAGCTCCTTCTGGTAGTTGCTCTTGTCCACGACCACGGGCTGCAGCAGGTAGGAGGGCACGACCTTCTTGCCGTTGTCGTAGTCGGTGGTGTTGTTGACCTCGGCCTTGCCGCCCTTGAGCACGGAGTCGGCCATCTTCACGGTGACATCGGCGAGCTTGCGGGTGTCCTTGAAGACCGTGGAGTACTGCTCGCCGGCGATGATGGACTTCACCGACGCCACCTCGGCGTCCTGCCCGGTGACGACCGGGTAGGGCTGGCCGGCGGAGCCGTAGCCGTTGCTCTTGAGCGCCGAGAGGATGCCGATCGAGAGGCCGTCGTAGGGCGACAGCACGCCGTCGACCTTCGCGCCACCGCCGTAGGTCTTGGTGAGCAGGTCCTCCATGCGCCGCTGCGCGGTGGCCGGGTCCCAGCGCAGGATCGCGGTCGGCGCGAACGTCGTCTGGCCGCTCTTCACCACGAGTTTGCCGCTGTCCATGAGGGGCTTGAGCACGGACATGGCGCCGTTGAAGAAGAACGTGGCGTTGTTGTCGTCCGGCGAACCGCCGAACAGCTCGATGGTGAACGGACCCGGTCCGGTGCCCAGGCCCTTCAGCAGCGAGTTCGCCTGCTCGACCCCGACCTTGTAGTTGTCGAACGTGGCGTAGTAGTCCACGTTCGGGCTGTTGAGCAGGAGTCGGTCGTAGGCGATCACGGGGATCTTGTGGTCGGCGGCTTCCTGCAGCTGTGTGGTGATCGCGGTGCCGTCGATGGAGGCGATCACGAGCAGCTTCGCGCCCTTGGTGATCTGGTTCTCGATCTGGTTGACCTGCGTGGGGATGTCGTTCTCGGCGTACTGCAGATCGACCTTGTACCCCAGCTTTTCCAACGCGGACTTGATGTTGTCCCCGTCGTGGATCCAGCGTTCCGACGACTTCGTCGGCATCGTGACGCCGACGAGCGCGCCGGCCGACGAGCCGGCGGCCGGCGCCTGGTCGGCCGTCTTGACGCTCGACCCGCACGCGGCCAGCGTCAAGGCCAGCGCGGCAGCGAAAGTAACTCGGATCCCTCGGCTGAACTTCATTGTTCGTGCTCCTTCCTAGAAGCCCTGGGCGAGCCGGTGGTAGGCCTGGTTCCAGCGAATGCGGTCGGCGAAGGCCGACGGGGTGGTGTCGGCGTCGATGGTCAGCAGCTCGACGCCGAGCAGGTCCGCGAAATCGCGCAGCGTCTCGATCGGCGCGGCCTGGGTCAGCACCGTGTGGTGGGGTGCGCCGGCGGTGATCCACGATTCGGCCGAGGTGGCGAGCGAAGGCGCGGGCCGCCACACCGCGCGGGCGACCGGCAGCCGGGGGAGCGGTTCGTCGGGCGGGACGACCTCGATCTCGTTGGCCACCAGGCGGAAGCGGTCGCCGAGATCGGCGAGGCCGAGCACCACGCCGGGGCCGGGCGCGGCGTCGAACACCAGCCGCACCGGGTCTTCCCGGCCGCCGATGCCGAGCGGGTGGATCTCGCACGACGGACGGGCGGCGGCGATGCTCGGGCAGACCTCCAGCATGTGCGCGCCGAGGATCTTCGGCGCCCCGGGGCCGAAGTGGTAGGTGTAGTCCTCCATGAACGACGTGCCGCGGCCGGTGCCGGTGCCCATCGCCTTCACCGCGGCGAGCAGCGCCGAGGTCTTCCAGTCGCCTTCGCCACCGAAGCCGAAACCGTCGGCCATCAGCCGCTGCACGGCCAGGCCCGGGAGCTGGCGCAGGCCGCCGAGGTCCTCGAAGTTCGTGGTGAACGCGCCGAAGCCGCCGTCGCCGAGGAACCGCCGCAGCCCCAGCTCGACCTTGGCGGCGTAGCGCAAGGCGTCGTGGCGCGCGCCGGCTTCGGCGAGCTCGGGCACCACCGCGTAGGCCTCGGCGTACTCGGCCACCAGCTCGTCGGTGTCCTTTTCGGACACGGCGTCGACGAGCGCGACCAGGTCGTTCACGCCGTAGGTGTTGACCGAGACGCCGAAGCGCAGCTGGGCCTCGACCTTGTCGCCTTCGGTCACGGCGACGTCGCGCATGTTGTCGCCGAAGCGGGCCAGCCGCAGCTCACGCAGGTGGTCCGCGCCGATCGCGGCGCGGGCCCACGCGTCGATCCGGTCCACGACGAGCGGGTCGCCCGCGTGCCCGGCCACGGTCTTGCGCGGCACGGACAGCCGCGTGAGCACGTGCCCGAACTCGCGGTCGCCGTGCGCGGCCTGGTTGAGGTTCATGAAGTCCATGTCGATGCTGCGCCACGGCAGCGCTTCGTTGAGCTGGGTGTGCAGGTGCAGCAACGGTTTGCGCAGTGCGTCGAGCCCGCCGATCCACATCTTGGCGGGGGAGAAGGTGTGCATCCAGGCGATCACGCCGACGCACTCGGAGTCGGCGTTGGCCTCGAGCAACAGCCGGCGGATCGCCGCCGCCTCGGTCAGCACCGGTTTGCCGACGAGCTCGGCCGACAGCCGTCCGGTCGAGGCCAGCAGCCGCTGGATCTCCAGCGACTGCCCGGCGACCTGCTCGAGGGTCTCCTCGCCGTAGAGCGCCTGGCTTCCCGTGAGGAACCAGACCTGGGGTTTGTTCTGTGAAGCCATTTTTCTCCTCGTGTCCTGCGCGGGGTGGCTCAGCGCTGGCCGTAGACGTTCTGGTAGCGCGCGTGGAGCCGGTCGACGTCCTCGGGCGGCAGTGGCGTGGGCGCACCCAGCTCGAAGGCCTTGTGGACGGTCCGGGCGACGTCCTCCACCAGCACGGCCGCCTTCACCGCGTCGCGCGCGGTGCGCCCGACGGTGAACGGGCCGTGGTTGCGCATCAGCACCGCCGGTGAACGGCTGGCCTTGAGGGTCTCGACGATGCCGCGGCCGATGGAGTCGTCGCCGATCAACGCGAACGGCCCGACCGGGATCTCGCCGCCGAACTCGTCGGCGATCATCGTGAGCACACAAGGGATCGGCTCACCGCGCGCCGCCCACGCGGTGGCGTAGGTGGAGTGCGTGTGCACGACCCCGCCGACCTCGGGCAGATGCCGGTAGACGTAGGCGTGGGCGGCGGTGTCGGACGAGGGCGCGAGATCCCCGTGCCGCAGCCGCCCGTGCAGGTCGGTCACGACCATCGTGTCGGCCGAGAGCTCGTCGTAGGAGACGCCCGACGGCTTGATCACCATCAGCTCGCGCCCCGGCACGCGCGCCGAGACGTTGCCCGCGGTCCAGGCGACCAGCTCGTAACGGGTGAGCTCGCCGTGCAGGTCGGCCACCGTCTGGCGCAGTTCGGCGACGGTGCCGAGCAGTTCGTCGGTCAGCGACATGACTGTCCTACCTTTCGAGTACGGGTTTGATCTGGTCGTTCGTAGGATCGGAGGACCCGGGGGTTTCGGGTATGGCTGTCATGACTGAGCCG
>NZ_JBSGDT010000025.1:0-118751 GCF_053602515.1 Amycolatopsis sp. NPDC004368 | reverse complement strand
CCCCCCGGATCATGGGTTCGACTGGGGGCGTTAGTCATGCCGGGTCTGGTGACCACAGCTCCTTGATCAGGAACTACGAAAAAGGTAACGGGGGGGGGCTGCCCTGTTCCAGTTTACCGAGGTCAGAGGGCGAAAAACCGGTTGCGGCAAATCTGTGGACAACTCGTGGTTCACGGAGCCGGGTGTGGACAACTCGGGGATCGATCGGGTCGCCCACTGGTCAACTCCGCGACGGGTCCGCGACAGCCCGTTGGATCGCGGTGTTCGGACCTGCGACAGCCCGTCGGGTCGCGGTGTTCGGACCTGCGACAGCCCGTTGGATCGCGGTGTTCGGGCCTGCGACAGCCCGTCGGATCGCACAGCGTTCCGGCTTGCGATGGTCGGACCGTGCCGACCGGGCCTGCGGCAGCCGTCTTCGTCGCGAGCGCCGGCGCGGTCGTGTACGCCGTTTCGCGCGAAGCCGAGGGCGTCGGGCACGGCGAAGCGGCCGTGCGCGACGGCGATCGGTGACGTGGTTTCCCGCCTGCTGTCCGATTCCGCGGACCGAGGCACGACTCCCCTCGCGGAAGCCGCCGCGCTCGTCCACTGCCGTCTCGCCGGGGTGCGTGGCGCGGCCGGCCGAGGCGTTGTCTTGAATGGAGGGCGTGCGAATTCTCAGCGACACCGCCACGCTCGCGCTCTACACCACCGACGCGTCGAACTACCGCCACGTGCCCCTCGGCGTGGTGCTGCCGGAGACGGTCGACGACGTGATCGCCGCCGTCGCGGCCGCGCGTGATCGCGGGGCGCCGCTGGTGCCGCGCGGCGGGGGCACGAGCGTCGCGGGGAACTCGTGCGGGCCGGGGATCGTCGTGGACACGTCGCGGCACGTGCGGGGCGTAGAGTGGGTCGATCCCGAAACGCGGCTCGCGCGCGTGGCGCCCGGCACGGTGCTCGACGACCTGCAGGCGGTCGCCGCGCCGCACGGGCTGCGGTTCGGGCCCGATCCGTCCACGCACAGCCGCTGCACGATCGGCGGCATGATCGGCAACAACGCGTGCGGTTCGCACTCCGTGGCGTGGGGCCGGACCGTCGACGTGGTGCGTGAGCTCGACGTGCTGCTCTACGACGGCACCCGGCTCACCGTCGGGCCGACCACACCGTCCGAAGTGGACGAACGCGCGGCGCGGCCGGGTACCGAGGGCCGCGTGTACTCCGAGCTGCGCGCGCTCGCGCGCGAAAACCTCGCGTTGCTGCGCACGGAACTGTCGAGCTTCTCGCGGCGGGTTTCGGGTTACGGGCTGCAACACCTGTTGCCGGAGAACGGGTTCGACGTCGCCAAGGCGCTGGTCGGCAGTGAGGGCACGTGTGTCACGGTGCTGGGCGCGACCGTCGAGCTGGCGCGGCTGCCGAAGCGCCGCGTGCTGGCCGTGCTCGGGTTCCCGTCCGACATCGACGCCGCCGACGCCGTGCCGGGGATCCTGCCGTGGTCGCCGCTCACCGTCGAGGGGGTGGACGCGGAGCTCGTCGCGATGCTCGAACCCGGGCGGGCGCGAGGACTTCCGCCCGGTGGGGCGTGGCTGTTCGTGGAGCTGGCCGGTTCGTCGCCGGCCGAGGCCGCCGAGCGGGCCCGGGAGCTGGCGGCTTCGCTGGGCGGGGCGCTGACCGGGTCCGTGGTGCTCGACGACCTCGCCGCGCAGCGCCGGCTGTGGCGCATCCGCGAGGAGGGCGCGGGCCTGGCCACGCGCCTGGCCGACGGCGCGGAAGCCTGGCCCGGCTGGGAAGACGCCGCGGTGCCGCCCGAGCGGCTCGGCTCGTACCTGCGCGGGTTCAAGGAGCTGATGCGGGAACACGGGCGGCGCAGCGTGGTCTACGGCCACTACGGCGAGGGCTGCCTGCACCTGCGGCTCGACTTCGACCTGCTGTCCACGCCGGGCAAGGCGCAGTTCCGCAAGTTCCTCGAGCAGGCGGCCGATCTCGTCGCCGCGCACGGCGGATCGCTGTCGGGCGAGCACGGCGACGGGCAGGCGCGCTCGGAGCTGCTCGGCCGGATGTACAGCCCCGAGATGATGGCGTTGTTCGCGCGGTTCAAGGGAATTTTCGACCCGGACGGCCGGATGAACCCGGGCATCATCGTCGACCCGCGGCCGGTGGACGCCGACTTGCGCGTGCGCCGCGCCCCGCTCGCGCTGGAGGACGTGACGGTGCTCGGCTACCCTGAGGACCGCGGTAGCTTCGGCCAGGCGATGCGCCGCTGCGTCGGCGTCGGCAAGTGCCGCAACACCGGCGGCGGCGGCGTGATGTGCCCGAGTTACCGTGCCACGCGCGAGGAACAACACTCCACGCGCGGCCGCGCCCACCTGCTGGCCGAAATGGTCAACGGCGAGGTGATCCGCGACGGCTGGCGCTCCACGGAGGTAGCCGAGGCGCTTGACCTGTGCCTGTCGTGCAAGGGCTGCCTGTCCGACTGCCCGGTGGACGTCGACATGGCCACGTACAAGGCCGAGTTCCTGCACCAGCACTACCGCGGCCGCCGGCGCCCGGCGTCGCACTACTCCATGGGCTGGCTGCCGATGTGGCTGCGCGCGGTGTCCGTGGCGCCGCGCGTGGCGAACTTCTTCTCGCGGCGCCGCTGGGCCGCGTCGGCGTTGAAGCGCGTGGGCGGCCTCGCGCCGGAGCGCGACCTGCCCTCGTTCGCGGTCGAGCCGTTCACCCGGACCCGCAAGGACTTGCGCCGCTGGGCGACCGGCCCGCGGCGGGTCGTGCTGTGGCCGGACTCGTTCAACAACTACCTCACGCCGGACGTCCTGCAGGCCGCCACCGAGGTCCTCACCGCCGCCGGCTACGACGTGGTCCTACCCGACCGCGGTGTCTGTTGTGGACTGACGTGGGTGTCGACGGGCCAGCTGGACATCGCTCGCCGCGTGTTGCAACGGACTTTGGCCGTGCTGCGCCCGTACCTGGAGGCGGGCTACGAGGTGGCCGGCCTCGAACCGAGCTGCACCGCCCTGTTTCGCGGTGACCTCGCGGCGTTGCTGCCGGGCGACCCCGTGGGCGCCCTGCTGTCCTCCCGCACCCGCACCTTCGCCGAACTTCTGGCCGACGCGCCGAAGCCCCTGTCGGTGTCCCTCGACGTCGACACGGTCACCCAGGTCCACTGCCACCAGCACGCCGTCCTCGGCTTCACCGCCGACGAAGCGGCGCTGGCCGCCGCCGGCGTCCGCAACACCACCCTCGACTCGGGCTGCTGCGGCCTCGCCGGCAACTTCGGCTTCGAGAAGGGCCACTACGACGTGTCCAGGGCCGTGGCGGAGGACCGCCTGCTGCCCGCCCTCAGGGAGGCGGCGGAGTCCACTGTGGTCTTGTCCGACGGGTTCAGCTGCCGCACCCAGATCGCCCAGGAGTCGGGCCGCCGGGCCGTCCACTTGGCCGAACTACTGCGACGCGCACTGCCTCGGGAGGCCGAGGAGCGGGAGTGACGGGTCGGAGCGGTTCGCTCTCGCTCCGAGATGTGCGCGTGGCCGAAACAGGGAGGCGGGCACCCTCGGCTGGTGGCAACGCGGCCTGGCCGAAAGGAAGGCGGGGATGGCACGCCCGGTCGGCCGCGGCGGCCACCCGGTCTGAGCGCTGCGCTGACGATGTGCGCTCAGCCGACCGAGTGAGGTGCGGCGGTTGTCCGGTCGTTTTGGTGCGCCCGGGCAGGTGGGCGCACCGCCGAGTTGCCCGCCCAGAATTCGAAACCGTCCGTACCACCGCCTCCGCGAGCCGTGCTGACTGCTCGGTCTACTCGCTCCGCTCCAGCAACGTCCGCACCGCCGCGCTCGTGAGCCGCGTGACGTCTTCGGCCGAGGCGGAGGCCAGGGGGTCCTTGCGGGTGACCGCGCGGACGAGGCCGATGCCGAGCAGCCAGGCCAGCGCGAGGTCGGCGCGCAGGGCGGCGTCGGGGGCGTCGGTGAGGGAGGCCAGGGCGCGGGCGTACTCCTCGCCGAGCTGGTCGCGCAGGGCGGCGCCCGCGCCGTCGGTGCCGGTGGAGCGCAGATAGGTCTCCAGGGAGCGGTCGCGGCGTTCGGAGTCGTCCTTGAGCAGGGACTGGAGGGTTTCGGCGAAGAGCCGCTCGGGCGGGGTGGCTTCGAGCTGGGCGAAGCCTCCGCGGGCCATGACGGACTCGAAGAGGGCTTCTTTGCTGCCGAAGTAGCGGAAGAGCAGCGCCTGGTTCGCGCCGGCGCGGTTCGCGATGTCGCGCACGGTCGTGCGGTCGAAGCCGCGCTCGGCGAACAGCTCTTCGGCGGCGTCGAGCAGCGCCGCTTTCGTCGCCGCGGCGTCCCGTTTCCGGGCGTGCGATTCTGCGGTCATCCGTGCCTCCCCGTTCGCGCACGAGGCTAGTCGCATGGCCCCCGGCGCGAGTTGCCGCCGCGCGAGCGGGCGGCCGGCGGCGACGCAAAGTAATCATGATCTTCCGCTGCGCAGCGGCTGACAAGGCGCGACCGACCCGCTACCGTAGTTGTAAGCAGGCGCTTACAACCCGGACTTTCCGTCAGATTGGGAGTTCCCCGAATGACCACCACGCAGTCGGAGCCGCTGGCGTACCCGTTCAACGAAGAGGCGGGCCTCGCGCTCAACGCGGCGTACGCGGCCGCACGCGAGTCCGAGGGCATGATCCGCGTACAGATGCCCCACGGCGAGCCGGCCTGGCTCGCCACGCGGTTCGCCGACGCCCGGCTCGTGCTGGGCGACCGGCGGTTCTCGCGCGCGATGTCCATCGAGAAGGACGAGCCGCGGATGACCGCGCACCGGCGGACCAACGGCATCCTCGCCATGGATCCGCCCGACCACACGCGGCTGCGCACGCTGGTGGCGAAGGCGTTCACCGTGAAGCGCGTGGAGCTGCTGCGCCCGCGCGTCGAGGAGCTGGCCACGGGGCTGATCGAGGACATGAAGGCGGCCGGGCAGCCGGCCGACCTGGTCGACGCGTACGCGCTGCCGATCCCTGTCGCGGTGATCTGCGAGCTGCTCGGCGTGCCCACCGAGGACCGCCCGAAGTTCCGCGTGTGGAGCGACGCGGCGCTGACCACGAGCGGCCTCACCGCCGAGGAGGCCGAGCGCAACCGCGAGGAGTTGCGCGCGTACATGTCCGGCCTGATCGCACAGCACCGCGAGCAGCCGCAGGACGACCTCATGACGGCGCTCATCGAAGCCCGCGACGTGCGCGACCGGCTCACCGAGCTCGAACTGGTGGACCTGTGCG
Organism: Amycolatopsis sp. NPDC004368; assembly: GCF_053602515.1. Classification (NCBI taxonomy): domain Bacteria; kingdom Bacillati; phylum Actinomycetota; class Actinomycetes; order Pseudonocardiales; family Pseudonocardiaceae; genus Amycolatopsis; species Amycolatopsis sp. NPDC004368. The sequence continues at coordinate 113,527 of NZ_JBSGDT010000025.1, read as the reverse complement.
TCGGCATCCTCATCGCCGGCCACGAGACCACGGCGAGCCAGATCCCGAACTTCGTCTACGCCCTGCTCGACCAGCCCGAGCAGTGGAAGCGGCTCGTGGCGGACCCGTCGCTGATCCCGGCGGCCGTCGAGGAGCTGCTGCGCTTCGTCCCCCTGGGAGCCGGCGCCGGCTTCGCGCGTTATGCCACCGAAGACGTGCAGGTCGGCGACGTCCTCGTGCGCGCGGGTGAACCGGTGCTCGTCGCGATCGGCGCGGCCAACCGCGACCGCCTCCAGTTCGGCGACGCCGACACCCTCGTGTTCGACCGCGAGGACACCCACCACCTCGGCTTCGGCCACGGCGTGCACCACTGCCTCGGCGCGCCTCTCGCGCGCCTGGAGCTCCAGGAGGCGCTGAAGGCGCTCACGCGGGAAATGCCGAATCTCCGCCTCGCCGGCGATATCGTGTGGAAGACCCAGATGCTGGTCCGCGGACCACGCTCCATGCCGATCGGGTGGTGACCATGACCTGGAAAGTGGAAGTCGACGAACACACGTGCATCGGCTCCGGCATGTGCGCCTCGCTGATGCCCGAGCTCTTCGCCCTGGACGGCCCCGTCGCCCACACGCTCTCCGACACCGTCGCCCCGGACGAAACGGCCCTCGACGCCGCCGACTCCTGCCCGGCGATGGCCATCACGATCACCGACGGCGCGGAGGTCGTGGGGCCGCGGCCTTGAGGTGGTGAAACAGGGCCCTTCCGCTGGGGCGGAGGGGCCCTTTCGCGTTACTTCACCGGTAGGTGTGCGGCAACGTTCGGGCCAGTGCCGTCGGGCCGGCCGGAGTAGCTGAGGCCGGTCCGGCGTGCACCGGCGGTCCGAGCGCCACGGCGGCCTCCGGCGGGCGGACGTCCCCACTGCCCTGAACAGTCTCGGCCTGGCGGGGTTTTCCTGCCCGAGCCCGGGCCTTGAACCCGGCGCGTACCACCGAGACGACAGCCACGTCGCCATGACCGTCTCCGACGGCCAGGAGTATCCGGTCCAGCGACGCGCACGGGGTTTTGGCCGAGGACTCTCGCACCCGGCCCGACGCGGCGGCCCAGCAGTCGGCCCCACGTCCGAGCTTGCGCTTGAGCTCCTTGAACTTCAGCCGGCTCCACATGTTCGTGGCATCGCCCTCGCGTGCGCTCTCCTGCCCGGACTCGGTTCGGGCCTTCATCGAACGCCCCGGCAGCCGGCCCACGACGTCGCCGGCGGTGTTCCCGCCCAGCGACTCGGCGGCCGCAGCGTCACCGAACACCATCAGGCCGGCGACAGCGACGGCGACGCCCTCGCCGTTGCCCTTGATCGAGATGCGCCTGCCGTTCTTCGTGATCCAGTGGCCTGGGGTTTTCTTACCCTCACCCGAATTCGTGTTAACGCCCAGTCGTGCGAACCGTAACTCTGCGCGGGGCATGTAACACGGCGGTGTTCCGGATGAAACGGTTCGGACTCCGCCCGGCGGTGCACTGTGCGGCATGAACCTCCAGCTCGACGGCCTGCACCGGCCGGTGATCGTGGTCGGCGGCGGACAGGCGGGGCTATCGATGTCCCACTGCCTGACGACCGCCGGGGTCGGGCACGTGGTGCTCGAGCGCGAGAGCGCCGGGCACGAGTGGCGCTCACGCCGCTGGGACAGCTTCTGCCTGGTGACGCCCAACTGGCAGTGCCGGCTTCCCGGTTTCCCCTACCCGGGCGATGATCCGGACGGGTTCATGGTGCGCGACGACATCGTCGCCTACCTCGAAGACTACAAGAAATCCTTCGACGTGCCCATCGTCGAAGGGGCCGCGGCCACGCGCCTGACGAAGGTGCCCGGTGGTGGGTTCCGCGTGGCCACCACGCAGGGTGAGCTGACGGCCGACCACGTCGTGGTGGCGACCGGCCCGTACCAGGTGCCGCTGAAGCCGCGGCTGGCCGAGCGGTTGCCGGCGACCACCGTGCAGCTGCACAGTTCCGAGTACCGCAACCCGGAGCAGCTGCCCGCCGGCGAGGTGCTCGTGGTGGGCACCGGCCAGTCCGGCTGCCAGATCGCCGAGGACCTGCACCTCGCGGGCCGCCGCGTGCACCTCGCGGTCGGGTCGGCGCCGCGGGTGGCGCGGCGCTACCGGGGCCGCGACGTGGTGGCCTGGCTCGACGACATGGGTTACTACGCCAGGGGAATCGACGAGTTCGCCGACGCCGATGCCGTCCGGTTCCGTGCCAACCACTACGTCACCGGGCGCGACGGCGGCCACGACATCGACCTGCGCGCCTTCGCCCGTGAGGGAATGCAGCTCTACGGACGCCTCACCGACGTCCGCGAAGGCACCCTGAGCTTCGCCCCCGATCTCCGTCGCAACCTCGACGCGGCCGACGCCGTGTCCGAAGGCATCAAGGACTCGATCGACGCCTACCTCACCCGGGCGAACATCGAAGCACCGGCCGAACCCCGCTACACCCCCGTCTGGCAGCCGGACGACGAGCCGCGGACCCTGGACGTCACCAGGATCTCCGCCGTCGTCTGGAGCACCGGCTTCGGCCGGGACCACCGCTGGATCGACGTCCCGGTGTTCGACGGCAAGGGCTACCCGACGCACCGCCGCGGCGTCACGAGCTGCCCGGGACTATTCTTCCTCGGCCTGCCGTGGCAGCACACCTGGGGCTCCGGCCGCTTCTGCGGCGTCGGCGCCGACGCGGAGTACCTGGCGCGGCGCATCGTCGCGGGCGAGCGCGCGGCCGACGTCCGCTGGATCTCCGGCACGCCCCGCAACACCGCCCCGGCCGACGACTGGGTCGCCCCGAGGACGGTCGCGTGATGCGCTGGATCGCCGACGCCCACCGCCACCTCGGCGTGCTGCCCGCGTATCCCTTCTACGGCGGCGCGCCGGTCGCCCCGGCCATCGGCTCGCGGGCGACGATCGACGAGCTGCTGTCCGATTTGGACCGTGAAGGCACCGAACGCGCCCTCGTGATCCCCAACTACGGCGTGCCCGACCCAGAAATCGCGTTCTCCTTCAATGAGCTTTGCGTAGAAGCGTCCGAAAAGGACGATCGAATCGCCGCGGCCCTGTGGGTGTCGCCACGAGCGGAAGACGCCGCGAGAACCGACCAGGCACTCAAGCTGGCCGGCGAGCCCGGCGTCCGCGCTCTCAAGCTCAGCTTCCTCCTCGGGGGCCGCGCGAGCGACCCGGCCTGCAAACCTCAGCTCGACAAGATCTTCGCCACCGCCCGCGAGCACGACCTCGTCGTCCACGTGCACACCTCACCCGGCGCCGCGTCCGATGTGGACGAAGTCGGCAAGCTCGTCGACGAGTACGCCGACGACGCGAAGCTGCACCTCGTGCACTTCGGCGGCGGGATGAGCGGGCACATCAAGCTCGTCGGCGGCCGCTTCTTCGACTGGATCGCCGCCGGTAAGCAGGTCTACACCGACCTGTCCTGGGCGATCGGCTTCACCCCGCGCTGGCTCGCCGAGGAGATCTCCCGGCGGGGCATCGGGCACGACCGCGTGCTCTTCGCCTCCGACCAGCCGTGGGGCGACTACGAAGGCGAGCTCGCGAAGCTGACCGCAGTGGTCGGCGACGGCGAGCTGGCCGACCGCGTTTTCCGGAGCACGTTCGAGGTGCTGTACGGACCGAAGAAAGGGTAATGACCGATGGCCGAGCTGACCGACCTCGAGAAGACCAGCCTCGACGAGATTCCGCACCCGTCTCTGCCGCAGGGTTCGAACCTCTACGGCGCCACCAAGATCTTCCCCGACTACCAGGCGGAGAACGGGGAGACGTACTTCACCCTCGTGCACGGCATCGCGCACGAGTCGTCGGTGAGCTTCGTCGCGATCCTGCAGGCGACCCGCGCGCTGCGCAAGGGTTTCGAGACCGCGATCTACTTCTACGGCCCGGGCTCGCTCAACTGCCTGGCCACGCGCGGGTTCCCCACCACCGGCAACGCCGCGTTCCCCGGTGAGCTGAACATCAACGACCAGCTCAAGACGTTCATCGCCGAGGGCGGCAAGGTCTACTGCTGCCGCTTCGGCCTCTCGCTGCACGGCGCTCGCGAGGAAGACCTCATCGAAGGCGTGATCCCGGCGCACCCGCTCGACGTGCAGGACGCGTTGATCCACTACGCGCGCAAGGGCGCGATCATCAACTCCACGTACATGTTCTAGGAGGCGGGCGTGCGCGTTGGCACCACTACCGAGGATATTCTGGACACCCGCGCCGACATGGCCGTCCGCGGGGTGCGGATGGACGCACCCGTGCAGCGCAGCAAAGGCGCCGGGCCGAGTGACGACGGGCACCTGGTCGTCGACGGTGCCAACGCCACGCTGCCCCTGAACGACGAAAGCCCGTACCAAGTCAGGGAAGGCCGTGTCTTCCGCGGCTCGCTGGACCTCGGCCTCACGGTCGAACCAGTGGCCCGCCCGAAGTTCTACGACATGTCCACTGCGGACGGAGTGCCGTACCGCAAGATCGCGCTGCTGCACGGGAAGGACGTGCTCGCGAGCACGGTCGTGCAGACGTGCATCCGCTACGTCGAAGACGAGCGCTGCCGGTTCTGCACCATCGAAGAGTCCTTGCGCGCCGATTCGACGGTCGCGGCCAAGACCCCGGCGCAGCTGGCCGAGGTCGCGGAAGCGGCCGTGCGGCTCGACGGGATCAAGCAGATGGTGCTGACCACCGGCACCACGGCCGGGCCGGACCGCGGAGCGCGCCACCTCGTGCGCTGCGTCCGCGCGGTGCTCGAAGCCGTGCCCGGCCTGCCGATCCAGGTGCAGATCGAGCCGCCCGGCGACCTCGCCGTGCTGACCGAGCTGCACGAGGCCGGCGCGACGTCGATCGGCATCCACGTGGAGTCGCTCGACGAGGACGTGCGCCGCCGGTGGATGCCCGGCAAGTCGAGCGTGCCCATGGCGGAGTACGAGGCGGCCTGGGACGAGGCCGTGCGCGTGTTCGGCCCCAACCGCGTGTCGACCTACCTGCTGATCGGCCTCGGCGAGGATCCGGACGAGCTCGTCGCGGGCGCCGGCTGGCTGATCGACCGGGGCGTGTACCCGTTCGTGGTGCCGATGCGCCCGATGCTCGGCACGCTCGCCCGGCGCGACGGTGCGGTGGCCCCATCGCCCGCGCTGGTGCGTGACGTGACGCGGCGGGTGGCCGAGCTGCTGCGGGCCGCGGGGATGACCGGGGCCGACCAGGGAGCGGGCTGCGCGGCGTGCGGAGCGTGCAGTGTGCTCAGCGCGGCGGGAGGCTGACATGGACCACGACATCCTGGCGCTGCTCGGAGATTCCCGCGGCGCCGGTGCCCCGCCGGAGTTCCGGATCGACCCGTCCGACCACAGTGGACTGACGGCCTATCGGGCGCTGCGGCACGAGACGTTCGTGGAGCGCCAGGGCCTGTTCGCGCGCCACGACGTCGACGACCGCGACACCGACCCGCGGACGCTGGTGCTCGTGGCGCGCGACGCCACCGGCACCGTGCTCGGCGGTGTCCGGCTCGGCCCGGCGCACGACGGCCCGGACTTCGGCTGGTGGACCGGTGGCCGGCTGGTCGTCGCTCCGGGCAGCCCGCAGGGTGTCGGGCGCGCCCTCGTGCGGGCCGCGTGCGCCCGGGCCGAAACGGAAGGCGCGCTGCGGTTCGAGGCGACCGTGCAGGTGCAGAACGAGCGCATGTTCACGCGCTTGGGCTGGCAGCACGTCCGGCCGGTCACGGTGGCGGGCGTCGAGCACGTCCTGATGCGGTGGCCCATCGGCCGCGTGGCCGCACTGGCGCAGGCCACCAAACGTCCACTGGGGACACTGCTGCCCGGGCTCACCGGCAGCCCCGGCTTCTTCGGCGACGACGGCGTGCCGATCCCGGACAGCGACCTGGTCGCGGCGTGCGACGCGATCGTGCCGTCGATGGTGGAGCGCGACCCGGAGTGGGCCGGCTGGTGCTCGGTGCTGGTGAACGTGAACGACCTGGCGGCGATGGGTGCGGAACCCGTTGCGCTGCTGGATGCGCTGGGTGCCCGGGACGCGTCGTTCGCCGCGAGAGTCCTTTCCGGACTCCGGAAGGCGAGCGCCGCGTACGGCGTGCCGGTCCTGGGCGGCCACACGCAGTTCGGCGTCCCGGCGTCGCTGGCCGTCACCGCGCTGGGCCGCTCTGCCCAGCCGGTGCCGGGCGGCGGTGGGAAACCCGGCCAGGCGGTGTACCTGACCGCCGACCTCGATGGCCGCTGGCGGCCCGGATACACCGGGCGGCAATGGGATTCGACGAGCTCACGGCGCACGCCCGAGCTGCGTGACCTGCTCGGCGCCGTCGCCCGGGCGCGGCCCACGGCGGCGAAGGACGTGTCGATGGCGGGCCTGGCCGGCACGCTCGGGATGCTCGCCGAGGCGTCGGGCTGCGGTGCGGTGCTGGACGTCGCCAAGGTGCCGCGCCCGGCTGGGACGACGGTGGGCGACTGGTTCACCTGCTTCCCGGGCTTCGCAATGCTCACGGCCGGGGCGCCCGCTCCGGCCCGTGCCGCCGTGACCGCCGGATGCGGCGAGCTCGTGGCGGGATCCGGCGTGCGGCTGCGGTGGCAGGACGGCGAGGTGACCACCGTCGTGGACGGCGGGGTCACGGGGTTGGGGGAGGCAGCATGACCGAGGAGAGAACATGAGCACGATGCGGATAGCCGCGGTGGCGGCGCCCTTCGACCGCGATGTCGAGGGCGACTTCGCGCGGATCGAGGAGCTGATCGCAGAGGCCAGGACCGAGGGTGTCGGGCTGCTCGCGCTGCCCGAGGCGGCGCTCGGCGGGTACCTCGCGAACCTCGACGGTGACGCGGAGGGCCCGCCCGCGCTCGACCCGGAGGGCCCGGAGATCCGCCGCCTGGCCGAGCTGGCGGGCGACCTCGTGGTCACGGCCGGGTACTGCGAGCGCGACGGTGACCGGCGCTACAACTCGGCCGTGTGCGTGACCGGCGACGGCGTGCTGGGGCACCACCGGAAGGTGCACCAGCCGTTGTCGGAGGACGCCAGCTACGGCGCGGGTGACGGGTTCGCCGCGTTCGACACGCCAGTGGGCCGGCTGGGCATGATGATCTGTTACGACAAGGCGTTTCCGGAATCGGCGCGGGCGCTGGCTCTCGACGGCGCGCAGGTGGTGGTGTGCATGTCGGCGTGGCCGGGCAGCCGGACCAACCCGAGCGCGGACCTCGCCGAGGACCGGTGGAAGCGCCGGTTCGACCTGTTCGACCGGGCCCGTGCGCTGGAGAACCAGATCGTGTGGGTCTCGGCCAACCAGTCGGGGACGTTCGGTGACCTGCGGTTCGTGGCGAGTGCGAAGATCGTCGACCCCGGGGGCGAGCTGCTGGCCGACACGGGCGTGGGCGAAGGCCTGGCGATCGCCGAGCTGGATGTCGCCGCCGCGTTGGCGGGCGCGCGCCGCGCGATGGCGCACCTGGCCGACCGCCGGCCCGCCGCGTATGCCGTGGGCGGGTGAATGGGCCGGCTCCGGATCGCCGCGGTGGCCGCCCACTTCGGGCGTGACCTCGAGTTCGACCTGCGGCGCATCGCCACGTTGATCGACCACGCGCGCCAAAGCGGCGCGGACCTGCTGGTGCTGCCCGACGCGGCGCTCGGCGGCTACCTCGCCGACCTGCGCAACCCCGACCCGGACGCGTTGCCACCGGCGCTCGAACCCGGTTGCCCCGAGCTGAAAACGGTGCAGGCGCTGGCCGCCGAGATGACCGTGTGCGTGGGCTACTGCGAGGCCGACGGCGCGCGCCGCTACAACGCGGCCGTGTGCGTGACGGGCGACGGCGTGCTCGGCCACCACCGGAAGGTGCACCAGCCGCCGGGAGAGAGCGTGGCGTACGACGCCGGGGATTCGTTCACCGCGTTCGACACCCCGGTCGGGCGCGTCGGGATGCTGATCGACTACGACAAGACGTTCCCGGAATCGGCGCGCTCGCTCGCGGTGGACGGCGCGGAGATCGTCGCGTGCCTCTCGGCGTGGCCGACGAGCATCACCGACCGGGCGCCGCGGATGGCGCAGGACCGCCAGTCGCGGCTGTTCGACCTGTACGACCAGGCGCGCGCCGCGGAGAACCAGGTGGTACTGGTGTCGTCCAACCAGACCGGTGCGATGGGCGGGATGCGGTTCCTCGGCCAGGCCAAGGTCGTCGGCCCCGGCGGTGAGATCCTCGCGCGCACCTGGTCGAAGGCGGGCCTCACGGTGGCCGAGGTCGACGTGGCGGGCGAAGTCGCGAACGCCCGCCGCGTGCTGCACCACCTCGGGGAACGCAAACCTCACGCGTACCGGGAGGGCTGACGTTGCGCATCGCGTTGCTGAGCTATTCGACGAAACCCCGCGGCGGCGTGGTGCACACGCTGGCGCTGGCGGAGGCCCTGGCCGTGCTCGGTGCGGACGTGACCGTGTGGACGCTCGGTCGTGGTGGTGACAGCGGCTTCTTCCGGCCGGTGGATCCGCGGGTGACGACGGTGGTGGTGCCGTTCCCCGACGTGCCGGGTGAGTCGGTGGGTTCGCGGATCGTGCGCTCGATCGAGGTCTTGGGCGCGGCGTTTCCCAGCGGCGAGTACGACATCGTGCACGCGCAGGACTGCATCTCGGCCAACGCCGTGGACCGGTGCGTGCGGACGGTGCACCACCTCGACACGTTCACCACACCGGAGCTGGCCGCGTGCCACGAGCGGGCGATCACGCGGCCGTTCGCCCATGTGTGCGTGTCGGCGTCGGTCGCCGAGGAGGTGCGCGCGGGCTGGGGGATCGAGGCCACGGTGATCCCCAACGGTGTCGAGGCTGCGCGGTTTTCTTCGGCACCGTACGGGGATTGGCGGGCGCGGTTCGGCCGGTACGTGCTCGCGGTCGGCGGGATCGAGCCACGCAAGGGTTCTTTGGACCTGCTGGAGGCCGTGGCCTTGCTCGACCCTTCGGTGCGCCTGGTGATCGCGGGCGGCGAGACGCTCTTCGACTACCGCGACTACCGCGAGCGCTGGGACAAGCGGGCGGCCGCGCTGGGCGTGGACCCGGTGGTGCTGGGGCCGGTTGCGCACGACTCGCTGCCGTCGCTGGTGCGTTCGGCGGCTGTTTTTGCGTTCCCTTCGACGAAGGAGGGCTTCGGCCTGGCGGCGATGGAAGCCCTGGCCGCGGGGGTGCCGGTGGTGACGCGTGATCTCCCGGTGCTGCGCGAGGTTTTCGATGGCGTGGCCCGGTTCGCCACCACACCGCGCGGTTTCGCGGCCGCGATCGAAGCCGCGCTGGATTCCGGGCCGGAAGACCGCGCGGCGGGGGTGGCTCTGGCTGAGCGCCACACCTGGGCGGCAGCCGGGCGGGCACATCTGGAGTTGTACCGGTCGCTCGTCGGGTAGCCGGGCCGGAGGGCGTTTCGCGACAGCCGGGTCTACGCCGTCGGCTGAGGGAGGCGGACCCCGTTTTCCGTCACCACCGCCGTGACGAGCCCGGCCGGGGTCACGTCGAAGGCCGGGTTGAAGACCTCGGCGCCCTCGGGAGCGATGCGGACGCCGCCGAACTCCGTGAGCTCCGAAGGCCGGCGCTCTTCGATTTCGATGTCCGCGCCCGTGGCGATCGAGGAGTCCACAGTGGATTCCGGGGCGACGACCACGAACGGCACCCCGTGGTGGGCGGCGGCGATCGCGAGGCCGTAGGTGCCGATCTTGTTGGCGACGTCGCCGTTGGCGGCGATGCGGTCGGCGCCCACGAGGACGCAGTCGACGAGGCCGCGGGACATCGCGAGGGCGGCGGCACCGTCGGGCTGGACGCGGTAGGGGACGCCGGCCTGGGCGAGCTCCCACGCGGTGAGGCGGGAGCCCTGCAGCAGGGGGCGGGTCTCGTCGACCAGGACGGACTCGACGAGGCCCCGCTCGTGCAGGTGCCAGACGACGCCGAGCGCGGTGCCCCACGCGACGGTGGCGAGGTGGCCAGCGTTGCAGTGGCTGAGCAGCCGAAGCGGGCGGCGGGTGGTCTCGCGCAGCACGACTTCCGCCGCGTGGCCCGACGCGGTGCGGTTGAGGTGTTCGTCCTCGTCGAGCACGGCCAGGGCCTCGGCGAGCACGGCTTCGGGGCCGTCGCCGAGCTTGCCGAGCGCGCGGGTGACGCCCCAGCGGAGGTTGACGGCCGTCGGGCGGGCGGTGGCGAGGCGTTCGGCTTCGGCCCGCACCGTGTCCGCCGAGCCACCCGCGAACGCCGCCAGTGCGACACCGAGCGCGCCCGCGGCGCCCAAGGCCGGAGCGCCCCGCACGGCGAGCCGCCGGATCGCGTCGACGAGCTCGTCGACCGTCCGCAGCTCCAGCGTGCGGTACACGCCGGGCAGCGCGACCTGGTCGATGATCACGACGGCGCCGTCGGCCCAGCTCACAGTCCTGCGCATCTGCCCTCCCGAGCCCCGAAAACCACTGGCCGGCCGCGCGGCGGGTGCGCCACCATGCAGCCCCGTGACCATTCAACGGCAGAACCCGCCCGCCTTGCACGCGACGCCCGGCTACCACCACGTGACCACCGTCTTCGGCCGCACGAGCGTGTACCTCGCCGGCCAGTGCCCGCTCGGGCTCGACGGCCTCGTCGTCGCCGGTGACGTGCTCGCGCAGGTGGACCAGGTCGTCGGCAACACCGCCACCGCGCTCGCGGCCGCCGGCGCCACCGCCGACGACGTGGTCCGCACGGTGATCTACGTGGCCACGGCCGACCACGCCGTGCTCTCCGCCGTCTGGAACCGGTTCACCGGCTCGGCGATCGGGCCGGCGTTCAGCACCGCGAGCACGCTGCTGGGCGTGACGCGCCTGGGCTATCCGGGCCAGCTGGTGGAGCTGGACGTCACCGCCGCGGTGTCATAGGCCCGCCATCAGGTCCGTCTCCGTGATGCCCGGACCGTGGCCGGCGCGGATGAACCACTCGGTGCCGAACGCCTGCGCGAACGCGTCCGCCGGCATCGCCAGGAACCAGGACCCCTCGGCGATCTGGCTCGGGTGCGACTGCATGGCGGCCCGCTTCGCGGTCAGGTACGGCCGGACGTCGACCGCCGCCGTGATCTCCGCCTCCGGGGTGCCGAGCTGCGAGTCGGCGTCCGGCACGGCCTCGCGCGGCACCGCCCCCCTCTCCGCTGCCAGCTCGAGCCCGCGGCGCATGTGGTCACGGTTCGTGGTGGCCTCGTAGACCCTTGGCGTGCCCGCCAGCTCGGCCGCCCGCACGCCGACGCGGTGGACCTGGATGTGGTCGGGGTGGCCGTAGTTGCCGTGGTCGTCGTAGATCGTGAGGACCTCGGCCGCTTCCTCGCGCAGGATCGCGGCCAGCCGCTGCGCCGCCTCCTCGACCGACGCCTGCCAGAAAGAGCCCGGCTCGTCGTTCGTCGGCTCGCCCATCATCCCGGAGTCGCGGTAGCCCAGGAACTCCACTCGTTTGGCGCCCAGCACCTCGGCCGCCGCGTGCGTTTCGCGGACGCGGCGCTCCCAGAGCTGCTCGCCCTCGGCGAGGAACCCGTCGGGCACCTCGCCGACCTCGCCGCGGGTCGCGACCACGAGCACCACGCGGTGCCCCTCGTCGGCGGCTTTGCGCATCACGCCGCCGGTGACGATGCACTCGTCGTCGGGATGGGCGTGGAACGTGACCATTGTTGCCATGTCATCGAACTTACCCGGGGGGAGCGACAAAATCCGCCGGCTCAGCGTTGCAGGCTCTGTTCGCGTTCCATGTGCGAGAGCTTCGCCGGGTTCCGCACCGCGTAGATGCCCGTGACGAGCCCGTCGTCGATCCGCAGGGCCAGCACGGTGTCGAGCGCGCCGTCGAAGTGGACGGTGAGGGCCGGGAAGCCGTTGACCTGCACCGGCAGGCGCGTGGCCGAGGCGAGCCGGCCCAGGCCCGCGCCCAGGATGCGCGCCACCCGCTCGGCGCCGACCACGGGCCGCAGCACCGCCTGCTTGACGCCACCGCCGTCGCCGAAGAAGACGACGTCCGGCGAGAGCACGTCCAGCAGGCCCTGCAGCTCCCCGGTCTCGATGGCGTGCTGGAAGGCGGCCAGCGCGTCCCGCGTGGCGGCGCGCGACACCGGCCCCCGCGGCCGGCGGGCGGCCACGTGCTCCCGCGCGCGGTGCGCGATCTGCCGCACGGCCGCGTCGCTCTTGTCCACGGCATCCGCGATTTCGGAATAGCCCAGGTCGAACACCTCGCGCAGGACGAACACCGCGCGCTCGGTCGGCGTGAGCGTCTCCAGCACGAGCAACATCGCCATCGACACGCTCTCCGCGAGCTCCACGTCCTCGGCGACGTCCGGCGCGGTCAGCAACGGCTCCGGCAGCCACGTCCCGACGTAGGACTCCTTGCGCCGCCCGAGCGTCCGCAACCGGCCGAGGGCCTGCCGCGTGGTGACCTGCACGAGGTACGCGCGCTCGTTGCGCACCTCGTCGAGGTCGACGCCCACCCACCGCAGCCACGTCTCCTGCAGCACGTCCTCGGCGTCGGCGGCCGAGCCGAGCATCTCGTAGGCGATGGTGAACAGCAGGTTGCGGTGGGTGAGGAACAGTTCCGTGGCGCGGTCGGCCATGTGTGGTGCCCCCTTCGGTTTCGCCAGTGTCCCCCATGAGATGCCGCCGGGCTGTGATTCGTGACATGTCACAGCCGGCGGGCGGGCGGCATCTGGTGGGCGAAACCCGAGAGTGAGGACTTGCCATGACCCGCCTGAACGTGATGGACACCGAGATCGGCGCCAAGTTCGCCAAGCGCTTCGCCGGCGTGAGCTCACTGCTGGACCGCTCGCCGCTGCCGCGGGAGATCCAGGAGCTCGTCAAGATCCGCGCCAGCCAGCTCAACGGCTGCGGCTTCTGCCTCGACATGCACACCAAGGACGCCGTCGCCGCCGGCGAAACCCCGGTGCGCCTCGCGCTGGTCGCGGCCTGGCGCGAAACCACGGTCTACACCGACGCCGAACGGGCGGCTCTCGCGTTGACCGAGGAGGCCACCCGCCTGGCCGACTCCACCGGCGTCTCGGACGACACGTGGTCCCACGCCCGCAAGCACTTCGACGACGAGCAGCTGGCGGCGCTCGTGTGCTTGATCGGGTTGATCAACGCGGCGAACCGGATGAACGTGATCGTGGGGATGCCGGGTGGGGAGTACGAGGCGGGGATGTTCGACGGGTTCGCGCAGGGGTGAAGCGGGGGTGCCCGGCTCGGGATCTCGGTCCTGGGCCGGGCTCGCCCTGGCGTGCCCGGCGTGGGGAAAGTCAGCTGCCGGGCCGCGTGAGCGCGTCGAACGACGTGGTCAGCCACACGCGCAGCACCGGGTCAGTCGGCGGATACCGCGTCCGACGCTTTCTCCTCCACCGCAACGGTTTCCGGCTCCGGCAGTTCTTCCTCGTCCGCAGGCACCTCCGCCGAGTACAACCGATACCGGCACATCACAACACCTTCGCCGACTCGGTGGTTCCCCACGCGAAGCCGTCCGGATCCGTGAAATCCTCGCCGCCGCCCAGTGCGATCCGGTGCGACCCCGTGCCGTCGGCGGCGACGCCCGCGTCCTTCGCCAGCGCCCGGCGGCGGTACAGACCCAGCTTCACCGGCGAAGTCTCGAACTCCACGTACATCCGCCCGAAGCTCTTTCCCGCGGTCAACCCGCGCGACACGTAGAACTTCTTGCTCGCCGCGACATCGTCGACGCCCAGCAGCAGCACGAGGGCGTCGTACTCGCGCGCGGCGGGGCCGGTGTTCTTCTTGGCCGAGGTGGCCACCTTCCAGATCGTGCCGTCCGGGGCCCGGACGACGCCGCCGTAACCCCACATGGACTTGGCGGCCGGTTTGAGCGACGTGGCGCCGGCCGCCAGCGCGGCGTCGAGGAAGGCGTCGACGTTGGCGGGCTGGGAAACGGTGAGCGAGAGGGTGAACCCGCGAAAACCCTCGGAAGGGCTCTGCGCCGCACGCAGACGCAGGCGGGAGCCGAGCCCGAAGGCGGTGGCGTAGAAGCGTTCGGCGGCGGCGCGGTCGGCCACCTCGAGGGTGATGCTGTCGATTGAGGTCATGCCGGAAACGGTAGGCGCGCACCCGTGACCAGTGCTTCTCCATTCCTGCTCGGTCTGGGCGACGGTCCTGTTCGTCTGCCGTTCACCGTGGCCCGGTAGGTTCCGCGCCATGGGTGGTGGATGGGGGCCTCGCTCAGCGCGAGCGTCGTTGCGCGGCAGATGACCGAAACGAACCAGGTGGATCCGCCGCCGCCGAGGGAGTCGTTGCGGGCGTTGGTGCGCCGCCGGCGCCGGGGCGTACGCCGGTTCCGCGGGATCCAGTACTGGCTGCGCGTGCGCGGTTATTACATCCTCTCCGGGTTCGTCGGGCTGTTCGTGGTCAACGCGTTCGTCATCGGCGGCCGGGTCGCCTACGACGTGACACTGCAGATCGACTCTCCCTGGGACACCTCCAGCCCCGCGCTCGCCCTGCCGCTGTCGCTCGCCGGCTGGCTCGTGGTGACGGGTTTCGCGGGCGCGGTGGCCGGTTACGTGGTGACCGAGGTGACGGACAACCGCACCATCGGGCGCATGCGCGGCCGGTCGAACGCGCGCCGCATCGGGCTCATCCCGCTGCTCGACCGCCTGCAGTACAGCCGGCACGGGTTCGAGGTGCCGCACTACTTCGGCATCCGCTTCGCCCTGCGCCACCAGGGCGACTGGAAGCTCGCGCAGGACCACTGGGAGATCGTCGTCGAGAAGTTCCTGCACGTCGCGGAGTCCGACCGCAGCCGCGGACCGCGGCAGGCCATGTGGCAGGCCGTGCTGGAGGCCTCGTACGTGCTGGACGGAATGTCGGGGAAGTGCCCGGTGTGCGAGCAGCTCCCGGAGGGGAAAACCGATGCCCGCCAGTGACCCGCAGCCGCCGCAGAGCGTGGATGAGCTCGCGAAAACCCTGTACCAGGCGGCATATCCGGAGAAGGCCGACGATCCCGGCTGGGTCGACGAGCAGGTTTCCATTGCCGTGCAACGGATCGACCGCGCGGAGCAGGCCGAGCCATCGACCTCGCCGGGCGCGCGCGAGCTGACCGACGCGGTGATCAACCGCGCGGCCCCGAAGCCGCGCAAGGGACCACGCGTCACCGCCGGGGTGGTGCTGGCCGTGGTGGCGCTCGTGGCGCTGGTGCTGGGCATCACGCAGCGCCAGTGGGTGGCCGAGACGACCATCAGCGGCAACGGCATCCTCGGCCTCTCGATCGCGGCGGTGGTGGCCGCGCTGGCCACGAGCGTGAGCTACGTGCGCGTGCGCCGCCGCAAGATCCTTTCGTGCCGGGTGCGGATCGACGCGCCGTTCGGCGTCGACATCGGCGAAACCGTGCGGCTGGAGGGCGAACACGCGGCCGTGACCGATCCCGGCGTGGTCGTGGTGCGCGTGAAGAACACCGGCGGCTCGCGGATCGAGGTGGCGGACTACGTGTCGCCGCTCGCGCTGCACTTCCCGGGCCGCCGGGTGATTTCCGTCGACGCGACGGAGTTCGAGCCCGCGGTGCTGCAGCGCGTGATCAGCAAGCTCACCGACTTCACCATCGACGGCGATCGCGTGAAACTGCCGGCCGTGCAGCTCGAACGGGAGCACTCCTTCAAGCTCGTGATCGTGCTGTCCGGTACGAAAGCGGGGGAGAAGCACCAGATAGCCGTGGAAGGCCTCCTGCGCGACGGCCGCATCACCACCCGCGAGGGCAAGGAAAAGGTCGGTCCGGGCACGCTCGCGTGGGGCGGCCTCACGGCGATCTGCGCGGGTGCGCTCGCGGTGGTGCTGCTGCTCAACAACGTCGCGCCGTTCACCAAGCTGCCCCACGGCGTGGCGTGCGAGGCGGGCGCGCTGAGCGTGGAGGGGTCCAGCGCGTTCGGCCGGGCCGCGACGGAGCTCGCCGGTTCGTACGAGGCGTACTGCCCGGGCTCGGCGGTGAAGGTCGGCACGCCGGGCAGCGTGGAAGGCCTGCAGCGCCTCCACGACGGCACCATCGACCTCGCCCTCTCCGACGGCAAGTTCGACGAGCCCGACTTCGCGCAGTTCGTGCCGCAGCAGCTCGCGATCGTGCCGTTCACGTTGGTGGCGAGCAAAAACGTCCCCGTGGACGACCTGTCGCTGTCCGACGTGCAGAAGATCTTCACCGGCCGGGCTCGCGTGTGGAGCGACATCACCGGCAACCCGCGCGACACCGGAGTGATCCGGGTCGCGGGCCGCTCGACGTCGTCGGGCACCCGCCGCACACTCGAGAAGTACCTCCTGGGCACCACCCAGGCCCCCGCCACGTCGGACTCCTGCCGCGACCTGCGCCCCGGCGTCCCGGCCACGGCGCCGATCATCTGCGAACAAGGCTCGACCGGCGACCTCATCGACCGCATCGCCACCCTCGGCGACGCCATCGGCTACGCGGACGTCTCCGACGTGGCCCACTCGACGACCGTGAAGAAGATCAGCCTCGGCGGTCGCAACGCGACACTCGACGACATTCGGGGCGGTTACCCGTTCTGGACGGTCGAGTACGTGTTCAGCCGGGGACCCCTGCCGTCGGGCTCACTGGCGGCGGCGTTCCGGGATTATCTGGTGACGCCGGAGGCGCGGGGTGCGATGGCGGGGTTTCAGTATTACGCGTGCGGCGCGGAAGAGGATCTTTGTGGGCGGCGTTAGCGGGCTCGGCGCGGAGGGTTGTGAAGATGCTGCAGCCTTCGCTCAGTACTCGTTCTTGATCACGAAGTAGGACCCCCGGATCGTCCCCGCCAGCTTCGACTTCTGGCGCGCGAACTTGAACGCCGCGAGTTCCTCCGGTACCTCCATGCCGTCGGACAGCTTGAACCCGACCGCGCGCTTCCCGCCGTCGTCGAGGGTGTACATGACGTTGATCGACAGGCCGCTCTCGTAGAAGACGTAGGCCATGCGGATGTTCTCCACCTGGAACTCGCTGACCTCGAGCGCGGGAGAGCCGATGACGATGCCCCGCTCCTCCTCCAGGATCCGGCTCACCCATTCGAGCGTCGCGGGGGCCTCGGCGGCCGGCTCGACGGCGAAAACGTGGTCGTACTTGTTCTTGAAGTACCGCGCCTCGTTCGCCCGCAGGCCCGCCAACGCCCTCGCCACCGGCGACGACTCGAGGCCTTCGGTCGAAACGGTGGTGAAGTCCACGGCGTGGGACATGGTGGGTTCCTCCGGGTTTGGGGGCGCTGAAGGGCCAGCGTATGCGTTGTTCGCGCAGTTCGCTGCTAGACCGGCAGGGTTCGACCCCAGAACTCCACCGCCAGATCCCAAGCCCGCTCCGCCGCCTCCGGCCGGTAGAACCATCGGCGTCACCCGGTTGTGAAACGCGTGCCCCGCCTCTTCGTGCACATGGATCTGCGCCCCCGGATGCGCGGCCACCGCAGCCTCCACCACGGCCACATCCGACCGCGGAATGAACGGATCCACCCCACCGAGGTGGGGTGGGTTTTGTTTACATAGTCGTGTCTCGCGCGACGCGGTCACCCGTGACGTGGCGTCTTGGCTTGTAGCCGCGGTGGCGACAACCGGGCGCCGCTCACTTGGTGCGCCCGTCGTCCCCATTGAGGCAAGACGGGCTCCATCCGCCGCGGAGTCCGCGGGCGTCGAAGTCCAGACGCAGCGTGTCGAGAATGACGTGTTCCTGGATGAGATCGAGGGACACCAGCAGCCACGGTGTGCCGTCGTCGTCCGCGTGCAGCCAGTAGTCCAGTCCTGGAGCCAATGCGTTGAGCGATGTCGTGAAGGCGAGCTCTTCGGCCGTCGGCCCATCCTCCCGCTGTCCACCCCAGTCAATGTGCTCGGCGGTCACCGGCTGACCCTACAGTCGTGATGCGACCTCTACACCGGCAACGTCCTGTCCAGGAACTCCACCGCCAGGTCCCAAGCCCGAGCTGCCGCCTCCGGTCGGTAGAACATCGGCGCCACCCGGTTGTGAAACGCGTGTCCAGCGTCCTCGTGCACATGGATCTCCGCCCCCGGATGGGCAGCCACCGCCTCCTCGACAACACGCACATCCGACCGCGGAATGAACGGGTCCACCCCTCCGAACTGGAACTGGATCGGGCAGGAAACCGACTCCAGCAACCCGATCTGAGCAGCCACCGTCGACCCGTAGAACGACACCGCCGTGTCCGGAGCTCCCTGCGCGGAAGCCGCAGCCGCGAAGGCCAATGACCCACCCAGGCAGAAGCCGAACACCCCCGCGCGCGGATCGAACGAACGCAGGTGCCCCAACGCCGCCAGCACGTCCGACACCCCCAGCACCGGATCGAACTGCCCCGCCACCTCCATCGAGCGCGCCACCCCCGCCTCGTCGTGTGCGGACGACCAGCCGGGCGCGAACCGGTGGAACAGCTCCGGCACCGCGACCACGTACCCCAGCGCGGCCAGCTCCCCGGCCACCGCGGAGAGGTACTCGTCGAGCCCGAAGATCTCCTGGACGAGCACCAGCCCGGGCCCGGAACCGGCCGGGGGCAGCCACACGGGCAGGGGCGAGGAGCCGTCGGCCAACGTGAGGTGGTCGATGCGAGTGGGCAATTTTCCTCCCGGACGTCAATCCACTGTGGACAACCAAAACTAGCCACGAACCCCGGCGAGATCTATGTTGAGTTTTCCAGACCGCGAGGAGGCGTGATGGCGGAGCGCACCAAGTACATCCTGGACGAAGCCGATCTCCCGACGCAGTGGTACAACGTGGTGCCCGACCTGCCGGAGCCGCTGCCCCCGCCGTTGCACCCGGGGACGCGCGAGCCGGTCGGGCCCGAGGATCTGGCGCCGCTGTTTCCGCAGGCGCTGATCGCGCAGGAGGTGAGCACGGACCGCTTCGTGGACATCCCCGAGGAGGTCCGCGAGGTCTACCGCCTGTGGCGCCCCTCGCCGCTCTACCGCGCGCGAAGGCTGGAAAAGGCCCTCGGCACGCCGGCGCGAATCTACTACAAGTACGAGGGCGTGAGCCCCGTCGGGTCGCACAAGCCCAACACGGCGGTGCCGCAGGCGTTCTACAACGCGGCGGAAGGCGTCACGCGCCTCACGACCGAGACGGGCGCCGGCCAGTGGGGCAGCGCGCTGGCGTTCGCGTGCGCGCAGTACGGGCTCGAGTGCGAGGTGTGGCAGGTCCGCGCGTCCTACGACCAGAAGCCCTACCGCAAGCTGATGATGGAGACCTTCGGCGCGACGGTGCACCCCAGCCCGTCGGCGCTCACCGAGTCGGGGCGCAAGATCCTGGCCGACGACCCCGAGTCCACGGGCAGCCTCGGCATCGCGATCAGCGAGGCCGTCGAGCAGGCCGCCGCCGACCCGAACGCGCGGTACGCGCTCGGCAGCGTGCTCAACCACGTCCTCATGCACCAGACGGTGATCGGCGAAGAGGCGCTCAAGCAGTTCGAGCTGGCCGGCGACACACCCGACATCCTGGTCGGCTGCACCGGCGGCGGCTCGAACTTCGGCGGGCTGGCGTTCCCGTTCCTGCGCGAGAAGCTGGCCGGCCGCATGGACCCGGTGATCCGGGCCGTGGAACCGGCGGCGTGCCCCACGCTCACGCGCGGCACGTACGCCTACGACTTCGGCGACACCGCGGGCCTCACCCCGCTGCTGAAGATGCACACGCTCGGCCACGGCTTCATCCCCGACCCGATCCACGCCGGCGGCCTGCGCTACCACGGGATGTCGCCGCTCATCTCGCACCTCTACGAGCTGGGCCTGATCGAGGCGCTGGCCGTCGGGCAGCAGGAGTGCTTCGCCGCTGGCGTGCGTTTCGCCCGCGCGGAGGGCATCATCCCGGCGCCCGAGCCGACGCACGCGCTCGCCGCGTGCCTCCAGGAAGCGTTGCGCTGCAAGGAAACCGGTGAGGAGAAGGTGATCCTCACGGCGCTGTGCGGCCACGCCCACCTCGACCTGCCCGCCTACGGCGCCTACCTCTCTGGCGAGATGGTGGACAACGAGCTGCCCGAAGACGTGCTGGCCGAATCGCTGGCCGCACTGCCGTGACGGGCCGCGCGGGTGGCGGCAGGAAA
This sequence comes from Amycolatopsis sp. NPDC004368, assembly GCF_053602515.1. Classification (NCBI taxonomy): domain Bacteria; kingdom Bacillati; phylum Actinomycetota; class Actinomycetes; order Pseudonocardiales; family Pseudonocardiaceae; genus Amycolatopsis; species Amycolatopsis sp. NPDC004368. The sequence goes on along the minus strand of NZ_JBSGDT010000025.1, from coordinate 93,545 downwards.
GCCGCCACCCGGGCGTCACCGCTCCTTTGACACGGTTGCCAGCAGCTCGGGCCCGCGCGTCGCGAGGCGGTCGCGCGCGAGGCCACCCCACCACCACGCCAGCACGCCGCCGAGGACGACCCCCACCGGCACGCCGATCCACTGCACCAGCGGCAGGTCGAACACGGCGCCCAGGATGCCCAGCACGAGCACCGGCAGCGCCCCGACGACCATCAGCAGCATCGTCGCGAACATCATCAGCAGCCGCGTGCACCCCGGCCGGCCACCGGACGACCACGGGCTGCCACTCTTGCGCTGGTCGGGCAGGGGGTAGGCGAGGAACACCGACTGCAGCATCAGCACCCCGGCCCCCGCGCCCAGCAGGGCCGGCACCAGGCCGAACACCCACGGGTACGCGCCGGTCTCGCCGACCGCGCCCGGCACGACCGCGGCCAGCAGCAGCGCGACCGGCCCGACGATCAGCACCCACGCCAGCTGGCGCCCGCGGATGTCGGCGCGCTCGGCGCCCGGCACGGTGAGCGTGTGCCACAGCGCGCTGCCGTCGAAGCCGTAGAGGTTGCCCGACTGCATGCACGCGAAGAACACCACCGCGACCCCGAGGTAGGGCACGATCGCCGGCCGCTGGCCGCCCGAGAGCGTCGGGACGACCGTGACCACGAGCCCCACGATGAGCGTCGACAGCAGCGCCACGCGCCGGCGGGCGTCGCGCCACCACGTGAACAGTTCCTTGCGCGCCACCGCACCCACGGGCGTCGCGGGCAGCAGGCTGCGGCGGGTGCGGGCGCCTTCGGCTCGGACCTTCGTGCGGGACGCGCCGCGGAACGACGGGTTCGTCACCTGCCGCGCGAGCAGCGCGCCCCACGCCGCGACCAGCACGGCGATCAGCGCCAGCATCGCGACCAGCAGGCCCAGCGCGGTGCCCCACGAGCCGGTGCCCGCCGCGTGCACGGCGACCGTGCCCCAGCCCGAGGGCAGCACGTGCACCACGTTCACGAACGTCGGCACGCGGCCGTCGATGATGGCGGGGCCGAGGCTGTTGATCGCGAGGTTCACGCCGACGCCGGACAGACCGGTCAGCGCCACCAGGATGATGCCGAGCTCCTTGCCCTTGCGCGAGGTCAGCAGCGCGCCCAGCGCCGCCATCACCACGCGGTAGAGCAGCACCACGAACGCCAGCTGCAGCACCGTGAACACGAGCCCGACCAGTGCCGCGCCGATGCCGAAGCGCAGGCCGTAGACGAACAGGCCGAGGAACGCGACCAGGCTGACCAGCGTCGTCACCCCGACGAAGCTCGCGGCCAGCAGGCCCACGGCGAGCTTGCGCCGCCCGATCGGCAGCAGCGCGAAGTGCTCCGGGCGCAGGGTGTCGTCCCCGCCGCCGGTGGCGATCGGCGCAAGCACCCAGCCGACGGCCCACCCCGCGTACACCGAGGCCAGCAGGTCGAGCGTGACGTCGGGCCCGCCGGGCACGGGCGCCACGGCGAGCACGATCGTCAGCACGCCGGCGAGCAGGCCCACCACACCACCGACGATCATCCCCGCGACGCGGCCGCCCCGCAGGGAGTTGCGCAGTACGCGCAGCTTCAGTCGGACGAGGACGCCAACCACGACAGTCCTTCCGCTCCGCCGGTGCGCCCGCCCACGATGTGCACGAACGCGTCTTCCAGGCTCCCGCCGCCGCGCACGTCGTCCACCGCGCCCGCGGCCATGACCCGGCCGCGGGTGATCACGGCGACGTGGCTGCACAGCTGCTCGACCAGCGCCATCACGTGGCTCGAGAGCACCACCGCGCCCCCGGAGGCGACGAACCGCTGCAGAATCGTGCGGATCGTCGACGCCGACACCGGGTCGACGGCCTCGAACGGCTCGTCCAGCACCAGCAGCCGCGGGCCGTGCAGCAGCGCCATCGCGAGCCCGATCTTCTTGCGCATCCCGGCGGAGTAGTCGATCACGAGCGTGCGCTCGGCCTCCAGCAGCTCCAGGACGCCGAGCAGCTCCTGCGCCCGCTCGGCGACGGTGACCGGTGGCAGCCCCCGCAGGAGCCCCATGTACGTGAGCAGCTCGCGGCCCGTGAGGCGCTCCGGAATGGACAGTCCGTCGGGAAGGACCCCGATCAGGCCTTTCGCCCGTTCCGGCTGCCGCCAGACGTCGACGCCGAACACGTGGGCCTGCCCCTGGTCGGGCCGCAACAGCCCGACCGCCATCGACAGCGACGTGGTTTTGCCCGCGCCGTTGGGCCCGACGAGCCCGAAGAACGAGCCACGCGGCACTTCCAGCGAGACGTTGTCGACGGCGAGCGTGGTCCCGAACCGTTTCGTGAGCCCGTACAAGCCCATCGCGGCGCCTGTGCCGTTGTCGGCCACGAGTACCCCCTTCCGTGGTCTGGATCCGGAGGTTACGCGGGTTGGCGTGGGCGTGCGCGCTGTTTGGGGGAGGATTTCGACAGACGGATCCGAGCGGGAGGCGATGCGCGTGTCGGCGGTGCGGAAGTGGGCGGAGCAGCTGGCCGAGTGGGCCGTTCCCGCGGCCATTGCCGACGCGGTGGCGGACCCGCCCTGGGTCCTGCCCCGGCGGGTGTTCGAGCGCCGCGCCGATGCGCAGATCGCGGCGCCGATCGGCGCGACTTTCGCCGAGGCCGCGGCGGTGCTGGCCGAGCCGGGCACGGTGCTCGACGTCGGCGTCGCGGCCGGCGCGACGAGCCTGTCACTGGTGGGGCGGGCCGGCGTGACGGCGGTGTGCGGCGTGGACGGGGACCAGCAGTTGCTCGCGTCGTTCGCCGCGCGGGCGGCACGGCTCGGCGTGGCGGCCGAGCCGGTGCTCGGGCACTGGCCCCAGGCTGCCTCGCGGGTGGCCGACGCCGATTTGGTCTTGTGCGGGAACGTGGTCTACAACGTGCCCGACCTGGCGCCGTTCATCGCGGCGCTGACGGACCGAGCCCGGCGCCGGGTCGTGCTGGAGACGGCGGCTGCGCACCCGCTGACCGAGTTGAACGACCTGTGGGCGCGCTTCCACGGCGTGCGGCGGCCCCTCGGACCGACCGCCGGCGACTTCCTCGCCGCCCTGGCCGAGCTCGGCATCGAACCCCAGGTCACCCGCTGGCGCCGCCCCGACGAGGCCGAACACGAGACTTTCGCCGACCTCGTCGACGTGACACGTCGCCGGCTCTGCCTGCCTGCCGAGCGGTCCGGCGAGGTGGCCGCAGCGCTGCTGGAGCTGGGCGTCGACCCGGCGCTGCCGCCCGACCTCGGTTCGTCGGGCCGGGAGCTGGTCACGGTCTCGTGGTCTTGAGCCGCGTGGCGAACGTCTTCGCGAACGAGTGCACGTCACCGGGCCACCGCGCCGACACGTAGTTGCCGTCCTCGACGACGAACGCCGGGCGTGGGTCGTCCACCGTGTCGCGAGCCCGCCCGCTCGCCTGCACCCGGTCCGTCGTGTCGCGGAAGTCCTCCGGCCGCGCCAGCGCGCGGGTGACCTCTGCTGCACGGACAGGTACCCGGCGGGCTGCCCGGGCACCTCGCGGTAGGTGCGGTAGTAGTCCGGGTCCCAGAACCGGGTACGCCGGGCGACGCGCCAGGCCGTGCGTTCCGGCTTCCAGGTCAGGGCCGTGGTCGTGCGGCCGTGCAGCACCGAGCGCCCGGTGTCGGGGTCGACGCTGCGCGCGGCCAGCAGCACGCCGTGGCAGATCGCGCCGACGGGCAGGTCCCGCCGGAACGCCTCGACGACCACGTCCTGCAGCACGGGGCTTTCGAGGTACTCGCGCATGCCGCGGGCCCGGTGCCCGCCCGGCAGCAGCAGACCGTCGAAGTCGTCGAGGTCGATGTCGTCCCACCGGATCGGGGCGCGCCACGCCGGGTCCGCGAGCAACGCCCCGTGCGCCTCCCGCGCCGCGCGGTCCGCCCGCAGCACCCGGCCGACGGCGGTGAGCTTGCGCAGCCCCGGAATGCGGCCCCAGGGGTCGAGCCCTTGGCCGGTGACCATCAGCTCGTCGCAGGTCGCTTGTGTGCCGTCGGGGGTCGCGAAGACAACCGTGTGCTCGGCGAGCATCGCCCGGCTGACGGCCACCTCGGACGGGTCCGAGTCCCGCGCGGGCACGGGGATCAGCACAGTCGCCACGGCATCCTCCTGCAGGCTTCCCGGGAAGAATGCCAGCCGACGATCTTCGGGGCGAACCGCACCTCGATCAGGCCCGGCAGGAATCCGGCCTATGCCCCGCAGGTGATCTTCGGCTGCGGGTTGTACCGCACCGTCCGCGTGTGCCGCGAGACTTCCCGTCCCGTGGCCGCGTCCTTGAGCACCCGCGTGTCCGTGGTGGTGAAACCCGGCGCGCCGTTCGACGCATGACAATTCGAGGCCGGGCCGGGCTTCGTCGGCGGGGGTGTGGGGTTCGTGCGCGCGCCCGGGATCGACTCCACCAAGTACCGCTTCGTGCCCCACAGCTTCACCGTGAGCGACGACGGCGACCAGATCGTCTGGATCGCGATGCCTGTGTCGGAGTCGTTGGTGAACTTGAGGTCGATGACGCTGGAACCGTCGGGGTTCTGGAACACCGTGGCCTCGCGCGCGGCCGGGTAGCGGCTGATGTAGTAGCTGTGCTCCTTGTGCCCGGCGTCCTTCATGCCGGCGAAGTACGAGGCGTTGTAGAGCGTGGTCGCGAACTGCGAGATGCCGCCGCCGACCTCGCGGGCCGGGGCTCCGTTCTCGATCACGCCGGCCTCCACGTAGCCCTGGGGTTTGCCGCGGGGGCCGGTGAAACCGTTGAGGCTGAAGGTTTCGCCGGGTTTCACGATGGCCCCGTTCACCTTCTGCGCGACCACGCGGATGTTCACGCCGGAGTCGGGCGCGAAGCCACCGGTGGTGAACTCGCCGACGACCTCCTTCACGCCCAGTGCGTTGGCCTGCTCGGTGGTCACCTTCGCCGGGCTGTTCTTGTACACGGCCTTCAGCTCACGCGAATCCGCCCGCTTCAGCACGTCCGGCAACGGCTTCAGGCTCGGCTCCCAGTCCACGGTCCTGCCGTCCACCGACGGCTCGACGACGGGCTTCCCGCCGCTGAACCCGATGGTCGCCTCCTTGCCCTCCTTCTCGGTGGACTTCAGCTGCGGGCCGGCGACCGCGACGAGCTTCTTCTGGTCCAGCACGGGCGTCAGGCCACCGCCGTCCGCCGGTGCGAAGGTCAGGGCGGCCGCGATGTCCTTCGGCTTCAACGTCGCCGAGGCGCCCTCGCCCGCGATCGTCACCGGCGCCGCGACGGCCGGGCGCGCGAACTGCTCCAGCGCCGCCTGCACACCTTCCGGCGTCGTCCGCACGGGCGTGGGCACCATCGGCAGCGCGAGTTCCGCGCCCGACGCCCAGTTGCTCAGCACCGCGGCCTTGGCGGCGGCGACGTCGAGCTTCTGCCCGGGCTGCGGCGAGACGGCGACGGGCGTGGTGCCGTCGAACTTCACCGTGCCTTCCACCGCTTCGCGATCCACGCGTCCGCGCAGGTCCTCCAGCGCCGGGTCGAGGCGGTCGCCCTCGGCGTGGGAGACGACGCCGATCTCGCGCGTGGTGAAGAACGACGCGAGCCGCGTGAACGGGTTCAGCGGCTGATCGCCCGCCTGATCGAGCGTCGCGGACCAGTCCAGCCGCAGGCCCGCGAGCGTTGGCGACAGCGTGGTGCGGGCCTCGCCCGCGGTCACCGTCAGGGGCTTTGTGAGCCGCGGCTCGATCAGGCTGCGCAGCTCGCGCTCGGCCACCGGCCGGTCCAGGCCACCGACGTCGACGCCCGCCACCGTGACTCCGCGCGGCACGCTGCCCTGGCTGGTGAGCAGGTCGATCAGGTACACGACCAGCAGCGCGGCGAGCGTCCCGCCGGAGATCCAGGCGGCTCTGCGCAGGCGGCGGCGTGGTTCGGGCGTGGGCTCGACCGCCGGCAGCACGACCGTCTGCTCGTCCTCGGACTCCGGCCAGCGCGGTTCGTACGGCACCTGTTCGACCCTCCGTTTGCTGCGTCCCGCGCCACAGCGTACGGCCTGAGCCGGACATGACGGACTACTGCCCCTTCATGGCACAAACCGGTCAGCGAGCGTCCGGTTCCGGGTTGGCGCCGGCGCGTGCGAGGAAGTCGAAGTCGCAGCCCTCGTCGGCCTGGGTGATGTGCTCGGCGTACAGGGCACCGTAACCGCGTTCGAACCGCGGCGCAGGCTCAAGCCACGCCGCGCGCCGGCGCGCCAGCTCGTCGTCCGGCACTTCGAGGCGCAACGCCCGCGCCGGCACGTCGAGCGTGATCAGGTCGCCGTCGCGGACCAGCGCGAGCGGGCCGCCGACGTGCGACTCCGGGGCGACGTGCAGCACGCAGGCGCCGTAGGACGTGCCGCTCATGCGTGCGTCGGAGATCCGCACCATGTCGCGCACGCCCTGGGCGAGCAGGTGGTCGGGGATCGGCAGCATGCCGTACTCGGGCATGCCCGGGCCGCCGAGCGGGCCGGAGCCGCGCAACACGAGCACGGAGTCGGCGGTGATTCCGAGCGCCGGGTCGTTGATGCGCTTCTTCAGATCGGCGTGGTCGTCGAACACCACGGCGGGCCCGGTGTGCGTGAGCAGCTCCGGCGTCGCGGCGATGTGCTTGATGACCGCGCCCGACGGCGCCAGGTTGCCGTGCAGCACGGCGACGCCGCCTTCGGCCGCCAGCGGGTTGTCGCGCGGCCGGATCACGTCGTCGTTGTGCACGCGCGCCGACTCCAGCGTCTCGCCCAGCGTGCGGCCGGAGACGGTGAGCCGGTCGGTGTGCAGGAGATCCGTCAGGCGCGACAGCAGCCCGGGCAGGCCGCCCGCGTAGTAGAAGTCCTCCATCAGCCAGGCGCCGCCCGGGCGGATGTTCGCGAGCACGGGCACGCGGCGCGCGATCTCGTCGAAGTCGGCCAGGCTCAAGGCCAGGCCGCTGCGGCCGGCCATGGCGATCAGGTGGATCACGGCGTTGGTCGAGCCGCCGAGCGCGAGCACGGTGGTGATGGCGTCGGCGTACGCGCGTTCGTCGAGGAGCTTCGTGATCGTGAGGTCCTCCCACACCAGGTCCACGATCCGCGCGCCACTCATGGCCGCCATCCGGTGGTGCGCCGAGTCCACGGCCGGGATCGACGCGGCACCCGGCAGCGTCACCCCGAGGACCTCCGCGGCCGAGGTCATGGTCGACGCGGTGCCCATCGTCATGCAGTGGCCGGGGGAACGGGCGAGACCGCGTTCGAGCTCGGCCAGCTCCTCGTCGCCGATCGTGCCGGCTCGGCGTTCGTCCCAGTACTTCCACATGTCCGTGCCGCTGCCCAGGACCTCGTTGCGCCAGTGGCCACGCAGCATCGGGCCGGCGGGCACGAAGATGGCGGGCAGCCCGGCGCTCGCCGCACCCATCAGCAACGCCGGGGTGGTCTTGTCGCAGCCGCCCATCAGCACCGCGCCGTCGACCGGGTAGGAGCGCAGGATCTCCTCGGTCTCCATCGCCAGCAGGTTGCGGTACAGCATGGGCGTGGGCTTCTGGTACGTCTCCGACAGCGTCGCCACGGGGAACTCCAGCGGGAACCCGCCGGCCTGCCACACGCCGCGCTTCACCTGTTCGGCGCGCTCACGCAGGTGCATGTGGCACGGGTTGATGTCGCTCCACGTGTTCAGCACGGCGATCACCGGTTTGCCGAGGTGTTCCTCGGGCTCGTAGCCGAGCTGGCGGGCCCGGGCGCGGTGGCTGAAGTTCCGCAGCTCGTCGCCGCCGAACCAGCGGTGGCTGCGCAGGTCCTCCGGGGTTTTCATGGCCGGGCCGCCTTTCGTCGCTACGAGCAGTATGGCATCTGATATACGATCACAGACCGCCGTGCGGGTCGCGGGCACCGCTCGTGGCCGCCTGGTTGAATATCGGTCTGCCCGACGGCGCAGACCGCGTGAGCCTGGAGAAGTCCGATGCCATCGACGTTCAGCCTGCCCGCCTCCCGGACCGAAGTGGTGCTGGAGGAGATCCGGCGCGCCATCCTGACTCGGGAGCTGCTGCCAGGCCAGCCGCTGGTGGAGGCCGAGCTCGCGGCGCGTCTCGGGGTGTCGAAGACGCCGGTGCGCGAGGCGCTGAAGGTGCTGTCGAACTCCGGGCTCGTCACGTTCAGCCCCTACCGCGGCGCGTCGGTGTGCGTGGTCGACGCCGAGCTCGCGCGGTCGGTGTACGACGTGCGGATGGTGCTCGAACCCGAAGCGCTGCGGCGTTCGGTGGCCGCCGGGGCGCCGTTGGACGACGCGGGGGAAGCGCTGAAGGACGCGCAGGCCGCGCTCGCGGACAAGGACCACACCACGCTCAGCCTGCTCAACCGCCGTTTCCACCGCGCGCTCTACGCCGGCTGCGGCAACCCGCTGATGGTGTCGATGCTCGACGACCTCCGCGACCGCGCCGCCCTCATCAGCGTGATCGGCTGGGACGCGAACCCCAGCTGGCGCAAGGAGTGGGCCGAGCACAAGGCCGTGCTCGCCGCCGCGAAGAAGGGTGACGCGGAGGGCGCGGCGGACCTGCTGCGCAACCACATCGGCGCGTTCCTCGAGCGCGTGCTGGCGGCGATCCCGACCGAGGAGGCCTGAGAACGTGCGGCTGCTGCTGGTCGCGGACACGCACCTGCCGAAGCGGGCCAAGGAACTGCCCGACGAGGTCTGGGCGGAGGTCGAGCGGGCCGACGTGGTGGTGCACGCGGGCGACTGGGTGGACCTCGACGCGTTCGACGAGCTCGCGGTGGCCAGCAAACGGCTCGTCGCGGTGTACGGCAACAACGACGGACCCGAGCTGCGCGAGTGGCTGCCGGAGGTCGCGCGCGTGACGCTCGGTGGCGTGCGCCTGGCCGTGATCCACGAAACGGGCGACGCGAAGGGCCGCGAACGGCGCTGCGACGCGCGGTTCCCCGACACCGACGTGCTCGTGTTCGGTCACAGCCACATCCCGTGGGACACCGTGACCCCCGGCGGCCTGCGCCTGCTCAACCCCGGCTCTCCCACCGACCGGCGGCGCCAAGAGTTCTGCACGTACCAGACGGCGGAGATCCGTGACGGGAAACTGGTGGACGTCGAGCTCCACGAGCTGCCCCGGCGCTCCTGAACGGGTAGACAGGACGCATGGATCCGGCACGCGCCCTGCGCGACATCGCGTTCCAGCTCGAACGCGCGGCTGAGCCGACCTACCGCGTCCGCGCCTTCCGGCTGGCGGCGGCGGTGGTCGACGGCCTGACGCAGGAGGAGCTGGAGAGCCGCGTGCGCTCCGGCACGCTGCAGGGGCTCAAGGGCATCGGCAAGGCGACGGCCGGCGTCATCGAAGACGCGTGGCTGGGCCGCGTGCCCGCGTACGCGGCGAAGGTCGCCGAAGCGGACCTGCCCGACGGCGGCGAGTTGCGGGCCGCACTGCGCGGCGACTGCCACACGCACTCCGACTGGTCCGACGGCGGCAGCCCCATCCAGGAGATGGCCGAGGCCGCGCGCGACCTGGGCCACGAGTGGATCGTGCTCACCGACCACTCGCCGCGCCTGACCGTGGCCAACGGCCTCTCGGCCGAGCGGCTGCGCAAGCAGATGGCCGAGGTCGCGCGGGTGAACGCGGAGCTCGCGCCGTTCCGGCTGCTGCACGGCATCGAGGTCGACATCCTCGACGACGGCGCCCTCGACCAGCGTTCGGACCTGCTGGAGCGGCTGGATTTCGTGGTCGCCAGCGTGCACTCGAAGCTGCGCATGCCCTCGCGGGAGCTCACGCCACGGCTGCTGGCGGCCGTCGCGAACCCGCTCGTGCGCGTGCTCGGCCACTGCACCGGCCGGCTCGTGCGTGGCGCGAGGGCTCGGCCGCCCTCGACGTTCGACGCGGAGAAGGTGTTCACCGCGTGCCGGGACAACGGCGTGGCGGTGGAGATCAACTCGCGCCCGGAACGGCTCGACCCGCCCATGGCGCTGCTGCGGATGGCCGTGGAGCTGGGCTGCGACTTCGCCATCGACAGCGACGCGCACGCCCCCGGCCAGCTCGACTGGCAGGTCTACGGGTGTGCGCGGGCCGAGAAGGCCGGGCTGACCGCGGATCGCGTGATCAACACGCGGCCCGCCGACGAACTCTTGTCTACTTCGGACTGATCCCGATGTCGATCGCCGGGTGCTCGGCCGGGTCGAGCCACCGCATCACGGCGTCGAGGTCGGGCCCCGGGATCGACACGCAGCCGGCCGTCGGCTTGCCGTTCGACACGTGCAGGAAAAACGCGGAACCCTTGCCCGGCACGGCGGGCGAGCGGTTGTAGTCGATCACGGTGGCGTGGTCGTAGACCGGGCCGGCCTTGCCGAGGTCCTCGCCGGCCGCCTCGTCGAACGGGCACGTGCCGGGCGCGCAGTGCTGATGCGTGTTGTAGAGGGGCGAGTGGACGTCGGAGACCCACCAGTCGCTGGCGGTCACCTGGCGGTAGGGCAGCCGGGTGCCGTTGCTGGGCCGGATGCCGAACGCCTCGGTGAGCGTCCAGGCGCCGGCGGGTGTGCGCGAGGTCGTTTCGCTCGCCTGGCCGATGCCCTGCTTGCCGACGAACGCCGGGAACGGTCCGAGGGCTTTGACCCAGCGTCCGTCGTGGCGCTCCCAGGCGGTGAGCGTGGCGGTGGTCGAGGCCGCGTCCGGCGCGGTGACCGTGACCACCTGGCCCGCTTCGGGCACGGCGGGCACGGGTGCCGGCGCGGGTGCGGTCGGCGCGACGGTGCCGAGCGCCCCCAGCGCGATGGCGAGTGGCACGACAGCGGGTCTCATGGCCGGGATCCTACGGCAGGAACCCGGGCCGCCGAGGGAAAATCGGCCGCCCGGGTGCCGGCTCAGTTGATGGTGTAGGAGTCGCCGTAGACCTTCCACTTCAGCGGCGTGTGCAGGTCGAGGTTGCCCGCGTTGAGGAACACGAGCTGCTCGGTGTCCACGCGCGAGGTGTCGGCGTGGGCCTCTTCCTGCTTCATGATCACCTTGCGGGCGTCGAGGAACGCCTTGAGGTAGGTGGTTTCGTTGCCACCCTGTGACGGCGGCTTCGCCTTGCGGATCGCGGCGTTGCGGATGCCGCCGAAGCTGTCGGAGCTGTTGCCCGGGCCGTGCATCACGATGGCGTCGTAGTAGATGAACTGGCCGAGCGCGCCGAGGCCGTCGGACTTGGCCTGGTTCACCGACGGGTTGAAGTACACGCGGTCGCGCTCGCTGTTCTGGGCGGCCTGGAACTGCGGCGTCTGCGCCGCCTGCTGCCACGCGCTCACGAACGCGTTGCCGAGACCGCTGTGCGAGTCGCTGCCGTTGACGTTGCGCAGCGCCGGCAGGTACTTGGCGAGCGGGTTGTTCGGCACGGAATCGGTGTAGGCCTCGACGAGCTCCAGCATGTCGCCGGTGCCCGAGCAGAACCCGATGATGCCGGCGGTGTAGCCGCGGCCGTCGCCGATGTCCTCGATGTAGCTGTACTGGGCCTTCCAGTCGAGGCTCGAGTTCTCCGCACTGGACACCAGCTGCATCGCGATGTCCTTCTTCTCCGGCGACGCGAGGTCGCCTCCGGAGGCGAGGATCGAAGCCGTGCTCGCGGTGGTCGCCGTGGGCGCCGCCGAGGACAGCGCGGGAGTGGTCAGGACGACGGTGAGGGCCGACGCCACGGTGAGACCGGCAACGAGAGCAGGCCGCATCGTCTTGCGCATGGGGGATTCCCTTTCCGCAGGATCGTCACGGCGGGGACCGTGACAGGTGGGCAAGGCGGACGAAGCTGTGAATTCCCTGGCACGCCAGGGTAATCCCGACTCCGGGTGCTGCTGCGGCGTAGCGCAACGATAACCGCGGGTGATCCGTGCGGCAAGGGGCAGAATGGGGTTTTCAGGGATGTGAACGGCGGTTCGGGGGCTGGGAATGGGTTCCGGTCATCGGGAAACCATTCCGAGCGAGGGAGTCGGCGCCCTTGGCGGATCCACAAAGGACTCATTCGGCCCCGGGACATCCACCACCACCTGCTTATGTCCATTAAGGACTGTCGCGCGAACGACGTGACAACCGGTGCGAACCCGACCGGACCGGGACGGGTGCTCACCTTCGGCGTCGACGGGCCCGGGCGCCGATCAGCACTGCCGTCACCGACCGCACGCCGGCCGACTTCAGTGCCCTCGGGAGCGCCACGGGCATCGACGGGGGCCTGGCTCGCCCCCGGTGATCTTCGCCATGCCACGATCGGCGCCGTCACGTCCGGGAGAACGCGGGTGGGTACCGTTGACCCGGTGAAGTGTCCGTACTTGTCGCGGGTGGTCCAGTGAGCGCTTTCCCCACGCCGGAGCCGGATCCGCGGCGCTGGCGAGCGCTGTGGGTCTGCCTGATCGCCGGGTTCATGACGCTGCTGGACGTCAGCATCGTCAACGTCGCGCTGCCGTCGATGGAGCACGGGATCGGCGCGACGCCCGCCGACGTGTCCTGGGTGGTGTCCGGGTACGCCCTGACGTTCGGCCTGGCGCTCGTGCCGGCCGGGCGGCTGGGCGACGACTACGGGCGCCGGAGGATGTTCCTGCTGGGGCTGGCGCTGTTCGTGGCGACGAGCGCGCTGTGCGGGGCGGCGCCGAACGCGACGTGGCTGGTCGTGGCGCGGCTGGCGCAGGGCATCGCCGGCGGGCTGCTCAACCCGCAGGTCATCGGCATGATGCAGCAGCTGTTCTCGGGCCGCGAGCGGGGCAAGGCGTTCGGCGCGTTCGGCGCGGTGGTGGGCCTGTCGACGGCCATCGGGCCGGTGCTGGGCGGCCTGCTGATCCAGGGCTTCGGCGTCGACGAGGGCTGGCGCTACGTCTTCTACGTGAACCTGCCGATCGGCATCCTCGCGATCCTGTTCGGCCTGCGCCTGCTGCCCAAGGACGTGCGCGACGGTCCGAAGCGCGCGCCGGACCTGCTGGGGACGATCCTACTCGGCGTCGCGGTCGTGGCCGTGATGCTGCCGCTGGTCGAGGAGGAGGAGCAGGCTGCGCAGCCGCGGTGGTGGCTGATGGGCGTCGCGGCGGGACTGCTCGTGCTGTTCGTGCTGTGGCAGCGCCGGCTCGGCAGCCGGGGCAAACACCCGCTGGTGAACCTGAAGCTGCTGAGCATCCGCAGCTACACGATGGGCTCGTTGCTCGGGTTGGTCTACTTTGCCGGGTTCACCGGGATCTTCCTGGTTCTGACGCTGTTCTTCCAGCAGGGCCAGGGCTACTCGGCGCTCGAGTCGGGCGCGGCGCTGCTGGCGTTCGCCATCGGCTCGGCGATCTCGCCCGCGATCGGCGGGCGGCTCGTGCACCGGCTGGGCCGGCCGATGGTCGTGGTGGGCAACCTGCTCGCGGCGCTCGGTCTCGCCGGCACGGCGTGGATCGTGCGCGACTACCTCGGCGCCGGCGCCGCGCTCATGGTCGCCGGGCCACTGTTCGTCGCCGGCTTCGGCAGCGGCCTGGTCATCGCACCGAACTCGACGCTCGCGCTGGAAGACGTCGCACCCGCCGAAGGCGGCACCGCCGCCGGCGTGCTGCAGACGGGACAGCGCATCGGCTCGGCGATCGGCACCGCGCTGGGCGGTTCGCTGTTCTTCGGCCAGCTGACCCGCTCACACGGCGACTACCACGCGGCGGCGGCGCTCGGCCTGATCGGCTCGACGGCCCTGGTCACGCTCGCACTGCTGGTCGGCCTGGCGGACGTCGTCCTCTACGCCCGCTCCCGCAGGAAGGCCGCCGCGCGGCCGGCGCACGAGGCGGTGCCTGAACCGGTGCCGGAGAAGCTGGTGCCGGAGAAGCTGGTGCCGGAGAAATCAGGGCCGCCCGAAGCGGTGTCCGGCTCGGTGCAAGGCCTCGCGCCGGGAGAACAAGCCGCGGTGACGTTGACGTCCCTGGAGACCCACCAGGTCCGCCGCACCGCCACCGGCCCGGGAGGCGCCTTCGCCCTGTCCGCACCGACCGGCACGTACTTGCTCCTCGTCACCGGCCCCGGCCACGCCCCCATCGCCCGCCACGTGACGGTCGGCTCCGATCCCGTCCGCGAAGACGTCGTCCTGCCCCGCTCGGTCCGCCTCGTCGGCACCGTTCGCGCCGATCCCGGCCCGTTCAGCGGTGCCCAGGTCACGGTCCTGGACTCGGCCGGCGAAGTCCAGCGCGTCGTCGTGACCGACGACGCCGGCCGCTACGTCGTCGACGGCCTGGCCCCGGGTCGGTACCGGGTCGTCGTCACGAGCTACGAACCGGCCGCGAGCCCGGTCGAGCTCACCGCCGACGGCCCGGCGGAATTCGACCCTCGCCTGCGCCTCGCCTCCGCGGTGGACGGGCACTGAGCACAGCCGGAGACCTACTCCGCGGCCACGGCAGCCGAAGCCGCGGGAACAGCGGGTGCAGGCGCCGGAACACCCACCTCGATGCGGCTTCGGCTCGGCGCCCGCGTCACCAGGCTCTCCAGCCACGCGACATCCATCCGGGCCGCCTATTTACGGCCGGGCCTTGCAGACCGGACGAACGGCGGAACCGTCCGGTCCGTCCACTGTGGATCTCGTCAGGGGCGGGCCAGGTCGCGCACGGTCGTCGCGTCGATGCAGCGTCGGGCGTCCGGATCGATGGCGGCGGACCTCGCCAACGCGTCGACCAGGGCAGGGTTTCGGGCCAGTTGCGTGGCGTACTCGGCGACGACGGCCGGGCACAGGGCGACCCGGCCGGTTTCACGTCGGGGTGGGTGGCCAGCCCGAACAAGCCGGTGATCACGGGGACCAGGACCGCCGCGGTTGCGGGCAGGGCGCCGGCGATCAGCGTGGCTCGGGCGGTGCCGTCCTTCCGGCCGGTTTGGTCGGGGGCGCCGGTGGCGGGGCACCCGGGGGCCGGTTCGGGGCAGCTGCGGCCGGTTGCGCCGCTGGGACGCCTGCCTGGTGCAACCGAGCGCGGTGGGCTCTGAGCCGTCGGAGTGCGTAGTCGTGGTCAAGCGGGCGCATGGTGGCCACCTGCGTCGCCCGGCAGCGAGAACTCCTCGCCGAACAGGAGCCGGGCGAGGTCCGCCGTCCGGGTCGCACCGTGGCGCTCGGTGGCGAGCAGCACGAGGTCGCTGTGCCCGATCCCGAGCCGGCCGAGCGCCGTGTCCAGGCGGCGGACCGAGTCGGTCCGCCCGCCGGCGGCGAGGTCGGAGCGCGCGAACCACAGGTCCTCGAGCCGACCCCGAGACGTCGGCGGCCAAGTCGTGCCGTTTGCCGGTGTCCTCTCGTGCGGCCGGGCCGTCGTCCTGGGTCGACCGGCGATGGAGGCGTTCGACCTGCCGCACCGTGATCTCCAGGTCCGACAGGACCAGCTCCGCTTCGGTCAGCACTGCCCGGCGGCGCGAGGCGAGCAGCGCGGCGGCGCCCCGGCCACCGCGGCCGACAGCGCCGTGGCGCCCAGCCGGCTCGCCCCACAACCCCGCCGACCGCCGCCGACCGCCCCGAGCACCGCGACGACCACCGACAGCACGACACCGCACGTTACGCCGTTTCACCCCGGACCGGGGACCGCCGGCAGTTCACAACGGACTGTGGTTACAGAGTCCGGAACCCCAGCCCCGCCCTCGTCAACCGCTCGATCAACGCGTCCCCCATCGCCGTCGCGGTGGTCACCTGGCCGGCCGTCGCCGGCAAGTCGTCGAAGGCCAGGCACAGGGCCGATTCCGCCAGCATCTTCGCCGTCTCGTCGTAGCCCGGGTCGCCGCCGGAGACTTCGGTGGTCACGTCGTGTCCACCGCCGGAGCCGGTGAAGCGGACGGTGAACCAGGACTTCGCGCGGCGGGCCACGCTCGGGCCCTGGCCGGGCGCCAGCAGCTTCGACAGTGCCTCCCGTGCGGGCGCCAGCTGAGCGGCGGCGAACAACGCGCCCGCACCGGCCGTCGCGCCGGCCAGGGCGGGCAGGCGGTCGAAGGCGGCGAAGTGGCGGTAGCGGAAGTCGGGTCCGTAGCGCGCCGACGCGCGGGCGGAGTGGCCCACGACCTGCGGATCGATCGTGGGCAGCGGCACGGCCCACTGGCCGGTGCCGGGCACGCGGTGCGGGCCGCCGAGGGGGGTCCGCACGCGGCGGCCCTCGAGCGCGGGCTGTGCGGCAGCGCGCACCTTCGCCACGCGGTTGGCCGCCGCCTGGCGGGAGAACGCCGTCATGGCCGTGAGGAAGGTGCCGCCCGACGGCAGGGCACCGACGCGGACGTAGCCGTCGACCCGCAGCGGGACGTCGGCGGGCAGCTGCCGCACGGTGTACCAGGCGCCGAGGTCGTGGGGGATCGAATCGAAGCCGCAGCTGTGCACGAGCCGCGCGCCGGTTTCGGCGGCTTGCGCGTGGTGGGCGAGGTACATGCGGTCGACGAACTCGGGCTCGCCCGTGAGGTCGACGTAGTCGGTTCCCTCGGCGGCGCACGCGGCGACGAGCGGCTCGCCGTAGTGCAGGTAGGGGCCCACGGTGGTGGCCACGACCTTCGCCGCCGCCGCGACCGCGCGCAGGGAGTCGGGGTCGGCGATGTCGGCGCTGAGCAGGGGCAACGTGCTCAGCCGCTCGTCGATCGCGACCAGCCGGGTGCGCAGGGTTTCGAGCTTGGCGCGGTTGCGGCCCGCCAGCGCCCAGCGGCAGCCGGGCGGGGCTGAGCGCGCGAGGTACTCCGCCGTGAGCGTGCCGGTGAAGCCGGTGGCGCCGAACAGCACCAGGTCGTAGTCGGCCATGCGCGTGCCTCCCGAAGGTCCGCGTCCGAGGTTACCGCCGGGTCACTTCAGGGCCGGAATCTCCGCCCGTCCGGCGTGGTTGAGCGGGGTGTGACGGACTTCGGGCGGGACATCTCGACGGGCTACTTCCTCGTGCCGAACGCGGCCGACCCCCTGGTCGAGCACGCGCGCGAGCTGGAACGGATGGGGTTCGAGCACCTCGCCGTGCAGGATCACCCGTACCAGCGCCGCTACGTCGAGACGTTCGCCCTCATGGGTGTGCTCCTCGGCGCGACGACGAAGATCCGCGTGTTCCCCGACGTCGCCAACCTGCCCCTGCGCAACCCCGCCGTGCTCGCGAAGGCCGCCGCCAGCCTCGACCTGCTCTCCGGCGGCCGCTTCGACCTCGCCGTGGGCGCCGGCGCCTACTGGGACGCGATCGTCGCCTACGGCGGCCCACGCCGTTCCCCGGGTGAGGCCCTCGCCGCCGAGGAGGAGGCGATGACCGTCATCCGCAAGATCTGGAGCGGCGACCACAACCTCCGGTTCGACGGCCGCTTCCACTCCCTCGCCGGCGCCCACTCCGGCCCCGCGCCGGCGCGCCCGATCGGCCTCTGGCTCGGCTCCTACGGCCCCCGCGCGCTGCGCCTCACCGGCCGCCTCGCCGACGGCTGGGTCGTGAGCCTCCGCGACGACCCCGCCGACGTCGTCCGCATGGGCGCCGCCGTGGACGCCGCCGCGCTCGACGCCGGCCGCGACCCCGGTTCGATCCGCCGCGTGCTCAACGTCGGCGCCACCCCGGCCGCCGCCGAGCTCGCGGATTTCGCCCTCGGCTCCGGCTTCGACACCTTCGTGCTCTCGGGCGCGGACGACCGGGCGGCGCACGTGTTCGTCGAGGAGACGATTCCGCGGGTGCGCGAGGACGTGGCGGCGGAGCGGGTCGCCTAGAGCTCCGCCGTCCACGGCCCCCGCGGGTGCTCTGAAGGGGGAACCCACAGCCGCGGCTGGAACGGTTCGAACTCGGCCGCGAATCCGTCGTCGGTCGGGAAGCGCCCGGTTTCGTCCGGCCACAGCACCTGCAGGAACGGCACCACCGGCTTCGTCGCCCGGTAGAAGCCCTTCGCCGTGCCGAAGAAGGCCTCGTGCCAGCCGGGGTCGACCGGCCGGAAAGCCACCCGGCCGTCGAAGACCTCGACCTCGTCACCGGCCTTGAGCTCGCGCCCCGCGGCCACCTGCTCGCCGATCGCGTTCAGCAGGCTCATCCCGGCGTCGGGCTCCAGCCCGAACACGGCCAGCTCGGGCGAGCGGAATGAATGCCACAGCCCGATCGTGAACGTCCACCCCGGGCTCACGTGGTCCTCCGGGATCGCCAGCAGGCCCCACCCGGGCTCGGCGACGTGCTCGAACAGCCTCTCGTCGACGGCGTCGAGCTGCCCTCGGTCGCCGTAGTCGAGACAGACCACGCACTTGCAGGCAGCCGCGCCGTCGTGAGACATGTCGCGAACGATAGCCCGCCACCGCGGGTGACCACCGTCCACTGTGGAATGTCTCGGGTCCGGAATTAAAGAGATGGTAAAGTGATGGCACGATGACCGCCAACGCCGCCACCGCGCCAGGGCACCGGTCCATCGTGCGCGTGCTGCTGGTTGTCGCGCTGGTGCTGGGAATTGCCGCTCCCGGGCCGGTGTACGCGCGGCACTCGGCGCTGATCGCCGGGCAATCGGTGTTCGTCACATCACGCGGTGAAGCCGAGAAGCCCGAATCGGCGGTCATTGCCCAAATATCCCCGCATTTCGTTGCCTCGCAATCAATCCCGCTCGCCACCCCACCGGACGAGCCGACGATCCGTACGCAATACGCAAAAACTGTCACCCGCGAAGCCCACCCGACCCCGAGCCGCCGCCCCGAAACCCCCACCGCCGCCCGCGCGCCTCCCGCCGGCTGAGTACGCCGACCCACCCGTACTCACCTGTTGGAGGTTCCCCATGACCAACGGTCATGCCCTGCTGGCCGTGGGCGGCGCGTTCCTGGCAGCCGGCGTGGTGGCCCGCCTGGGCACCAGGATCGGCCTGCCGACGATCCCGCTGTTCATGCTCGCCGGCTTCGTCTTCGGGCCGCACACGCCCGGGTTGTCGCTTGTGGACGACCCCGCCGAGCTCGGCGTGCTGGCCGGGCTCGGGCTTGTGTTCCTGCTGTTCTACCTCGGCCTCGAGTTCTCCCTCGACGATCTCGCGCGCGGCGGCCGCAGACTCGCCGCGGCGGGCCTGGGCTACCTGGTGCTCAACATCGGCGGCGGGCTGGCCTTCGGCTTCGCGCTGGGCTGGGGCACGCGCGAAGCCCTGGTGATCGCGGGCGCGATCGGCATCTCGTCGTCGGCCATCGTCACCAAACTCCTGCTCGAAACCCGGCGCCTGAACAACCCCGAGTCACGCCTGATCATGGGCGTGATCGTGCTCGAAGACCTGTTCCTGGCGCTCTACCTGGCCCTGCTGCAGCCCGTGCTCAGCGGCGCCGACGGGTTCGGCGCGGCCCTGGCCGACTTCGGCAAGGCGTTCGGCTTCCTCCTGGTCCTCGCGGCGCTGGCGCGCTGGGGCGGCCGCCTGGTCACGCGGCTGTTCGGCTCGGCCGACGACGAACTGCTCACCGTCTGTTTCGTCGGCGTCGCGGTGCTCGGCGCGGCCGTGGCGGAGGAGGTGGGGGTGTCCGACGCGATCGGCGCGTTCATGGTCGGCATGATGCTCGGCGGGTCGAAGGTCGCGCCGCGCGTGCACAAGCTGGTGCTGCCGCTGCGCGACGCGTTCGGGGCACTGTTCTTCTTCATCTTCGGCCTGTCGATCGACGCGGGTGCGGTGGGGACGGTCGTCGTCCCGGTGCTCGTGGCCGTGGCGCTCACGCTGGTGCTCAACCTCGCGGCCGGCGCGTTCGCGGCCCGGCTGCACGGCTTCGACCACCAGGCCGGGGTGAACATCGGTTTGACCGTGCTCACGCGGGGCGAGTTCTCGCTGGTCCTCGCGACGCTGGCCGCGGCGGCCGGGCTCGACGCGCGCGTGGCGCCGTTCGTCGCCGGGTACGTGCTGCTCCTGGCCGTGATCGGGCCGCTCGCGGTCGTGCGCTCGGAGCGGATCACGGCAAGCGTGACCAAACACGTGAGCAAGCGCCTGACCCGGTTGCGGGGGTGACCGGGAGACCCCGGGCATATTCAGGAGCCAGCCCGGTCACGCACCGCTATCCTCGAAACAAGTATGTCCACTCAATCCCCCCTCGACGCTCTGCGTGCGCGGCTGCCCGAGCTGATGGCGCGCGACGAGCACCGCCTGCGCCGCCGGCTCGACGGCGCGCGCCGCTCGCGCGACAAGCAGACCGTGGCCGAGCGCATCGAACCCGACGTGACCGCCGCCGAGCTGCGGGTGCAGCGCCGGCGCGCGAGCGTGCCCGAGATCGAATACCCCGAAGAGCTGCCCGTCAGCAAGCTCAAGGACGAGATCGGCGAGGCGATCGCCGCCAACCAGGTCGTGATCGTCGCGGGCGAGACCGGCTCGGGCAAGACGACCCAGCTGCCGAAGATCTGCCTCGAGCTGGGCCGGGGCATCCGCGGCCAGATCGGGCACACGCAGCCGCGCCGGCTGGCCGCGCGCACGGTGGCCGACCGCATAGCGAGCGAGCTCAAGACCGAGCTGGGCGACGCCGTGGGCTACAAGGTCCGCTTCACCGACCAGTCGGGCCAGGACACGCTGGTGAAGCTGATGACCGACGGCATCCTGCTCGCCGAGATCCAGACCGACCGCATGCTGCGCCAGTACGACACCCTCATCATCGACGAGGCCCACGAGCGCAGCCTCAACATCGACTTCATCCTGGGTTACGTCAAGCAGCTGCTGCCGCGCCGGCCCGACCTCAAGGTGATCATCACCTCGGCCACGATCGACCCCGAGCGCTTCTCGAAGCACTTCGACAACGCGCCGATCGTCGAGGTCTCCGGCCGCACCTACCCCGTCGAGGTCCGCTACCGGCCGATCATCGACCCGGAAGACCCCGAGGCCGACCCGGACCGCGACCAGACGCAGGGGATCCTCGACGCCGTCGCCGAGCTGAGCGCCGAGGGCCCCGGCGACGTGCTGGTCTTCCTCTCCGGCGAACGCGAGATCCGCGACACCGCCGATGCGCTGAACCGCCTCGACCTGCGGGGCACCGAGGTGCTGCCGCTCTACGCGCGGCTTTCGTCGGCCGACCAGCACCGCGTGTTCCAGCGCCACACCGGCCGCCGGATCGTGCTCGCGACGAACGTCGCCGAGACGTCGCTGACCGTGCCGGGCATCAAGTACGTCGTGGATCCGGGCAACGCGCGCATCTCGCGCTACAGCCACCGCACGAAGGTGCAGCGGCTGCCGATCGAGCCGATCTCGCAGGCCTCGGCCAACCAGCGCAAGGGCCGCAGCGGCCGCACGTCCGACGGCATCTGCATCCGGCTCTACTCCGAAGAGGACTTCGAGTCGCGGCCCGAGTTCACCGATCCCGAGATCCTGCGCACGAACCTTGCGTCGGTGATCCTGCAGATGACCTCGCTCGGGCTGGGCGACATGGCGGCGTTCCCGTTCGTGGAGCCGCCGGACCGCCGCCAGGTCACCGACGGTGTGCAGCTGCTGCAGGAGCTCGGTGCGTTCGAGCCGGCCGACACCTCGCGCCTCACCGAGATCGGGCGCAAGCTCGCGCTGCTGCCGGTCGACCCGCGCATGGGCCGCATGGTGCTGGAGGCCGCGCGGGGCGGCTGCGTGCGCGAGGTCATGATCATCGCCGCGGCACTGTCCATTCAGGACCCGCGGGAGCGGCCGGCGGAGAAGCAGCAAGCGGCCGACCAGCAGCACGCCCGCTTCGCCGACCCGACGTCGGATTTCCTCGCGTACCTCAACCTGTGGGAGTACGTGAGCGAGCAGCAGAAGGCGTTGACGGGCAACCAGTTCCGCCGGCTGTGCCGCAACGAGTACCTCAACTACCTGCGCATCCGCGAGTGGCAGGACATCTTCAGCCAGCTGCGTCAGCTGGCCAAACCGCTCGGCATCTCGCTCAACACCACCCCGGCCGACCCGCAGCACGTGCACACCGCGCTGATCGCCGGGCTGTTGTCCCACATCGGGCTCAAGGACCCGGCCAAGGGCGACTACCTCGGCGCCCGTGGCGCGCGGTTCTCGGTGTTCCCGGGCTCGGCGCTGTTCAAGAAGCAGCCGCGCTGGGTGATGTCGGCCGAGTTGGTGGAGACGTCGCGGCTGTGGGGGCGCGTGAACGCGCGCATCGAGCCCGAGTGGGTGGAGCCGCTGGCCGCGCACGTGGTCAAGCGGTCGTATTCGGAGCCGCACTGGGAGCGCAAGCAGGGCGCGGTGATGGCGGTGGAAAAGGTGACGCTCTACGGCGTGCCGCTCGTTGCCGACCGCCGCGTGAACTACGGGCGCATCGACCCGGAGCTTTCGCGCGAGCTGTTCATCCGCCACGCCCTGGTGGAGGGCGACTGGCACACCAACCACCACTTCTTCGCCGAGAACCGCGCGCTGCTCGACGAGGTCGAGGACCTGGAGAACCGCGCCCGCCGCCGCGACATCCTCGTGGACGACGAGACGCTGTTCGAGTTCTACGACAAGCGCGTGCCCGCCGACGTGGTGTCCGTGCGCCACTTCGACAGCTGGTGGAAAAAGGCCCGGCGCGCCGACGCCGACCTGCTGTCGTTCGAGAAGTCCATGCTCATCAACGAAACCGCGGGCAGCGTGCGTGAGTCGGACTACCCCGACTCGTGGACGCAGGGCACGCAGGTCTTCGGGCTCACCTACCAGTTCGAGCCGGGTGCCGATGCCGACGGCGTGACCGTCCACATTCCGCTGCCCGTGCTGAACCAGGTGACCCCCGACGGTTTCGACTGGCAGGTGCCGGGGCTGCGCGCGGAACTGGTCACGTCGCTGATCAAGTCCCTGCCGAAAGCCCTGCGGCGCAACTTCGTGCCCGCTCCCGACACGGCGGCGTATGTCCTTTCGCGAGTGTCGCCTTCGGACGGTCCGCTGCTCGAAGTGCTGTCCGACGAGCTGTTCGCGCTGCGCGGGGTCGACGTGCCGCCGGCGGCGTACGAGGTGTCGACCGTGCCCGACCACCTGCGGGTCACGTTCCGCGTGCTCGACGACCGCGGCCGCAAGGTGGCCGAGGGCAAGGACCTGGAGGCGCTCAAGCTGCGCCTCGCCCCGAAGGTCCGCGAGACGATCTCCAAGGCCGCCAACAGCATCGAGAAGGCGGGCCTGGTGAAGCCTTCCTTCGGCTCCCTGCCGCAAGTTTTCGCCTCCACCCAGCGCGGCCACGACGTCAAGGCGTACCCGGCGCTGGTCGACGAGGGTTCCTCGGTGGCCGTCCGCCTGCTCGACACCCCCGCCCAGCAGCAGCACGCCATGTGGGCCGGCACCCGCCGCATGCTGCGGCTGAACCTGAACTCGCCGATGAAGTTCATCACGCGGTCGCTGTCGAACTCGTCGAAACTCGTGCTCAACCGCAACCCGCACGGCAGCGTCGCCGCCCTGCTGGAAGACTGCGTCGACTGCGCCGTGGACTCCTTGATGACTTCGCACGGCGGCCCGGTCTGGGACGAGGCCGCCTTCGCCTCGCTGCTCGAGCACGTCCGCGCCGGCCTGAACCCGGCCGTGCTGGCGGTGCTGACGGACGTCGAACGCATCCTGCGCGCCACCATCGACGTCGAGACGCTCCTGCCCGACACCCGCGGCCCCGCCGATTCCCTGGCGGACATGCGTGCCCAGCTCACGGGCCTCGTCCACGCCGGCTTCGTCACCGAAACGGGCGCGGCCCGCCTGCGCGACGTCGAACGCTACCTGCGGGGCATCTCCCGCCGCCTGGACAAACTCGTCTCGGAGCCGACCCGCGACCTGCAACGCACGGCGGACATCGCGTGGATCACGGAGGAGTACCGGACTGCGCTGGCGTCCCTGCCGCCGGGCACGTCGTCGCCCGCCCTGACGGAAATCCGGTGGGGCATCGAGGAACTGCGGGTTTCGTTCTTCGCGCAGACACTGGGAACGGCGTACCCGATCTCGCTGAAACGCCTCACGAAGTCCCTGGACGACGCGGTTGCGGCTATTTGACGACCAGCGTCACGGTGGCGACGCCCGCGGACACCATCCCGGCGAGCGCGGACAAGGACGCGGCCTTGCCGCCGATGCTGGTCAGCACGGTGGCCGCGGCTCGACTCCACGCTTGCTGCCTCACGGCAAGCTTGAGCTTCTCGAACTTGTGCTGTCGCAGGTGGCAGCCGAGCAAGATGCCGTTGGCATTGTTGCGGCACAGCTGATTCGCGCGCGTCGGGGCGCAGCACCACATCGGTGCCTGGAACAGGCAGTAGAGCACCACGAGACCCGACATGATCGCGATGGCCGCCGGTCCGACCGACGGCACGAACCAGCAGCACCCGACGGCGGCGAGGACCAGGTATCCCCACAATCGGCCCAGCTTGCGTTTCGTGGCTTTCCTGATCATGCGAAAAAAACGTACTGACCGTCACGCGGATTCGGCTACCTGCTCGCGAGGGAATTCCGCGCTGTTGGCGATGTGGTAACTGTACACTGCGCGATCTTCGTTGCCCCGAAAGGAGTTCCGCCCGTTGCGCCGTGTGGTCCCTGGGTCGGAAGGTTCAGCTGATCCCCGCCCTGAGCCGGGTCGAGTCCTGGCCCGGGGGGACACCGAACTGGCGGCGGTATTCGCGGCTGAACTGGGAGGCGCTGTCGTAGCCCACGGCGTAGCCGATGGAAGCCACGTCGTCGTCGGTGCGGCTCAGGAGGAGCAGGCGGGCCTCCTGGAGGCGGATGTGTTTCTGGTACTGGATGGGCGTCATGGCCGTGACGGCGCGGAAGTGGCGGTGGAAGGAAGACTCGCTCATCGCGGCGAGGCGGGCGAGGTCCGCGATGCGCAGGGACTCCGCGTGGTGGTCGCGGATCCAGCGGATGGCGCGCCCGACGTGCGAGAGGCTGCTGTCGGCGAGGCCGATCTGCCGGATCGTCGCGCCCTGGGGGCCGGTGACCAGGCGCCAGAGGATCTCCTTCTCGATGAGTGGCGCGAGCACGCGGCGGTCGGCCGGCTGGTCGGTGAGGCGCAGCAGCCGGACGAACGCGTCGAGGAGCTCGGGTGAGGCGTCGCTGACGGTGATGGCCGAGGGCGTGGCCGGGGCCGAGGTGGTGGTGCCGGTTTCGAGCAGCAGAGCGGCCAGGGCTTCGGGTTTCAACACCAGGCCGGCGCCGAGGAACGGGCGCGTCGGGCCGGCCTCGATGAAATGGCCGGTCACGGGCATGTCGACGGTGACGACGAGGTACTGGCCGGCGCCGTACTCGAACGTGCGGTCACCGGTGCCGATGCGTTTGCGGCCCTGCGCGACGACGGCGAGGACCGGGCCGGTCAGGGCGGCCGCGGGCTCGGTGGGGGCGGGTTCGTTCGACAGCATGAGGCCACCCGGCAGGTCGGTGCGGCCGGCGTGGCGGGTGATCAGCGTGCGCAGCTCGTCGAGGGACACGTGCTCGATTCGACCACGGTTGGCCGGGGTGGGCAACTGGCGATCGTGACAGGATCAGGCAAGAGGTGAGGAGTTTCGGGCTCACGGTCCCGGGCGGACGGCTGCTGGAATCAAGGGGTAGGCGAACCAGCGAGCTGTCAGGAGAAATCCCTGTGAGTCTTGATTCTTACGTCCACCTCGGCCGGTCCGGTCTCGTCGTGAGCCCGTTCTGCCTCGGGGCGATGAACTTCGGTGAGGACACCGGTGTCGGCTGCAGTGTCGAGGAGTCGGAGAGGATCCTGCAGACGTACATCGAGGGGGGCGGGAACTTCATCGACACGGCGAACTTCTACACGAACACGCACTCGGAGAAGATCGTCGGCGATTTCCTCGGGGCACGGCCTGGGCTGCGGGATCGGGTGGTGCTGGCGACGAAGTTCTTCGTGAACCTGCACCCCGGGGATCCGAACGGCGGCGGCGCCGGGCGAAAGGCGATCTTGCACCAGCTGGAGGATTCGTTGCGGCGGCTGGGGACGGATTACCTGGATGTGTACTACCTCCACAACTATGACCGGTTCACGCCGGTCGAGGAGACGTTGCGGACGCTCGACGATCTGGTCTCCGCCGGCAAGATCCGGTACGTGGGTTTCTCGGACACGCCGGCGTGGTTCACGGCCAAGGCGCAGACGATCGCCGATTTTCGGGGGTGGGCGCCGGTGGTCGGGTTGCAGATGGAGTATTCGCTGTTGGAGCGGACGATCGAGGGGGAGTTGTTGCCGCTCGCGGAGGACGCCGGGATGGCGATATTGCCGTGGAGTCCGTTGAAAAGCGGCTTCCTGTCCGGCAAGTACACCCGGGAGGGCGCTGCGGCGGATACCCGTCGTGGGGCGGCGTTCGGGGTGGGGCCGACGGAGGAACAGTTCCGGGTGATCGATGTTGTGGTGGGGATTGCGAAGGAGCTCGGGGTGAGCCCGGCGGCAGTGGCGTTGGCTTGGGTGCAGGGACGGCCGGGGATTACCTCGACGTTGATCGGGCCGCGGCGGGTGGAGCACTTGACGGAGAATCTGGCGGCGCTGGAGCTCACGCTGAGTGCCGAGCAGGTGGCGGCGTTGGATGAGGTTTCGGTGCCGCGGCTCAACTTTCCGGCTGAGTTGAATCGGGATGTGGCGCCGATGTTGCGGTATGCGGGGGCGACGGTGGATGGGCGGGAGCATGGGGTTTATCCGCCGTTGTTGCAGAATTCTGTGCGGTATTGATCGCGGGGCACGCTCGGCGCGCGGGGCGCGCCATTGCGCTTGGGGTGGTGGGTGGGCACCCCGATTTTCCAGTGTGTGGGAGAAAAGAATCGGGGGCTGGGCGGGGGAAAAGTGCGGGGAGGTTTGGTGGGGGTTGAGTTGTGTTGCCGGGTGGCGGTTGTGTGTGTGCGCGCCTGGGCTTGGGTGGGGTTGGGGTGAGGTGGGCGGCTGGCGGTTGGTGGGTCGCGCCTGGCCTGGGTAGGTGGGCGGCTGGTGTTCGGGGCCTGCGTAGGTGATGAGGTGGGCGGTCTGGCGGCGACATCGCCGAAGCCGAGGCGTACGGGGGCGGCTTGGCTCAGCGGGAAATCCGGCAGTGCAGATGCCCAGCGAGTCAAAGGGGGCCGTGAGGTCAGTCGCCCGAGAAGCCCCAGAAGCAGACCTCGGTGGGAGTGCCGTCCTGGTAGATCACCAAGCTGCGGCCCGTCCAGCGGTCGCCCAGGAGGGCGTCGAGTGAGGAGGACGAGCGGTCGAAGTCGGCCGTGGTGGGTTGCTGGGTGCCGAATACGTCGGCGAGTTCGGTGGAGCTCAACGGCCGGATGACGCCCACTGCGTCGTCCTCGGAGATTTCGTGGGTGTCGAGCAGGGAGTGGGTGCCGCAGTCCCAGAAAGTTCGTTGTCCTTCGCCGCGTCGAGGTCGGCGAGGGTGGTGGGGCGGGGCAGTGCGTCGGGGACGAGCTCGGGATTGAAATCTTCCCACGGCCACACGTAGTCGCCGCTGGACAGGAGTTGCGTTTGGACGAATCTGTGTGTTGCTTTGACGCTGCCGGCGTAGGGCGCGCGGTACTGCCAGCCTGAGGCTCCCACTGAGATCTCCTTCGGATGGGTTATTTCGCATCTGCGTA
The DNA here is from genome assembly GCF_053602515.1 of Amycolatopsis sp. NPDC004368. Taxonomy (NCBI): domain Bacteria; kingdom Bacillati; phylum Actinomycetota; class Actinomycetes; order Pseudonocardiales; family Pseudonocardiaceae; genus Amycolatopsis; species Amycolatopsis sp. NPDC004368. The sequence goes on along the minus strand of NZ_JBSGDT010000025.1, from coordinate 66,241 downwards.
GGTGTCGACGGCGAGGGCCTGCATCGGGAAGTGCACGGGGCACGCATCACCGAACAGCAACCGGGCCGACTCCGCGACGGTCGACTCGATCAGCTCCGAAACCGCCGGAGCCAGCTCGGCCGGGGTGTGCACGATCACCTCGTCGTGCTGGAAGAAGACCAGGTGGGCGGGAGCGGGCAGGCGGCCGCGCAAGGTGGCCAGCAGCACGGCGGTGAGGTCGGCCGCGGAGGCCTGCACGACGAAGTTGCGCGTGAAGCGCCCCCAGCCGCGGGAGGCGCGGCGGGCGCGGGTTTCCGTGGCTTCGTCGTCGGCCAGGCCGCCGGTGAGGGCGCGCCACGCGGCGGACGGAGCGGGAGAGGTGCGGCCCAGCCGGGAGCGCACGCGCTCACCGCGCTCGCCGGCCGCCGCGGCTTGCTCCACATAGGACACAGCGTCGGGGAAACGCTGGCGCAGCAAGGCGAGCAGTGGGCCCGCTTCGCCGGACGTGCCGCCGTACATGGCCGACAGCATGGCGATCTTCGCGCGCGAACGGTCGTCGGACGAACCCGAAGGCGGCGGGACGTAGCGCGCGCCGGAAAACAGCGCCTCGGCCAGCCGTGCGTACAGGTCCGTGGCCGCCGAGACCTCCGCCAGCCGACGGTCGCCGGACAGGGCCGTGAGCACGCGGGGTTCGAGCTGCGCGGCGTCGGCGACCACGAGCTTCCAGCCCGGATCGGCGCGCACGCACGTGCGCAGCACCTTCGGGATCTGCAGCGCCCCGCCCCCGCGGGTGGCCCAGCGGCCGGAGACCACACCGCCGACCACGTAGTGGGGGCGGAAGCGGCCGTCGGTGACCCATTCGTCGAGCCAGGCCCAGCCGTTGGCCGAGTGCAGCCGCGAAAGCTCCTTGTACTCCAGCAGCGGCGCGACGGCCGGGTGGTCGATGCCGCGCAGCAGGTACTTCCGCGCGGCCGGCACCTCGATGCCCTCGCGCGCCAGCGCGCGGATGACACTCGGCGACGAATCGGGGTTCACCGGCCGGCCGCCGAACGCGTCGGTGATCCGCGCGGCCAGCGAAACCAGCGCCTTCGGCCGCTGCCCCGACGGCACCCGCGGCCCGAGCCGCGTCTCCAGCAACGTCCGGTGCAGGTCCGCCCGCCACGGCAGCCCCGCCGCCGACATCTCCGCCGCCGCGAGCGCGCTCGCCGACTCGGCCGCCAGCAGCAGCCGCATCCGCCCTGGCGAAGCGACGGCGGCCACGCGTTTCTCCTGCTCCGCCAGCACGCGCCGGGCGGCGTCGACCACCGTGACCCCGTCGGGCAACCCAGGGCCACGCGGCGAGAACAGCGTGGGTTGCGCCGCTTCACCGAACGCGGGCCCGTCGTCGGGCGGCTCCTCGCCCCGCGCCCTCGCCCACGCCGCGCGCAGGCTGCGGGACTCGCCCTCGCGTCCCTCGTACGCGAGCAGCAGCCCCTCCGCCAGGCCCAGGTCGTGGCACCGGCCCAGCCGCACCCCCGCGTCGATCAGCTTCGGGTACAGCTCGTCGACCGAGGGCAGCACCCAGCGCGGCGCCTCGGCCTCCTCGAGCCGCCGCACCTCGGCCACCCACTCGGCCGCCGACAGCCCGCGGGAGGTCCCCGCCGGCGTCGAGATCGTGTAGCCGGAGTCCTCCTCCAGGCCGGTGATCACCTGCACGCGTCCATTGTGCTCGGGGGCACCGACAATTTCGGTCACCGAGCCCGGCCGCCGCGACTGGTGCGGGCGTCGCCGGCTTGGTCTACTGTCGAGTAGCCGACCATACCGACGGTACGGGCGGCGTTCCCCGAAGCAGCGACGGAGGTGCCCGGATGAAGGTGTTCGGTCTCGCCGGCCAGGTCACGGACAAGGTGGCCGAGACCGTGCGCAGCATCGACGTGATGCGCCGTGCGGGACTCGTGCCGTTCCCGCGGCTCGACGAGGGCGTGCGCTCGGTCGTCGCCATCCGGAAGTACGGCCCGTTCGCCGGCGCCAACCACATCGCAGCGCGCCGTGACCCCTCGGCCGTCGGGATCGTCGACGAGCTCGGTCCCCTCACCTACAAGCAGCTCGACGACCGGTCCAACGCGCTGGCCCGCGCCTGGTCCGAGCGCGGCCTGAAGCCCGGCACCGTGATCGCCGCGCTGTGCCGCGACCACCGCGGGCTCGTGCTCACGATGGCCGCCGCCGGCAAGCTCGGCGCGCGCCTGCTGCTGATGAACACCGGCTTCGCCAAGCCGCAGCTGGCCGACGTCGCGCAGCGCGAACAGGTCGCCGCGCTCGTCTACGACCAGGAGTTCACCGGCCTGCTCGACGCGATGCCCGCCGGCGTCGACCGCTACCTCGCGTGGGTCGACGAGCCGGGTGAGAGCTCCGTGCCGGTGCTCGACGAGATCATCGCCAGCACCGACGACCGTCCGCTGCCCGCGCCCGCCAAACCCGGCGGGTTCGTGCTGCTCACCAGCGGCACCACCGGCACCCCGAAGGGCGCGCCGCGGCCGCACACGTCGCCGCTCGCGTCGGCGCAGTTTCTCGACCGCATCCCGCTGCGCGCGGGCGAAGCGACGTACATGGGCGCGCCGCTGTTCCACGGCACGGGGCTTTCGCAGTTCATCCTGAGCTTCGCGCTCGGCTGCACGGTGGTGATGCGGCGGAAGTTCGATCCGGAGCTCACGCTGAAGGGCGTCGCCGAGCACCGGTGCACGGCGCTCGTGCTGGTGCCGACGATGCTGCAGCGGATCGTCGACCTGCCGGCGTCGGTCCGTTCGCGGTACGACACGTCTTGCCTGCGGATCATCTTCGTCGCGGGGTCCGCGCTGTCGCCCGACCTGGGCAACCGGGCCAACGAACAGTTCGGTGACGTCGTCCACAACCTGTACGGGTCAACGGAAGTCGCCGTCGCGACCGTGGCCACGCCGGAGGACTGGCGGCGCGCGCCGGGCACCGTCGGCCGCGCGCCCGTGGGTTGCCGCGTCGCGCTGTACGACGAGCACGGCGCCCGCATCACCGAGCCGAACGTGACGGGCCGCGTGTTCGTCGGCAGCGGACTGAGCTTCGGCGGCTACACCGACGGCCGCCACAAGGAAATCATCGACGGTTTGCTGTCGAGCGGCGACGTCGGCCACTTCGACTCCGACGGCCTGCTCTTCATCGACGGCCGCGACGACGAGATGATCGTCTCCGGCGGCGAGAACGTCTTCCCCGTCGAGGTCGAAAACCTCCTCGTCGAACGCGACGACGTGATCGAGGCCGCCGTGATCGGCGTCGACGACGAGCAGTTCGGGCAGCGGCTGAAGGCCTTCGTGGTGCGGGGCGAGAACTCCAGCCTCGATGCCGACGGGGTGCGGGAGTACGTGAAGGCGAACTTGGCGCGGTACAAGGTTCCTCGGGATGTGGAGTTCCTGGAGGAACTGCCTCGCAATGCCACGGGGAAGGTGTTGCGGAACAAGCTGAGCTGAGCCCCAGGAAGCTGAGCCCCAGGAAGCTGAGTCCCAGAAAGCTGAGTCCCCGGAAGCTGAGCTCACTCCCACCCGATCCCGAAGATCCCCGGCCCGAAATCCAGCGCCACCGCGTGCACCCCACCGGCGGAGTCCAACCGCAACCGACGGCGGGACGGTGCCGGATCGCCGCGGGTGTACTGCCAGCAGCGCACCGGCTCGGCCTCCGGGGCGAAGCGGATCTCCAGCAGGTACTCCCGCACCGGACGGCGGAACTCGCGGTAGTGCGTGGCCCGGCACTGCGGATACGGCGGCCCCGCGTTGGTCAGCGAGTACTCGATCAGGTGCGTCTCACCGCGGTCGAGACCGCGGTCGAAGAGGAGTTCGGCGACCAGGATGCCGTGCCGCGGATCGGACTCGACGCGGCCGACGCGGCAGTTGCGCACGGCGTGGACCTGCGGCACCGACGCGGCGTCGTCCTGGGCGTAGACGAGGAGCCAGCGGTCGAGGCCGTCGGCGCCGGCCTGGAAGACGGCGCGGGAGGTGACTGCGGCCTGGCCCCCGTCGGCGGCGATTTCACAGCGGTCGTGGAGGCCGACGAGCTTGAGGTGCTGCTGCTGGTCGAGCATGTTCGGCGCGCCGACGCGGTCCAGGAGCGGCTGGAGGGTCTCGCGGGTGAACGTGAGCGGTTCCTCGCCGACGCGGTCGCGGCGGGTCGCGCCACGCGGGCGGGGCGGGGGGAGCAGGCCGAGCAGCGAGCCGGCCGGAACGTCGAGGATCTCCTCCAGCACGCGCACCGCCGAGAGAGACCCGGCGCGTTCGGGCTGGCGTTTGCCCGACTGCCAGTAGCTCAGCGCCGTGACGCTGACGGCCGCGCCCCGGGCCCGCAGCCGGGCCTGGATGCGGTCGAGCGACAGGCCGCTGGCGGTGATCGCCGCGCGCAGCGCGCTCGCGAACGCGGTCCGGGCGCCCTCGGTGCCGGATTCGTCCGAACGTCCACCAGTCATGCCCCCACCCGCGGTCCGAGAAGCCGAAAACCGTGGTCCGAAAACCCATGGTCTGCCGAACCGAGTGTGAAGAAAACCCACAGTGTCCGAACCGACACTCCAGACCGTATCAGCACCCGACCAGGCACTCCGCGTCACCACTGGGGCGAACGGGCTAGTACTGGCAACTGTGAACCATTGCCCTGACCTGCGGGGTCGCGTTTGTATGGCCATCGAGGCCCGCGCCGGCGATCCCGGTGCGGCGCACCAGCTTCGGCCCCGGCCCGCGGTCCGCGCCCCGCGCACGGCCGGCGGCCGTACCGAGTACCGGTGGCCCGGCGATGCCCCCAGCGCCGGGCCACCGGTCAAGGAACCCGGCCCGGCGGTTACCACCCGGTACGATCCGGCGCATGGCCCTGCGGAAGAACATCCTGATCACCGGCGCCAGTTCGGGCCTCGGCCAAGGCATGGCACGCCAGTTCGCGGCGCGCGGCCGCAACCTCGCCCTCTGCGCGCGGCGCACCGAGCGGCTCGACGAGCTGACGGTCGAACTGAAGGCCGCCTACCCCGGGATCACGGTCGTCACGCGCCGGCTCGACGTCAACGACCATGACCGCGTGTTCACCGTCTTCGAACAGTTCCGCGGCGAGCTCGGTTCGCTCGACCGCGTGATCGTGAACGCCGGCCTCGGCAAGGGCCAGCCCATCGGCACAGGCCGCTTCGACGCCAACCGCCAGTCGATGGAGACCAACTTCATCGCCGCGGCCGCGCAGATCGAGGCGGCCGTCGGCATCTTCCGCGAAACGGGCGAAGGCCACCTCGTGGTGGTTTCGTCGTTCAGCGGCATCCGCGGCCTGCCGAAGAACCTCACGTCGTACTCCGCCGCGAAGGCCGGCATCTCGACGTACGCGGCCGGCACGCGCGTGGAGCTGCGCAACACGAACATCCGCGTCACGGACCTGCGCCCCGGTTTCATCGCGTCGGAGATGACCGCGCGCAAGGCCAATACGTTGTTCCTCACCAGCGCCGAGGCGGGCGCCCGGGCGCTGGCCAAGGCGATCGAGGCCGAGCCGAAGGTGGCCTACATCCCACCGTGGCCGTGGAAGCCGATGAGTGTCGTCATGCGAGTGCTGCCCGCCGCGTGGCTCGGCAAGTTCTCCTGAACCCCGCGAAAATCCCGCGACAAGGAGCGAATGCGTTGGGTGCGATCTACCTCGTCCGCCACGGTCAGGCCTCGTTCGGCGCGGCCGACTACGACGCGCTGTCCGAGCGCGGGTTCGAACAGTCCATTGTGGTCGGTCAGGAGCTCGCGCGCCGCGGCGTCGAGTTCGCGCAGGTGCGCTCCGGCACGCTCGCCCGCCAGCGCGACACGGCCGCGACGGCGCTGAAGGTGCTCGGCACCGACGTGCCGGTGGTCGAGGACCCGCGGTGGAACGAATACGACCACGTGGACATTTCGCTCCACCACGCCGGCGGCGCCCCACAGCGGGACTCCCGTGAGTACCAAGGCCTGCTCGACACCGCACTGGGCGCGTGGGTCGCGGCCGGCGCCGGCGGCCCGTGCGCCGAGCCGTGGCCGGCATTCCTCGAGCGCTGCACGGCCGCGCTGGCCGACCTGGTCGCGTCGCTCGGCAAGGGCGAGAGCGCGCTCGTGTTCACCTCCGGCGGCGTGATCGGCACACTCGCCGGCGCGATCCTGGGCGTGCCCGAGGTCGGCTTGCTGAAGTTCAACCGCGTCACCGTGAACACCGGCATCACCAAGCTCACCTCGGGCCGCGGTGGCGTGAACCTGTTGACGTTCAACGAACACCCGCACTTCGAAGCGGAGGCGGCGAAGCTGCTCACCTATCGGTAGGAGGTCGTGATGGACTTCGGTGACGTCGAACTGGTCCCGGTCAACGGGCACGCACCCGAAGACGTGGTGGTCGACGCCGAGGGCCGGGTCTACACCGGCGTCGACGACGGGCGCATCCTGCGCGTGAGCCCCGGCGGCCGCGGCATCGACGTCCTCGGCGACACCGGCGGCCGCCCCCTCGGGCTGGAGCTCTTCGGCGACGACCTGCTCATCTGCGACGCCCGAGCCGGCCTCCTCACGATGCCCCTGGCCGGCGGACCGGTGCGCACGCTCGCGACGTCCGCCGCCGGCCTCGACCTGGTGTTCTGCAACAACGCGGCCGTCGCGGCCGACGGCACCGTGTACTTCACCGATTCGTCGCGCCGCTTCGGCATCGACCGCTGGCGCGACGACCTCATCGAGCAAACCGCCGGCGGACGCCTGTTGCGCCGCACGCCGGACGGCACCATCGACCTCGTCGCCGACGGCCTCCAGTTCGCCAACGGCGTCGCCCTGCCCCCGGACGAGTCCTTCGTGGCCGTCGCGGAGACCGGCGAGTTCCGCGTCACGCGCTTCTGGCTGCACGGCACGAGCCAGGGCCGCCGCGACACCCTCGTCGAGAACCTGCCCGGCTTCCCCGACAACATCTCCACCGGCAGCGACGGGCTCATCTGGGTCACGCAGGCGTCCGTGCGGGTGCCCGCTCTCGACGCGGTCCGCCGCCTGCCCTCGGGTTTGCGGGCGTTCGTGCGCGCGTTGCCGCCCGCTCTGCAACCCGCGCCGGGCCGCCAGGTCGGCGTGCTCGGCGTCGCCGCCGACGGCGCCGTCGAACACGAGCGCTGGGGCGAGATCCCCGGCTTCCACATGCTGGTCGGCGTCCGCGAGCGCGCGGGCACCCTGTGGTTCGGCTCGCTGGAAGGCACCGCGCTCGCCCGCACCGCCGTGTGATCAGATGTCCGGGCCCATCCCGGACCCTGAGGAGCACACCCGTGGCGGACGACGACCTGGCCCAGCGCTTGACCAAAGCCACCCACGGCGGCCCGGCCGTGCCGCCTGAGTCTCTCGATCTCGCGCAGGCCCAGCGCATCTCCCGAGCGACCCGCGACCTCGCGCTGGCCGCGGGCGATCGGGTGGCGGGCTACAAGGTCGGCCTGACCAACCAGCCGGCCCGCGACGCTTAAAAAGCCACGGAACCCGCGTTCGGCCGCGTCTTCGCGTCCACGGTGCTGGCGCCCGGGCAGGTGTTGGCGACGGCCGACCTGTTCGTTCCTCGTGCGGAGATCGAGATCGCCTTCATCCTCGGCCGGCCCGTGTCCGGCCCCGGCGTGACCGCCGCGGACGTCCTCGCCGCCACCGACGCGGTCGCCCCGGCGTTCGAGATCGTCGACTCCCGCTGGGCCGGCGGGCCGACAACGCTGGCCATGCTGGTCGCCGACAACTCCCTGGCCTCCCACGTCGTGGTCGGGCCGCGCGTTCCGGTGCCTGGCGGCCTTTCGGGCGTGGCGTGCGTTTTGAACGTCGATGACCGCGTCGTCCCCGGCTCCGCGGCGGCGGTGATGAACGGCGACCCGGCCGCTGCCGTGGCTTGGCTGGCGAACCACCTGGCTTCTGCTGACGAAGAGATCCCGGCCGGCTCGGTGGTCCTCACGGGAACGTTGTGCGCTCCGACGCCGTTCGTGGGCGGGGAGACGCTGGTCGCCGAGGTGTCGGGACTGGGTGGGCTCACGTTGCAGACTTCGTGACCGGCAGGCCGCTCGTCACGGGTCACTGGGCGCGGACGCGCGCGGTCACCGTCCACCGTGGTCACGCGTCGCGCCAGGGCACGGTTTCCGGCAGCTTCCGCGTGCGCACGAACTCCCGGACGGCCGCGACGACCTGAGCGGCGGGAAGCCCGGTCCCGGCGGGGAAGTTCGCTTCGCACGGCGCATCGGGGGAGGCGGGGTCGCCGTCGGTGATGAGGTATCCGGCGTCGCCCGCGTACAGCATGTAGCCCCAGTTGTCCCGGATGTGGACTTCCAGCGCGGTGTCGGCGGTTTGGATGGACGCGGAGTCGGCCCACGGTTCGGCGAGCAACTCGGCCAAGCGCTGCACATCTGCGTCGGTGTCGAGCGGGAGTCGCCGGCCGCCCTGAACGCCGTCGCGGAAGGTGGGAACGCTCGCGCTGAGAGTCATTGCTGCTCCGTTTCGGTGCCGTGCCCCCGGCGGCAGAAGCCGCGCAAGGTACTTGTCGCACGTGAAAGGGTCGTCCCGGTCGAATTCGCGAGTGCCGCACACGGGCCGGTCCATCACCACCGTTTCGTCCCGCAACCCGCGCCCCCACATCGATAAGGCGACCTTGACCTCGACGTGCCGGGCAAGTTGGGACGCCGGACGCGGCAAGTTGTTGTCGCGGATGAACCGCACTGCGGCGGCGTGGTGTTCGTCGCCACCACCGCTGGCCATTCGCACAGACCATCCGTCCGAGCACAGCCATTCACCGCGCGCTTGGCTGCCGCGTACGTGTGACTCGCCGACCCGGACACGGCTTGCTCGATCCGGTCCGCCTGGGCCGGAGGCGTCCGCCCGGCAAAGCAGGCGGCGGGGCGGCCGATGATGGGATTCCCGCGCCGAGTGCGGTGAGGTAGCCGGTGAGCAACTGTTCCGCTTGGGTGATGGCGGCGTGTCGTTCGCCGATGCCAGAGGCCACGGAATCGGCGATGGCGGGAAGTTGCGCCGCGTCCGTATCGCCGGTGCCCGCTAACGCCCGCGTCCAGCTCAGCTTCACCTCACCCATGAGGCTGTGCGCACGTGTGAGCGAGGTTCGCGCAGTGGCAATCAGTGTGAGAACAATCCGGACTCGTTCGGCCAATCCCTCGACTGCCACAATCGCACCCCCTTGCGACGCGAGCTGTTATTTTGCGTGACTCAGCTGCTCTGCCACCAGTTCTTCGGTTTCTGCCAGGGTGAGGGCCGCCTTGGCGAGGTGTTTGGCCGCTGTGGTGTATTCGGCCACGGCGTCATCGGAGGTGAGGTACACGGTGGTGTGCCGGTGCCGCAACGCGACGGTCGGTTTGCGGCCGGGCGTGCGGTACACGACGAAGCCCGGCAGGTCGTGCTGTTCCTGCGGCACCACGCGGATCTTCCCGGCGGCGCCGGCCATCACGGTGAGCAGGTGCTGCAGCTGGGCCGCCATGGTCGCGGGGTCGATGACCGGGTTCGTGAGGGACTGGTGGCCGAGGAACCACTCCCGCGTGGCCGGTTCGGGGCCGGTGGCCTGGTCGGTCTCGGCCGTCAGCTCGAACAGGTAGCTTTCGGCGTCGGCGCCAGGGCGAGTGGTGTGTTCGACCATGGCCCACGTGTACGCGCGCGTCTGCAGGTGGATCGGCAGGAACGTCGGCGCCCACTCGGTGATCTTCGAGGCGGTGCGGTTGTACGCGGTCGCCAACCGAGCCGGACGGACCGGCAGGATTTCGGCGTGCATGGCGTTGGTCGCGTTCGCGGCGAGGGTCAGCAGGCGGTCGTACTCGGCCGAGGGCAGGCGCAACAGCCCGAGCAGGTACGAGAGCCGATCCAGCTGCGGGACGCGGCGTCCGCCCTCCCAGTTGGCGAGGCTGCCGAGCGGCACCCCCGAGCGACGCGCCAGCTCCCGCACGCCGAACTTCGCCTGCTCACGCGCGGCCTTCAGCCCCGCCCCCAGCTCGATCAGCACGGGAGAGGTGGCGCTCAAGTCGTTAGCCATCGTGACCTTCTTCGGAGGAAGTAAAGCGCCGAACCCCGACGGGCCTTGTCCGCAACGTCGGGGTTCGCGCCCTGCGCCCGCCCCAGCCTTGCGCGGACACAGCCTTGGGAACCCGGCCGACACGGTGTCGGGGCAACCACGCCGACCGGGAGTTGATGCGGTACCTTGGTACCGATGGTGCGGATCCAATGGTGACGTTTGGAAACGTGGATGCGCAATGACCTGATCGGGTGAGGTCTCCGCACGTGTTCGAGGTGCGTATCCTCTGGTGCATGGCTGGTACCACCCCGAAGAGCAGGGCGCTCGGTGCGGAACTCCGCAAGGCTCGCGAAGCAGCGGGGCTGACTGTTCGTGGGCTCGCTTCGCTGCTGGAGATCTCGCACGCCACGGTGAGTCGCTGGGAAACCGGCGATCGGCTGGTGCAGCCGGAGAATGTGTCAGCCTACTTGGTCGCCTGCAAGGCGCCGGCCGAAGTTCGCGACGAGCTAGTGGAGATGTCCCGATACACCGAGAGTGCTCGGTGGCTGTCGATGGGCATGCCCGATCTGAAGCTTCAGCTGGCTGCGCTGCTTGAGATTGAGGCGAATGCCAAGGTGATCACCAATGTCGCACCGCTGCTCGTGCCGGGGTTGCTGCAGACAGGTGAATATGTTTTCGCGGTCATGCAGGAGGGCGGTGTGCCGCCCTCTGAGATCCACACTCGGGTCGCCACGCGGATCGGTCGGCAGCATTCGATCACCCGCCGCCGCAATCCGGTGGAGTTGCGCGCCTATATCGGCGAGGCTGTGTTGCGCGGCGGCATCGGTGGCGATGAGGTGATGGGAGACCAGTTGGATGCCTTACTCGAATTCGGCCAGCTGCCGAATGTCGAGATTCGGGTCATCCCGACCAACGGTCCATGGCACGTTGGCCTGGAGGGAATGTTCACCTACACCGAGTCGGAGGATGGCACACCGATTGTGCACCTTGAGACCCGTGTATCTGGGTTGTTCCTGCACGAGCCGGATGATGTTCGTGCCTACAAAGATGCTCTGCCGAGATTGGCGGAGGTCGCGATGAGTTCTGCAGACAGCGCCGCCCTCATCGCGGAGGTGTCATCAGATGTGAGGAGGAGGCTTCATGAAGGTAACTGACTGGTCTGATGCTGGCTGGCGAAAGTCAAGCTATAGCACGAACACCGAGAGCTGTGTCGAGGTGAATATGCCTGCCAGCCCTGACAATTGGCGGAAGCCGAGTCGGAGCCAGAACGGCAACAACTGTGTGGAAGTTGCGCTCAGTGCGGCTGTCGTTGGTGTGCGGGACACCAAGGATCGTGCCGGTGGTGAGCTGGCCGTCGCGGGTGTGGCGTGGCGGGCGTTGACCGAGAAGATCGTGCGCGACTGAAGTAGCAACCAACAGAACCGATGCCCCGGCACACCCCAGCCGTGCCGGGGCATCGTTCTGTCAGGATGAAGAACTCACCGCCCGGTCCACTGTGGACTACGCCCGGCCGACCAGGCGGCGTAGAACTCCTTGTGGTCGTGCGCCGTCATGAGCAGGGCCTGGGTCATGGCCTCCAGCTCGATCGACGACCCCAGGTCCATGTCCAGCTCACGGGTGAGCAGCACCTTCGTGGTCGAGTACGCCAGCGCGGGACCGTCGGCGAGGCGGCGGGCCAGCGCAAGAGCCGTCGAAGCCAGTTCGGCGTCCTCCACCACCGACGTGGCCAGGCCGATGGCCTCCGCCCGGGCCGCTTCGAGCTTGTCGCCGAGCATCAGCAGCTCCGTGGCGCGCCCGAGGCCCACCAGGCGCGGCAGCAAGTACGCCGAGCCCATGTCCGCGCCCGCCAAGCCCACCTTCGTGAACAGGAACGCGAACTTCGCCGACTCGGCCAGGATCCGGAAGTCCGACGCCAGCGCGATGACCGAACCGGCGCCGGCGGCGACACCGTTCACGGCGGCGATCACGGGAATGGGCGTCTCCCGCAGGGCCTTCACCACGGCGCCCGTCATGCGGGTGAACTCCAGCAGCTCGGCGGTCTCCATCTTCTGCAGCTCGCCGATGATCTCCTCGACGTCGCCGCCGGAACAGAAACCGCGGCCCTGCCCGGTGATCACCAGCACCTTCACGTCACCGCGGTGGGGGAGCTCCGAAACCAAGTCCCGCAGATCGGCGTACACGTCGAAAGTCAGCGCGTTGAGCTTCTCTGGGCGGTTGAACGTCAGGGTGGCCACGCCGTCGTCCACGGTGAAGTCGAAGTGGTCCCACGACTTCGTGAGCGGGGGCGTCGCGCGGAACGGGCTCATTTCTGGATTCCTCCACCATCGAGTACGAGGGTCTGTCCGTTGATCGCGGCCGCTGCCTCGGCGGCGAAGAACGCCACCGCGAACGCGACCTCCGAGGGTTCGAGCAGCCGCCCGAGCGGGGACGCGGCGGCCAGCGCGGCCTCGGCGTCGGCTTCGTCGCGGCCGGTGCGTTCGCGGATGCGGGCGACCGAGCCGGCCGTCATGTCCGTGCGCACGAAGGCGGGACACACGGCGTTGGCCGTCACGCCGGTGCTGGCGAGTTCGGCCGCGACCGCGCGCATCAAGCCGACGGCCGCGTGCTTGGACGCCGTGTAGCCCGTGGTGTAGCGGTAGCCCACGTGCCCGGCGGTCGAGGCGACCGTGACGATGCGGCCGCGGTCGCGTGAGCGCATGCCGGGCAGCACCTCGCGCGTGCAGAGGAACGCGCCGGTCGCGTTCACCTCGAACTGACCGCGCCAGTCGTCGAGCGAAGTCTTCGCGGTGGGGGCGCTGGAGGAGATGCCGGCGTTGTTCACGAGCACGTCGACCGGGCCCAGGTCGGCGAAGTAGGCGCGCACCGCGTCCTCGTCGGTCACGTCGCACTCGCGTCTACCGGGCGCGTGCACCGTGTCACCTGCGGAAACGAAGTGTTCGGCGATCGCGGCGCCGATGCCGCGCGTGCCGCCGGTGACGACCACCAGCCGTTTCATCCAGCCTCCTGACAACCTGCTCGCCCAAAAACTACACCGCAGCGGGCTGAGGTGTATAGAGTCACGCTGTGCCCGAACCGCGAGCGCCCGAACCCACGCCCACCGGCCCTCAGGAGCTGGTGATGACGCTGCTGGGCAGCTACGTGCGCCCGCGCGAGAGCCGCCGCGTCTGGTCGGGCGGCCTCGTGGCGCTGCTCACCGAGCTGGGGTTCTCCGACGGCGCCGCGCGCATCGCGCTCACCCGGCTGGTCAACCGCGACCTGCTGGCGCGCCACCGCGAAGGCCGGCTGGTGCACTACTCGCTCACGAGCCGCACCGTCGCGGTGCTTGCGGACGGCGACCGGCGCATCTTCAGCCTGGGCCGGCGCGACCGGCCCGCCGGCACGTGGACGGTGCTGTGGCAGAGCATCCCCGAAACCCGCCGCCAGGCTCGCGAGACGCTCGTGCGGCGCCTGCGCTTCCTCGGCTTCGGCCCGGTGCAGGACGGTACCTGGCTCGCGCCCCACGACCGCGAGGCCGAAGTGCTGGAGCTGCTCGCCGAGCTGGGCGTGACCGAGCACGCCGGGTTGATGCTGGGCACGCCGTCGGCGGCGCTGGACGTGCGCCGGTTCGCCGGGCGCGCGTGGGATCTCGACGAGCTGTCCGCCCGGTACGACGCCTTCGTGACCGAGTTCGGTGAACACGACGGGGACCTGCCCGACGAGCGGGCGTTCGCCGTGCGGACGAGACTGGTGCACGAGTTCCGCGTGTTCCCCTCGCTCGACCCCGAGCTGCCCGGCGAGCTGATCCCCGCGCCCGGCCGGCGCGCGGCGGCCGTCGAGCTCTTCCACGACCTGTACGCGGCGCTCGCGCCCGCGGCGCAGCGGCACTTCGACCGTGCCGTGCAGACTCGGTGACGGACCCGGTGACGGTGAAACAGTGAGGACCCCATGACGCAAACCGACGACACGCAGGCCGCGCTGAGCTACACGTCGTACCTCGCGCTCGACGAGGTGCTCGCCGCCCAGCGCCCGCGTTCCGACGAGCACGACGAGCTGCTGTTCATCGTGATCCACCAGGTGTACGAGCTGTGGTTCAAGCAGATCCTGCACGAGGCGGAGTTCCTGCAGGCCAACCTCGAAGCCGGCAACACCGCGCACGCGATCCGCACGTTGCGGCGCATCCTCACGGTGCTGAAGGTGATCGTCGCGCAGCTCGACGTGCTGGAGACCATGACGCCCAGCCAGTTCACGAGCTTCCGGGCGCGCCTCGATCAGTCGAGCGGCTTCCAGTCGGCGCAGTTCCGCGAGCTGGAAGCGGTGCTCGGCCGCCGCGACGAGCGCGTGTTCGCCCACTACCCGGAAGACGGGGAGCAGCGCGCTCGCATCTCCGCGGCGATGCGTCGGCCGTCGATCTTCGACTCGTTCCTGACCTACCTCTCGACCCGCGGTTACGACGTGCGGGTCGATCGGGACGTCACGCGGCCGGTGGCGCCGTCGGCGGAACTGCAGGCGGTACTGCTGAAGGTGTACCAGGACGACGGCGGCCCCTCGGTGGTCGCGGAGTGTCTCGTCGACCTCGACGAAGGGATGCAGGAGTGGCGCTACCGGCACGTGAAGATGGTCGAGCGGACCATCGGCGACAAGACCGGGACCGGTGGGTCGTCGGGCGCGGCCTACCTGCGGACCACGCTGTTCCAGCCGATGTTCCCGGACCTGTGGGCCGTGCGGAGCAAGCTGTGACGACGCAACCCGTGACGACGCTGGAATCCTTGCGCGCCAACGACAACGCGCTCGCGCCGCACTACTCGCGCTTCCGCGTGGCCGACCGGCTTCTGCTCTCGGCGCACTCGCACCAGGCCTGGCCCGACGTCGCGGAGGAGGGCCTGCTGGAGGCGTTCGCCGACGCCGCGCGTGACGTCGACGAGAAGTGGGCGGCCGCGTTCGCCAAGGCCGACGAGCTGCGGGCCGGGTTCCGCGCGCTGCTGTCGGATCCGCACGGCGAGTACGCGCTCGGCGCCAACACCCACGACCTCGTGATCCGGTTCCTCTCGGCGATCGAGCTGCGGTCGCGACCGCGGCTGGTGACCACCGACGGCGAGTTCCACACCCTGCGCCGGCAGCTCGCGCGGCTGGAGGAGGAGGGCGTCGAGGTCGTGCGCGTGCCCGTGGAGCCGGTGGCGACGCTGGCCGAACGCCTGGCGGACAAGAGCACCGATCGGACCGCGGCGGTGCTCGTGTCCGCGGTGCTGTTCGAGACCTCGCGGCTCGTGCCGGGGCTCGCGCACCTGGCCGACGTGTGCCGGGGTCAGTCGGTGGAGCTGGTCGTGGACGCCTACCACGCACTGGGCGTGGTGCCGTTCTCGCTGCACGACCTGGGGCTCACCAACGCGTGGGTGGTCGGCGGCGGCTACAAGTACCTGCAGCTGGGTGAGGGCAACTGCTTCCTGCGCCTGCCCGCCCACGCGCAGGAGCTGCGGCCGGTCGTCACGGGCTGGTACGCGGAGTTCGGCGCGCTGGCGGATCGCCAACGGCCGGATCGGGTCGCGTACGCCCCGGGTGGTGACCGGTTCGCCGGCGCGACCTACGACCCGTCGAGCCACTACCGCGGCGTGCGGGTGCAGCAGTTCTTCGCGTCGCAGGGGCTGACGCCGGAGTTCCTGCGCGAGGTGTCGCAGCACCAGGTGGGGCTGCTGGCGCAGTGCTTCGACTCGTTGGGGTTGCCGGCCGAGGTCGTGTCGCGGGATCGGGAGACGCCGCTGGAGATGATCGGCGGGTTCCTGTCGCTGCGGAGCCCGGCGGCCGGTGCGTTGCAGCAGGCGCTGGCCGCCGACGGGGTGCGGACCGACAGCCGCGGCTCCCACCTGCGGTTCGGGCCCGCGCCGTACCTGTCGGACGCGCAACTGGAGGCGGCGATGGCGACGCTCGGGAAGGTCGCCGCGCGCTGATCGACGACCTGCGGTGGTCGATCAGCGCGGATGGCTCTAGGTTGGCGGTGTGCGGGGTGGACGACCTCCGTCCGGCACACCACCTTCCGGAGCACGCGGCCACGAACCGCGGGCGGTCAGACAAGGGAGTCACGCACCGTGACCGAAGGAGTGTTCGGCCGGCACAGCGGCCATGAACAAGTCGTGTACTGCCACGACGAGGCCAGTGGCCTCAAGGCCATCATCGGCATCTACTCCACCGCTTTGGGCCCCGCGCTCGGCGGCACCCGCTTCTACCCCTACGCCACCGAAGACGCCGCGCTCGACGACGTGCTCGCGCTCTCCAAGGGGATGGCGTACAAGAACGCGCTGGCCGGGCTCGACCTCGGCGGCGGCAAGGCCGTGATCCTCGGCGATCCGGCCGTCGTGAAGTCCGAAGCGCTGCTGCGTGCGTACGGCCGCTTCGTGCAGTCCCTCGGCGGCCGCTACATCACGGCCTGCGACGTGGGCACGTACGTGCAGGACATGGACGTGGTGGCCCGCGAGACGAAGTTCGTCACCGGCCGCTCGCCCGAAGACGGCGGCGCGGGCGACTCCTCGGTGCTCACCGCGTACGGCGTGTACCAGGGCATGCGCGCTTCGGCCGACCACGTGTGGGGCGTGCCGGAGCTGGCGGGGCGCCGCGTCGGCGTCGCCGGCGTCGGCAAGGTCGGGCACATCCTGGTCGGCCACCTCGTGGAGGCCGGCGCGCAGGTCGTGATCACCGACGTGTCGCCGCTCGCGGTCTCGCGGACCCAGGCGGCGTACCCGGGCGTCGAGGTGGTGTCCGATGTGGACACTCTCATTTCCACGGAGCTCGACGTTTTCGCGCCGTGTGCCCTCGGTGGCGTGCTGACCGACTCCACCGTGGCTGCTCTGCAGGCCCGCATCGTCTGCGGCGCCGCGAACAACCAGCTGGCCCACCCGGGCGTCGACAAGCTCCTCGACGACCGCGGCATCCTCTTCGCCCCCGACTACCTCGTCAACGCCGGCGGCGTCATCCAGGTCGACGACGAACGCCACGGCTTCGACTTCGCCCGCGCCCAACGCAAGACGACGGCCATCTTCGACACCACGAAGGCCGTCTACGCCCTGGCCCGCGCCGACGGCGTCCCCCCGGCCGCGGCGGCGGACCGGCTGGCTGAGCGCAGGATGGCGGACGTCGGACGGTTGCGGTCGATCCTGACGGTCTGATCGGATTTTCGACGGCGGAGTTCCCAAGACGTGTGCACGCTGCGCTGCACTGCACCCGCCTCGTTGAGCAGGAGCCGTTGCTGATCAACGCCAGCGCGCACTTCTTCGCGTTGGGGCGGGCCGTCCACCACCTGATCGTCCGCATGATGCGAACCGGTCGAACAGTGCTGAGGATCCATCTGCATGAGCGGGCCGACCGACGGAATCCGCGCATGAAAGAGGCCCTCTCACTCACCCGAGTGAGAGGGCCTTCCTCCGATCGGCGACGCTCAGCCGCTCTTGCGGCGGAACGTGCGCTTGTTCGCGGCCGGACCGTGGGCGTGCTGGTTCTTGCCGCCGCCGGTTTCGTGGGCGGAGCCGGAGCGGGTGTGGGCCTGCTTGCGCTCCAGGGCTTCGCGGAACTTGCGCTTGACGTCGTCCTCCTCGCCGCTGGGCGAGGGTTGCGGATCACTCATGCTTACCTCCGAAGGTGACGACGTGGGACCGTCCCAGCCTGGCACCGCCGGGAACCCGACGCGAGTCGATTTCGCCACACCGGGACACCTCAGAGTACCGACTGCCCCGTTCGGCCGGAGGCGGCGCGGACGGTTGCGGCGCGGGCCCGACCGCGTTGCGCGGCCGGGAGTGATCCACCACGAGCCCTGACAGCACGCCCACGACGAGCGCCGCGGCGAGGACCACGGCCACCCGGAGACTCGCGGTGTCGAACACGAGGTGCCCCTCGCGTCCGAGCACGAACCCGGACTCGACGGCCCACGCCACGGCGGCCACGCCCGTCGCCGCGGCCGGGGTCGTGCTTGTCGCGGCGGCGAGCACGACCAGGGCCAGCGGCACGAGTGCGTAGAGCGGGTGCGCGGTCGCCCCTGCGACGTCCGCGCCGATCGCCACGGCCACCACGGCGGCGCAACCGAGCGGGAAACCGAAACCTCCGGTGATGCGCATGGTTCCAGCTCAACGCGCCCGCGCGCGGCACGAGAGGCGCGGACGCTTTCCGTACAACCCGGGCCGTGTTCTTGACGGCGTCTTAACCCCGGCTCGTCGCCCGCACGATCGCCGCGACGATGTCCGGCCACAGGGGCTCGGGCAGGTCGTGGCCCATGCCCGGCAGGACCACGAGCTCGGCGTCCGGGATGGCGGCCGCGGTGGCCTTGCCGCCGCTCACGTCGACCATCGGGTCGGCGTCGCCGTGGACGACGACGGCGGGCAGGCGCAGGGAGCGCAGGGCCTCCGTCCGGTCGCCCGAAGCGACGATCGCCGCGGCTTGGCGCAGGGTGCCCACCGGGTGCTGGGCGCGGTCGTAACCGCGGGTGGCCTTCATCCGCAGGTACTCGTCCGTCGCCGGGTAGCCCGGGGAGCCGGTGGTGCGGTACGACGCGATGCTCTGCTCGATGGCCTCCTCCCGCGTCGCGGCGGGTGGGCGCGTCAGGGTGGCCAGGGCGTCGGGCGTGGTGTGGCCGACGCTGGGGTCGCCGGTCGTCGACATGATCGAGGTGAGACTGAGCAGCCGCGAGGGGTGGTCGATCGCGAGCTGCTGCACGACCATGCCGCCCATCGACGCCCCCACCACGTGGGCTCGGGAGAAGCCGAGGGCGTCGAACAGGCCGACCGTGTCGTTCGCGAGGTCCGAGAGCAGGTACGGCGCCGGGGCCTGCCCGGTGGCGATGGCCGCCAGGTCCGGGGCACCGAGGTCGTCGAGGTAGGTGGAGAGGCCGATGTCGCGGTTGTCGAAGCGGACGACGAAGAAACCGTGACTCGCGATGAGCTCGCAGAAGCCGGTTTCCCACGTCACCATCTGGGCGCCGAGGCCCATCACGAGCACGAGCGGAGGGCTCGTGGGGTCGCCGAAGGTGTCGTACTCGAGCTCGAGACTGTTGGCCAGGGCACGGGGCATGCCCTGATCCTGCCCTAGATCCCCGAATCCTGGCACGGGCCCTCGTTGTCCGGATACGGTACCTCGCATGCCGTCTTCGGACTCGCGGGCCGGGAACCGCCCTCGCTCGCGCGCGGCCGCGGGACTGCCGGCCGTCACCGCCGAAAAGGTGGTCGACGCGGCGGTCGCGCTCACCGCCGAGCGCGGCCTCGACAACTGGACGTTGCGCCAGCTCGCCGCGGCCGTCGACGCGTACCCGGCGGTGATCTACCACCACGTCGGCGACCGGGACGCGGTCGTGGCCGCGGTGCTCGACCGCGTCGTCGGGCTGCTGACCCTGCCCGCCGAGGACCTGCCGTGGCAGGAGTGGTTCGCCGAGCTGCTGGCCGACCTGCGCGTGGTCTTGCGAGCCCACCCCGGCACCGCGCGACGGCTGGTGCTGTTCGGGCCGTCGGTGTCGGCGGCCGCGCTGACCATCAACCGCGGCATCGGCGTGCTGCTCACCGCCGGTTTCCGCGAGGAGGCCGTGCTGGCCTACAACCTGCTGGTCGCCACGGCGTGCCAGTTCGTCGCGATGGAGGACGACCGCGACAGCACGCTCGCGTTGCGCCTGAACAACACCGAGGAATACGCGACCTACCACGACCGCGACGACCTGCCCGGCATGGCCGCGCACGGGCGCGCGATGCGACAGCTCATCACCGACCCCGACGCCGCCGCGAGCTGGTACGCGCACCTCTACGACTACGCGGTGCGCCGCTGCGTCGACGGCCTCGCCCACCGCCTGGCGGAGCTCGAGGCCGAGGCGCCGGCCTGAAACCCGCTTCCGGCCTGCGCCGAACGTGTGACCGCACCGGGGCGAACCGGGGGAAACTGACACCGAACCCACGCCGACCAGGCGTAACGTGGAAGGGAGCCGGGGGTCCTGGGACTCCTGGCCGGGGCCCCCGGCACTTTCCTCCCCCCTCGTGGTGCCGGGGGTTCCGTCATTCCGCGGGTCGTTCCGCGAGTTCTGCGCCCTGGATCAGCGGGAACACCTCACCGACCAGTGTGACCAGCGTTCTGCTCAGCAGCGTGTGCACCTGCCCCCGGTCGAGCGCACCGCGCACGAGCCACTCGCGCCCGGCGGCCTTCACCATGCCGGCGAACGCGCGCACGGCCGCGTTCAGCTCCTCGCCGTGCGCGCTTTCGCGAGACAGCCCGACGGCTTCGAGCACCCGGTCGGCCGACTCGCGGTCGGCCTCCTCGAGGATGCGGTCGACCTCCGGGTCGCGGCCGATTCCCTCGGGCGCGATCGCCGCGAGCCAGGTCTTCTCCTGCGAGTGCACCATGTCGAGGAACCAGTTGATGGCGGCGCCGGCGCGCAGTTCGAGCGGACCCTCGGGCAGGATCTCGATCGCGAGCCGCGGCACGGTCAGCGCGCGCCGCACGATTTCCAGGTACAGCTCGCGTTTCGTGCCGAAATAGTGGTTGATCAACCCCCGCGCGACACCGGCGGCCGCGGCGATGTCCGAAGTGGACACCTCCGAATAGGGTCGTTCGCCGAACAGGCGGGCCGCGCAGGCGTAAATCTGTTCTCTGCGCTCGTCCGGTTCCAGTCTCCGCCACTTCGGCGCCGGTTCCGTGTTCATGCGTAATATTTTCGCATGATCGGTTCAGTCGGGCCGACCGATCTCCGGCGGGTCGCGCGCGGGGCGACACCATCGTTGGCTACCGCCCGGTATGGCTTGACTGACGGAGGTGCCGGCGCCAGAAACTCAGTCCGGCAGCTCGATCGGCGCCAGATCGTCGTACAGATCCCCGGGACCGGGGTTGGCCGGTGCCGACTCGCCGCCTAAGTGGTGCTGCACGCCCCACACCGCGTTGAGCGCCGTCTGCACCGCGCCCTCGGCCCAGCCCGCGGTCCACGACACGTCGTCGCCCGCCAGGAACAGCCCGCGGTAGCCCTCGGGCAGCGTGTCCTGCTTGAAGTGCGTGAAGAGCCGGTGCTGGTAGCGGTAGTGCCCCGGCAGATTCGCCTTGAACGCGCCCATGAAGTGCGGTTCCGCCTCCCACGACACGGTCACCGGGTCGCCCACGAGGTGCTTGCGCACGTCGACGCCGGGGTAGATCTCGCGCAGCGACTGCAGCATCACCTCCACGCGTTCGGACACGCTCAGCGGCAGCCACTTCAGCGAATCGTCCGCCCACGTGTAGGAAAGGCAGATCACGGCGGGCTTACCGGGATCGTCGCCGAGCAGGTAGGTGCCGCGCGGCATGCGGTCGGTCAGCGTCATGCTCATGGTGTCGCGCCCGGTGGCCGGGTCGCGATCGAGCCAGAACGGCCGGTCCACCGGCACGAACACCTTCGACGACTCCATGTAGTGCGTGCGCTCGATCGCCGTCCAGTGGTCGATCGGGAACAGCGCTTCGTCGCATTCGATCTTGGACAACAGCATCCAGCTCTGCGCGGTGAACACCGCGGCGCGGAACGTGCGGATGTGCCCGGACGCGTCGGTCACGGTCACGTTGTTCGGCGCGGTGCGGTGCAGGCGCGTGACACCGGGGCGCGGCCGGCCGCCTTCGTGCAGCCCGGCGAGGCTCGTGCCGGCGGGCCAGTGCGCGAGCGATTCCGGGGCGTGGTCCCACAAGCGCACCGGCAGCTGCCTGCTGCCGCCGGTGATGCTGCGGTGCTCGTCGTCGGCGCCGGTGTACACGACGCGCAGGATTTCCAGGATCGAGTTGGGGAAATCGGTGTCCCAGCCGCCGGTGCCGAAACCGACCTGGCCGAAGATCTCGCGGTGGCGGAACGACGCGAACGCCGGCGAGTCACAGAGGAAACCGTAGAACGTCTGGTTGTCGAGCCGGGGAACGAGCTCGTTCCAGATCCGTTTCACGGTTTTCGCGTCGCGGTCGCGGATCGCGGTCTGCATCTCGGCGAACGACGCGTGCTCGTCGAGCGTGCGCTGCCACGCCTGCGCGACTTCCGTGAACACGGGCGGCAGGTCGTCCTGCGTGCGCGCGTAGTGGCTGCGCCCCTTGAGGTCCACGACCGTGCTCGGCGTCGCGGGCGCCAGCGGGTTCGGGAACGGCGAGGTCTTCAACCCCACTTCGTCGATGTAGTGGAACAACGCGGTGGACGCCGGCGGGAAACGCATGGCGCCCATTTCGGCGACCACGTCGTCGGGCAGGCCGGGGAAGTGGTGCGTGCGCAGGCGCCCGCCCAGCTCGGCGATCTCGTAGACCACCGGCCGCAGCCCGAGTTTCATGAGCTCGTACGCCGTGACGACGCCCGAAAGCCCGCCGCCGATCACGGCGACCTCGGTGCCGTGGTGTTCGGCGGGTACGGTGCCGAGTCCGGCGGGATGGGCCAGGTAGTCGTCGTAGGCGAACGGGAAGTCGGGGCCGAACATCGTGATCGGGCGCCCGGCCGGCTCGTCCGTGGGGATCGCGGTCGGGACGGCGGAAGTCATGTCTGGGGTCCTTCGGTCAGGGAGCGGTACAGCTCGGGCCGGCGGTCGGCCAGATAGGTGTTCACAGGCCGGGCGAGCACGGCCGGGGCGACGTCGGCGAAGATCAGCTCGGGTCCGTCGCCGGCTTTCGCCACGGTCTCGTCGGGTGAGGCGACGGTGGAGTGGCCGCAGTAGGTCAGCTCGGCCTCGGTGTCGCAGCGGTTGGCGTACACGACGTAGAGCTGGCTTTCGTGCGCGCGGATGGGCACGAGCACGTCGGCGACCCGGTCGTGGGGGCGCATCAACGCCGTCGGCACGAGCAGCAGTTGCGTACCGGCGAGCGCATGCGCGCGCACCGGCTCGGGGAACTCCACGTCGTAGCAGATGAGCAGTCCCACGCGCAGGCCGTCGAGGTCCGCTTGCACCACCAGCTCGTCGCCGGGGGAGAACCGGTCGCGGTCGAGGTCGCCGAACAGGTGCGTCTTGCGGTAGTTCGCGAGCCGTTCCCCTCGCGCCGACAGCAGTTGCGCCGAGTTGTACACGGCGTCGCCATCCCGCTCCGGGTAGCCGTAAACGAGTGCGACGCCGTGCTGGCGCGCGAGCGCGCCCAGCTCCCGCGCCAGCGGTCCGTCGGCGGGCTCGGCGCGGTCTGCGATCGCGGCGGCGCCGATCGCGTACCCGGTGGTGATCATCTCCGCGGTGACCAGGAGCGAAGCCCCGCGTTCGGCCGCCGTGGCCGCAGCGGCGGGCAGGTCCGCGAACGGCCCCTGGTGGACGGCGACGATCACGACGTAGCCAGCTTCGAACGCCGGATGCCGTAACCGAAGTACAGCACCAGCCCGAGCAGCATCCAGCCGCCGAACACGAGCCAGGTGGCGCCGTCGAGGCTGAACATCATGTACGCGCAGCACAGCACACCGAGGATCGGCGTGAGGGGGGAGAACGGCACGCGGAACGTGCGCGGGTCGTCGGGGCGGCGCCGGCGCAGCACGAGCACCGCGATGTTGACCAGCCCGAACGCGAAGAGCGTGCCGATGCTCGTGGCGTCGGCGAGCTTGCCCAGCGGCACGAACGCCGCGAGCACGGCCACGAACGCCGACACCACCAGGGTGTTGGTGCGCGGCACGCCGGTCTTCGCGTGCACTGTGGACAGTGCCTTCGGCACGAGCCCGTCGCGGGACATGGCAAAGAGGATCCGCGTCTGTCCGTAGAGGACGGTGAGGACCACGCTGGAGATCGCCACGATGGCCCCGACGGCGAGCACCCCGGCCCAGAACGGGCTGTCCAGCACCGAGCTCAGCACGTGCGACAGCGCGGCCTGCTTGTCGTCGAACTGCTGCCACGGCAGCGCCCCGACCGCCGCGACGGCCACCAGGCAGTAGAGCACCGTGACGATCCCGAGCGAGAGCAGGATCGCGCGCGGCAGGTCCCGCTGCGGGTTTCGCGCCTCCTCACCGGCGGTCGACGCGGCGTCGAACCCGATGTAGGAGAAGAACAGCTTCGCCCCGCCCGCGCTCATGCCCGCGAGACCCAGCGGCAGGAACGGCGTGAAGTTCTTCGCCCGCACGGCCGTGAACGCGATCGCGCAGAACAACACCAGCGTCGCGATCTTCACCACGACCATGATCGTGTTGGCCCGCGCGCTCTCCTTCGCCCCGGAAAGCAGCAGCACCAGCGCGAGCAGCACCACCACGATCGCGGGCACGTTCACCAGCCCGCCGTCGCCGGGCGGCCCGCTCAGCGACTCCGGCAGCGCGATGCCGAACGCGAGCCGCAGCAGCTCGTTCACGTATTGGCCCCAGCCGACCGCGACCGACGCCACGGACACGCCGTATTCGAGCACCAGGCACCAGCCGCAGACCCACGCCACCAGCTCGCCGAGCGTGGCGTAGGCGTAGGAGTACGACGAGCCCGACAGCGGGATCATGCCCGCGAGCTCGGCGTAGGACAGTGCGGAGAACAAGGCCGTGATCCCGGCGAGCACGAAGGAAACCACCACCGCGGGCCCGGCCACCGGCACGGCCTCGCCGAGCACCACGAAGATGCCGCTGCCCAGTGTGGCGCCGATGGACAGCGTGGTGAGCTGGCCCAGGCCCAGCGAGCGCCGCAACGGACCGTGGCCGGCTTCGGCCACCAGGTCCGCGACCGGTTTGCGGCGCCGCAGCGCTGTGCCGAGCCCGGAGCGGGTCGGGGTGGACGTCACTGGTCACTCCTCGTCGAGGCTGCGCTGAAGATCGATCGCGAGCCACGGTATCGAGCGAAGTGTGCCCCGAAAACTGGAGTACGTTGCGCATCCGGCGGAAATCCGGGTCTTTTCTTGCAGTTTCCCGGTCGGCAACGACGATCTGTTCACTCCACGAGAGCGGGCGGGGCGGCGGGATCCTCGGCCGGCAGCAGCAAGGTGAACGTCGTCGGGTGCGGGCTCGACAGCCGCAGCCGCCCGCCTTCGGCCTCGGCCAGGCTGCGGGCCAGCCGCAACCCGATGCCGTGGCCCTGCGGCGCGGTGCGCGCGCGGGCGAACGGGTCGGTGTCGCCCAGGTCAGGGCCTTCGTCGGTCACGTCGATGGCGAGCGCGCCGCCCGCGTCGCGCGCGAGGACGGTGACCCGGCCTCGGCCGTGGGTGATCGCGTTGTCCAGCAGCACCGCGAGCACCTGCCGCACGGCCGCCGCCGAGGCCCGCACGACCGGCGGGTCCTTCACCTCGACCCGCATCCCGCGGCCGTTGAGCAGCGCGGACCCGGCCCGGTGCAGCTCGTCGAGCACGGCCCCGAGATCGAGCTGCGCGCGAGGCGTCCGGCGTTCGCGGGAGAGCGCCAGCAGGTCGTCGATGGTGCGTTCCAGCCGGTCGGCCGAGCCGATGCCGGCGCGGATCGCCTCGTGCGGGTCGGTGCCCGGCGTCTCGAGCGCCGCTTCGAGCTGCAGCCGCAAGCCGGCGAGCGGCGTCCGCAACTGGTGCGAAGCCTCGGCCGAGAACGCGCGCTCGCGGTCGAGCGTCTCGCCGATCCGCTCGGCGGTCACGTCGAGGGCCACGCCGACCCGGTCGATCTCGGCGATGCCCGCGCGGGGCGCGCGGGCCGTCAGGTCGCCTTCGCCGAGCCGCGCCGCCGCCGCGGACAGCTGCTCCAGCGGCCGCGACAGGCGGGCTGCGAGGCGCCGGGCGATGAGCCAGCTCGCGGCGACGGCCGCCACCCCGAACCCGGCCATCCCGAGCCAGGTCAGGCCGACGCGGCGCAGGAGCAGTTCGTGGGGCACCGCGGCGCGGACCACGCCGGCCAGCCGCGCGCCGTCCATCACGGGTACCGCCAGCACGTCGTCGTCGCCCACCGGGCCGGACGCCACGTCGATGTCCGCGCCGGACACCCGGCTCACCACCGCGTCCGCGAAGTCCGGGCCCTGGCCGGAGACCAGCCGGCCCTGTGGGTCGTAGATCGCGACGGTCGCGGTGCCCTGCGCCGGCTCGCGCGGCACGCGCCCGGCGGCGAGCGCGTCGGACACTTCCAGC
Organism: Amycolatopsis sp. NPDC004368; assembly: GCF_053602515.1. Taxonomy (NCBI): domain Bacteria; kingdom Bacillati; phylum Actinomycetota; class Actinomycetes; order Pseudonocardiales; family Pseudonocardiaceae; genus Amycolatopsis; species Amycolatopsis sp. NPDC004368. The sequence continues at coordinate 40,357 of NZ_JBSGDT010000025.1, read as the reverse complement.
GCCGTGCCGTCGGCGGCCCGTTCGAGTTCCGCGCTGGTGTTCTCGCGGAAGTACCACAGCGCGGCGACCGCGAGCGGCAGGCCGAACAGCGCCGTGGCCACCACGGCGGCGAGCACCGTCAGCGTGACGATCCGGCGGCGCACGCTCAGGCCTCTTCCAACCGGTAGCCGTGTCCTCGCAGCGTCGCGATCCGCGGCACGTCCGCGGGGGCGGGTGCGGCGTCCGCGAGCTTGCGCCGCAGCGCGGCGATGTGCACGTCGAGCGTTTTCGTGGAGCCCTGCGCGGTGGCGTCCCAGACGTCGGCCATCAGCCGTTCGCGGCTCACCGCCACACCGGGCTGCTCGGCCAGGCGGGCGAGCAGGTCGAACTCGCGGGTCCGCAGATCCACTTCCCGTCCGGCGACGGTGGCGCGCCGGCGGGCCGGGTCGACCACGAGCGAGCCGACGGTCACCACGGGCTCCGCGAGGTTCGCGGGTGCGCCGCGCCGCAAGTGCGCCCGCACGCGCGCGAGCAGCTCGCCGAGGCGGATGGGTTTGGTGAGGTAGTCGTCGGCGCCCGCGTCGAGGCCCACGACCACGTCCATCTCGTCGGCCCTCGCGGTGAGGATCACCACCACGGCGCCGGGCATGCTCGTGCGCAGGCGCCGGCACACGTCCACGCCGTCGAGGTCGGGCAGGCCGAGATCGAGCAGCACGAGCTCGGCCCCGGGCTCGGCCAGCGCGCTGCGGCCGTCGCGGCACCAGCGCACCTCGTGGCCGTGGCGCGCGAGCGACGACTCCAGGACGCCGCCGATCGTCACGTCGTCCTCCACCACCAGCACCTTGGCCACGCGAGCAGCCTACTGTGCCGATTGTTACTGATCCGACCACAGCCACGGCCGAATGACTTCGCCGCAAGTGTTACGTGCCGCGAGGGGGGTCGGCCTACTTTTGGTCGGATCAGTAACCAGCGCCGCTGCGTAACCGGCCGGGGAAATCGGCAGCGACCCCTGGCGTCTACAAAGGACGGTGCTCAGCGACGCGGCCGAGCGGTGCTCTCGCGCAGCATCACCTCGGCGCCGAACCGCACCGTGCGGGCCCGCGTGCCCGAGCACTTCAACGCGAAGTCCATCGCTCGTTCGCCGAGCTTTTCCAGTGGCAGCGCGACAGTGGTGAGCGCCGGCGTGAGGTCGCGCACCACCGGGATGTCGTCGAAGCCGGCCACCGACATCTGACCCGGCACCGAGACGCCGGCCTCGCGCAGCGCCGCCAGCGCACCGGTCGCCATGAGGTCTGTGACGGCGAACACGCACGTCGGGCGGCGGCGTTTCGGGCGCTCCAGCAGCCGCTTGGCCGCGTCGTAGCCGCCGTCGCGGTCGAAGGAGGTCTCAAGCACGTCGTCCTCGGACAGGGGCACGCCGTGGGCGGCGAGCTCCTCGGCGAAGCCGTCGACCCGGTCGCACACCGTGGTGAGCCGCGAGGGCCCAGCCAGCACCGCGAACCGCTTGTGGCCCAGCCCGACCAGCGCCTTCGCCAGCGCGGCCGCGCCACCGCGGTTGTCGGGCAGCACGGTGTCCACCTTGAGGCCCCGGTGCCGGCTCACGGCCGCGACCTGGCCGCCGCCGCGGCGGTACGGGTCGAGCTCCGCGGCCATCGCGCGTTCCCAGGAGCGGTCCTCGAACGCCGAGCCGATCAGCACGATCGCCGACGCGCGCTGCGCCCGCAGCATCGAGACGTACGCCACTTCGCGGTCGGGGTCGCGGAACGTGTCGGCCAGCATCACGAGCATGCCGTTGGCGTTGGCCACCTTCATCACGCCGCCGGCGATCGTGGAAAAGTACGGATCGGACACGTCGTGACAGATGACCCCGACTGTCCGATGTGTCCCTCCGGCGAGTGCCTGTGCGTGTGCGTTGGGTGCATACGCGAGCTCAGCCGCGGCCGACATCACGCGATCGCGCAGGTCCGTGCGGACGGACGCGGTGCCGTTGAGCACGCGCGACGCGGTGGCGAGTGACACGTCGGCGCTTTGTGCCACGTCCGCGAGGGTCACGTGCGGGCCGGACTTCATCGCTCCTCCATGGTGGTTCCTCGGGCATAGTGGCCCCATGCTCGGTCTGTACCCGGAAATCGAACCCTACGTTCACGGGATGCTGCCGGTGGGCGATGGCAACGTAATCTACTGGGAGGAGTGCGGGAACCCCGCGGGCAAGCCGGTGGTGTTCCTGCACGGCGGTCCCGGGGGCGGCGCGTCGGCGCGGCACCGGCGGCTGTTCGACCCCGCGCGGTACCGGATCCTGCTGTTCGACCAACGCGGTTGCGGGCGCAGCACCCCCCACGGCAGCACGGCCGAGGCCGATCTCTCGGTGAACACGACCTGGCACCTCGTCGCTGATCTGGAGCTGCTGCGCGAAGACCGGGGCGTCGATCGGTGGCAGTTGTTCGGGGGCTCTTGGGGCAGCGTGCTTGCCCTGGCCTACGCCGAGCAGCACCCGGACCGCGTGAGCGAGCTGGTGTTGCGCGGCGTCGCGACCCTGCGCGTGAAAGAGATCCAGTGGCTCTACGGCGGTGGCGCCGCGTGCTTGTTCCCCGAGGCGTGGTCGCGGTTCCTCGCGCCGGTGCCCTACGCGCGCCGCAGCGACAACCTGCTCGAGGTCTACCACGAGCTGCTGCACCACCCGGATCCCGAAGTCCACGGCCCCGCCGCGGTCGCGTGGAGCCGGTGGGAAGGCGAGACGGTGAAGTACACGCCGCAGGAGGAGGTGGTGTCGGCGTTCACCGAACCGGAGTTCGCGCTCGCCATCGCGCGGATCGAGAACCACTACTTCCGCCACGGCGGCTGGTTCGCCGAGGACCAGCTGATCCGCGAGGCCGGGAAGCTCGCGGGCATCCCGTGCGTTCTGGTCCAGGGGAGGTATGACGTGGTAACCCCCGCCACCACGGCGTGGGAGCTGGCCCAGGTCCTGCCCGGCGCGGAACTGAAGATGATCTCCGACGCCGGTCACGCCTTCGACGAGCCCCGGATCCTGCACGAGCTGATCAGCACGACCGACCGGTTCGCGGCACCCTGGGGTGAGCACGCGATCGACGAACCGAGAGGAACGACACGGATGCTTTACGGTGACGAGCACGTCCGCCGCTACGAGGAGACCGACGGCGAGGTCGGCCACGAGTGGAAGCCCGGTGTGCCGACACTGGTCCTGACGACCAAGGGCCGCAAGTCCGGTGAGGACCGCAAGTTCGCGCTCATCTACCAGGAGGTGGACGGCAACCCGGTGATCGTCGCGTCCAAGGGCGGCGCGCCGAAGCACCCGGGCTGGTACCTGAACCTGCAGGCCGAGCCCGAGGTGCGTGTGCAGGTGAAGGCCGACAAGTTCACCGCCCGCGCTCGCACGGTGTCCGGCGAGGAGCGCGCGAAGCTGTGGGAAAAGCTCGCCGCCGTGTGGCCGGCCTACAACGACTACGCGAAGAAGACCGACCGCGAGATCCCCGTGGTGGTGCTCGAGCGGGTGTGATCCGCGCCGCGTCCGCGCCCCGGGGCCACCGAGCCGGGTGGTCTTCGGCTACGAATGACGCTCATGGCCCTGCCGAACCGGACGCGCGACCGCTGGACCTCCCTCGACCACGAGGGGGAGCTGCTCACCTTCAGCCAGATGCAGGCCTACGGCCGGCGCTTCGCCCGCGCCGGCCGTGGTGCCTGGTACAGCCTCGCGATCGAGGTGGTCTGGCAGTTCCTCGTGCTGTTCAGCCGCTTCCGCGTGCGGGGCTCGCGCCACATCCCCGCTTCGGGCGGGGTGCTCGTCGCCTCGAACCACCTCTCGTTCGCCGACCCGGCCACGCTCACGGCGTTCTGCCTCGCCGCGGGCCGGGTGCCGCGCTACTTGGCGAAGTCGAGCCTGTGGGACGCGCCGGTGATCGGCTCGGTCATGCGCTCGGGCCGGCACATCCCGGTTTACCGGGGCGCCGCGACGGCGTCCGACGCCTACCGCGACGCGGTGAAGGCCGTGGCGGCGGGGGAGTGCGTGACGATCTTCCCCGAGGCCACGTTCTCGTCGGACCCGGCCGGCTGGCCCATGAAGGGCAAGACCGGCGCGGCCCGGATCGCGCTGGAGACCGGGGTGCCGGTGGTGCCCGTCGCGAACTGGGGGACGCACCACCTGCTGCCCGCCGGGTCCCTGCTGCCGCACGGGGTGCCGCGCAAGACCGTGTCACTGCTGGCGGGGCCACCGGTGGACCTTTCGGACCTGCGTGGCGTCGAGCTGACGCGCGAAGTGCTCGAAGAAGCGACGGCGCGGATCATGCGGGCGGTCACGGAACTGCTGGCCGAGCTGCGCGGCGAAACGGCGCCCGCGGACCGTCCGTGAGGCGAGCACCGTCACCCCGCCTTCGTGGCCCGTTCGGGGTAATTTGGACGGTATGAGTGCACACTATGACGTCGTGGTCCTGGGGGCCGGTGTCGGCGGCTACGTGGCCGCCATTCGCGCCACGCAACTCGGTCTGAGCGCGGCGGTCGTCGAGGAGAAGTACTGGGGTGGGGTGTGCCTCAACGTCGGCTGCATCCCGTCGAAGGCGCTGCTGCGCAACGCCGAGCTCGCCCACACCGTGAAGGAGGAGGCCGCCACCTACGGCATCTCCTCCGACGGCGAGATCCGCTTCGACTACTCGGCCGCCTACGAGCGCAGCCGCAAGGTCGCGGACGGCCGCGTCAAGGGCGTGCACTTCCTGATGAAGAAGAACAAGATCACGGAGTACGACGGCCACGGCACGTTCGTCGACGACCACACCCTCGAGGTCAACGGCGAACGCATCACGTTCGGCCACTGCGTCATCGCCACCGGCGCCACCGCGCGGCTGCTGCCCGGGACTTCCCGCAGTGACCGGGTCGTCACCTACGAACAGCAGATCCTCGAGAACGAGCTGCCCGAGAGCATCGTCATCGCGGGCGCCGGCGCGATCGGCGTCGAATTCGCGTACGTGCTGCGCAACTACGGCGTGGACGTGACCATCGTCGAGTTCCTCGACCGCATGGTGCCGCTCGAGGACGCCGAGGTGTCCGCAGAGCTGGCCAAGCGCTACCGCAAGCTCGGCATCAAGGTCCTGACCGGCACGAAGGTCGAGGCCATCGAGGACCCTGGTGACTCCGGCGCCAAGGTCCGCGTCACGGTGTCGAAGGACGGCAAGCAGGACGTGCTGGAGGCCGACAAGGTCCTGCAGGCCATCGGTTTCGCGCCCAACGTGAAGGGCTACGGCCTGGAGAACACCGGCGTCGAGCTCACCGAGCGCGGCGCGATCGCGGTGGACGGGCGCGGGCGCACCAACGTGCCGCACCTGTTCGCGATCGGCGACGTGACCGCGAAGCTGATGCTGGCGCACGCCTCGGAGTCCATGGGCGTCGTCGCGGCCGAGACGATCGCCGGCGCGGAGACCATGGAGCTCGACTTCGTGATGATCCCGCGTGCCACCTACTGCCAGCCCCAGATCGCCAGCTTCGGCTGGACCGAGGCCCAGGCCCGCGAAAAGGGCTACGACGTCCAGGTCGCCAAGTTCCCCTTCACGGCCAACGGCAAGGCCCACGGCCTCGGCGACGCCGCCGGCTTCGTGAAGATCCTGAGCGACGCCAAGTACGGCGAGATCCTCGGCGCCCACCTCATCGGCCCGGACGTGACCGAGCTGCTGCCGGAGCTCACGCTGGCGCAGCAGTGGGACCTGACGGTGCACGAGGTCTCCCGCAACGTCCACGCCCACCCCACGCTGGGCGAGGCGGTGAAGGAAGCCATCCACGGGTTGGCCGGGCACATGATCAACTTCTGATCCTCGCTCCCACCGGCGCCGGATCGTCCACTGCGGACGGTCCGGCGCCGGCTGTTCACCCAGCCCCACCCACCTCCCGGTCGCACCTCCACGACCGGGTGACCGGTGGCTACGCTGACCACCGCGTCCGAGGTCTGGACACACCGGATGATTCAAACTTTTGTCGGTGTACGGCGCGGTGGTGACTCTCTAGGTTCGTCTGACTACCGCCGGTGGAGCGGGCGAGGCAGGGAGAGAGTCGATGCGGAGATTCAGCCGGGCCGCCACTCGGTCGGTTCCGTTGGCGGTGGGGGTCGTGCTGCTGGGCGCCGGGGTGGCGACCGCGCAGCCGTCCGCGGCCGACGTGGCCGCGCACCGCACCGAGGCCGGCATCAGCGCGTTGCAGGGCATCAAGCGGTCGCTCACGCCCGCCGAGCGCAAGCAGGACAGCCGGCTCGTGGTCGAGAAGCGGTTGCGCGCCGATCGGGCGCTCGCGGCCGCGCTGCCGGACTACCGCACCGGGCTCACCGGCGACGTGGTGGCGGTCGACATCACCGGGGCCGCCGGGACCGCCGTGGCGCAGGCCGTGCGTGCGGCCGGGGACACCGTCCGCTATGCCGCACCGGACGGTGCCGTGCGCGCGGATCTGCCGCTCGGCGCGGTGGACCGGATCGCGGCGCGCGGCGACGTCGCCGCGGTCGCGCCGGCGGCGAAGGCCACGACGTGGAGGGAAAAAAGCGCGGTGGTCGCCCAGGCCGTCACGCAGGTGTCCGAAGGGGACAAGGCGCACGGCGCCGACACCGCCCGCGCCCAGTACGGCGTGACGGGCTCGGGCATCAAGGTGTGCGTGCTCTCCGACGGCGTCAACTCGCTGGCGAAGTCGCAGGCCGCCGGAGAACTGCCGGCCGTCGACGTGCTGCCCGGCCAGGCCGGCAGCGGCGACGAGGGCACCGCGATGCTCGAGATCGTCCACGACCTCGCGCCGGGCGCCACGCTGGGCTTCGCCACGGCGTTCACCAGCGAAGCGAGCTTCGCCGCCAACATCCGCGCCCTGCGCACCACCGGCGGCTGCACGGTGATCGTGGACGACGTCGCCTACTTCGACGAGTCACCGTTCCAGGACACGCAGGTCGCGCAGGCCGTCAACGACGTCACCGCCGCGGGCGCGCTCTACTTCTCCTCCGCCGGCAACTCCGGCAACCTCACCGACGGCACCAGCGGCTACTACGAGGGCGACTTCCGCTCCTCGGGCACCACGCTGGCGGGCATCAGCGGCACGCCGCACGACTTCGACCCCGGCTCGGCCACGCAGACGTCCGACCCGCTGTCGGCGGGGTCGCTCGGCAAGCCCGTCACGCTGTTCTGGTCGGACCCGTGGGGCAAGTCGGGCAACGACTACGACCTGTTCGTCCTCAACGCGTCCGGCAGCGTCGTGTCCTCCAGCGACAACCCGCAGACCGGTTCGCAGAACCCGTACGAGGTCGCCTCGGTGCCCACCACCGGCTCGGGCTACCGCGTCGCCGTGGTCAAGTACAGCGGCGCCGACCGGTTCCTCGCGCTCAACGTGATCCGCGGCCGGTTCGTGGCTTCGGGTTCGCTGCAGGCGTTCAGCACCGCCGGCGTCACCTCGGGCCACTCGGCCGCGGCCGACGCGTTCAGCGTGGCGGCGACCCCGGCGGCGACGGCCTTCGGGCGCCCGCTGGAGGTGGGCGACCCGGCGAACCCGGCCGGTCCGTACCCGGGCGTGTTCACCTCGGCGAGCAGGTGGGAACGCTTCACCTCCGACGGTGCGCGCCGCGTCTTCTACCGCGCCGACGGAACCGCGCTGACGCCCGGCAACGTCTCCTCCACCGGCGGCGTGGTCCGGGCCAAGCCGGACCTCACCGCGGCCGACGGCGTCGCCACCTCCGTGCCCGGCTTCCAGCCCTTCTACGGCACCTCCGCGGCCGCCCCGCACGCGGCGGCGATCGCGGCGCTCCTGCTGTCGGGCAAGCCCACCGCGACGCCCGCCGAGATCCGCTCGGCCCTGGTGTCGAGCGCGATCGACCTGGGCGCACCGGGCCACGACCCGGTGACCGGCGCCGGGGTGATCATGGCGGGCCCGGCGCTGGCGGCGCTGGGCGTGCCGCAGAGCTAGGCGTCTCCGGTGGCCCGGCCCTGCCCGGCCGGGCTCACCGGAGCCGATCGAGAACTTCGAGGATTTGCGCAGGGTCGGCGCGGTACATGTAGTCCGGGTCGGCGTGCACGAACCTGACCACCCCCTCCGCGTCGAGCACGAAGGTGCCGGGGATCGGCAAGGCCTGGCGGGATGTGCCGTGGTAGCTCGGGACCGGGTGGCCGACTTCGGAGTACATCTCCTGGAGCTCGGCTGGCAGGTCGTGGACCAGGCCGTAGGACCGGGCCACGGCGAGGTCCGTGTCGGAGAGGACCTCGTAGCCGAGTTCGAGCCGTTGGGCGAGCGTGAGGGAGTTGTCGGGGGTCATGCCCGAGATCGCCACGAGGGTGGCGCCGAGTTCGGTGATCCGGGGCAGGTGCTGCTGCAGTGCCCGCAGTTCGAGGTTGCAGAACGGGCACCAGGAACCCCGGTAGAACGTGAGGACCACCGGTCCGCGGGCGAGAAATCCGCCCAGCGAGCGCTGCTCACCGAAGGCGTTGCGCAGCTCGAACTCCGGAGCGGTGCTGCCGGGCCGAGGCACCCGGTCGAGGTCGTGCGAGTTCCGCAGCTGCCGGGTCGAGCGGTCGATCACGGCGTTGTGCGCGGCGCTGTGATGGGTGGAGCGGATCTCGCGCAAGCGCGCCAACGCCTCGGGCAGGTCGAACGGCCCTGGGGGCAGGATCTTCACCCAGCCCCAGTCGTCTTTCGGGCGAACCTCGTCCACTGATCTCCTCCACTGGGCCGCCGGTGGCGAATGACCAAGAGTCCCTTGGTTCGGTGAAATCCTATCGGGACTCGGGCCCGTGGTCGAAGATCCACTTCGGTGGTCGCTACCGGCTGGTGACCAGCAGGTGGAACGCGCGGCTGCCCTCACCGATGCGTTGGTGGCGGGTCAGGGTCAGCTGGGCCTCGCCGAGTGCGGTCTCGACGTCCGCGACGGGCCGCAGGCGGAAGCCGTGGCCGGTGAAGGGGAAGGTCGCCATCACGTCCGGGTCGCCGATGCCGAGCACGAAGCGGCCGCCCGGGGTGAGCACGCGGGCGACCTCCGAGAACGCCAGGCCGATGTCCTCGACGAAGTACACCGTGTTGAGCGTGATCACGGCGTCCATCGACGCGTCTTCCAGCGGCAGCGCGGTGATGGTGCCGCGGTGCAGGCGCAGGCGGCCCGCCGCGATGTTGGCGGGGAAGGCCGAGCGGGCCTTGGCGATCATGGTGTCGGACACGTCGACGCCGTGCACCGTGCCGCCCGCGGCCGCGCGCAGCAGGCGATCGAGGCCCAGACCGCCGCCGAAGCCGATGTCGAGGGCGGTTTCGCCGGGTTTCAGCTCGAGTGCTTCGACGGCGGCGGTCACGTTGCCGCGGTTGGCCCGGTTCAGCAGCCGGCCGACGGCCCGGCCGGGCAGCCCACTGGGGTGGCCGAGCTGCCGCGCCAGCCCGGCGAGCAGAGTGTCTCGTGGTCCCATTTCCGCAAGTCTGCCCCCGTGGCGGGCCCGCGTCCACGCTGTGGATTGTGGGGTGCCTGCTTGCGCGTCACGAGCAGCGTCGCCTTGTGGTTAGGTACGGGCGACACCGGGAGGGGTTCACGTGATGAAGACGGCAGTGGTCACCGGGGCGGGTTCGGGCATCGGCCGGCGGGTCGCCCGTGCGTTGCTGGACGCCGGCTACCGCGTCGTCCTGGCGGGTCGCCGTGTCGAGGCGCTGCGCGAGACCGCGGGCGAGAGCCCGGAAGCGCTGGTCGTGCCCACCGACGTCGCCTCGCCCGACGCCGTGGCCGCCCTGTTCGAGACGGTGCGCGAGCAGTGGGGCCGCCTCGACCTGCTGGTGAACAACGCCGGTGTGTCCGCGGGCGGCACGGTCGCCGACCTGACGCTGGAACGCTGGCGGCGCGTGGTCGACACCAATCTCACGGGCATGTTCGTGTGCGCCCAGCACGCCGTGCGCCTGATGAAGGACCAGGACCCGATGGGCGGGCGGATCATCAACAACGGCTCGATCTCCGCCCACGCGCCGCGTCCCTCGAGCGTCGCCTACACCGCCACCAAGCACGCCGTGACCGGCCTGACGAAGTCGATCTCCCTCGACGGCCGCGCCTGGAACGTCGCGTGTGGACAGATCGACATCGGCAACGCCGCCACCGAGATGACCGAGCGCATGTCCGCCGGCATCGCCCAGGCCGACGGTCGCGTGCTCGCCGAGCCCACCTTCGACGCCGGCCACGTGGCCGACGCGGTGCTGTACATGGCCGGCCTGCCCCTGGACGCCAACGTGCAGTTCCTGACCATCACGGCGACCCGGATGCCGTTCATCGGGCGGGGATGACGTTCGCGCGGCGGACCGGGGCCCGACCGGAGAACTTCGCGAAGCCGTGCAACCTCGCAGGACTCCACCCTCGTATGGAGTGGTGAACGAGGGGTGGTGACGTGGCGGATCGGAAGAGCTTCACCGACGTGGCGAGGAATCGGGCGCCGCAGTGGGCCAGGGTGGCGTTCCTGATGTGCGGTGACTGGGCGCTGGCCGAGGACATCGTGCAGGTGACCCTGCTGCGGCTGTACAAGCGATGGCACCGGCTGGACCCGGAGGGCATCGAGTCCTACGCGCGCAAGGTCATGGCGCGCCTGGCGATCGACGCCGCCCGTCAGCCGCACCGCCGCCGCGAACTGCTGACCACGCCACCCGAACGGTCGCAGCCCGGTCCGGCTGTCGAGGACGGTGCCGAGGTCCGCGCCGCCCTCGACGCGCTGGGGCCCAAGCAGCGGGCGGTACTGGCCCTGCGTTTCTACTGCGACCTCTCCGTCGCCGAGACCGCGGCGGCGATGCGGATCAGCGAAGGGACCGTGAAGTCCCAGTGCGCACGGGCGTTGGCCACAGTGCGGGCCCGGCTGTCGACCACCACGCCGAACCCGGCCGAAAGGGTCCTGCCATGACGACGGAACGAGAACTGCTCCAGCAGGCGATCGGCTCGCACCAACCTCCGGTGTCGCTGGACTTCGAGGCGATCGAGGCACGGGGGGCGCGCGCCGTCCGGCGGCGCACCGCACTGACCTTGGCGGGCAGCGCCGCGGCCGTGGTCCTCGTCGGACTCGGCGCGGTTTCTCTGCTGACCCGCGCCACTCCCCAGGTGGTGACGCCCGCCTCGCCCGGTCAGATCACGACCGCTGCGCCCTCCCAGCGTGAGATCGCCTACTGCTACGAGAACGCCGACATCACCAGTACCGAACCCCATCAGCACGTGCCCTTCGGCATCAGTGGCAGTGGCCCCAACGGCCGCGGTGACGCCGCCGCTGAGAGTATGTCCATTTGCGCCGACGCCTGGTCTCAGGACTACCACCAGTGGCAGAAGCCCGGTCTGCCCCGGGTCGTTCCGCCGCTCGTCGCGTGCGTCCTGACGTCGGCCGCCGTCGACATCGAGCCCGAGGCCGTCGGCGCGGTCGGAGTGTTCCCGGGAGACGCGACGACGTGTGCGTCGATGGGTCTGGCTGTCGCGAAAATCGAGAAATAGCGCGAAACCCCGACCGTCACACGGAAATCTCCGCCAGCTCGATCCCCGAGAACGCCGCCGCCCTCACGTCGTGCACGCGGGGCGACCACACGGCGTGCCCGTGGCCGGTCCACAGCGGAGCCACCGGCAGGTCGCGCAGCAGCTGGTTCTCGGCCACCCGGTACAGCTGGCCCGCTTCGGCGGGGGTGGCGGCGGCCTCCGCGGCGGCGAGGTCCTGCCGGAAGCCGTCGTCGGTGTAGCCGGCCGCGGAGGCCAGCGTCGAGAGCAGGTCGGCGGGGCTGGCGGAGGCGGGCTTGAGGTCCACAGTGGACAAACCCAGGGCCTGTCCGGTGGGGCGCTGCGCCGCCGTCACCGGCACGCCGAGGGTGGCGGCCAGGCCGGAGGCGAGGGGGCGCGTCCAGATGCCCGCCCCGGGGTCGAAGTACACCGTGGTCGCGCCGGTGAAACCCGACTGGCCGAGCAGGGACTTGGCGGCCGCCGCGTCGAAGGTGCAGGGGCGGCAGGTGCCGGTGCGTTCGCCGGGGGCGTCGGCGGGCGGGAGGAGGGCCTGGGCCGGGTCGACCTGGTGGGCCAGCGGGCCGGCTTCGAGCGCGCCGCGGTCGATGGCGAGGGCGAAGGCGTGGCGGACGGTCGCGTCGGCGAAGCGCGGGTCGCCGGCGGGGAACACGAGGTAGCCGGCCTCGGGCAGCGGCCAGGTGGTGTGGCGGTCGGCGAAGTCGGCGTGCATGGCTTCGTGCCGGTCGCCTGCGACAGAGGCGACGAGGTCGAGCGAGCCGTCGCGCACGGCGTCGTACTGGTCCACCGGGTCGCCCACGCGCAGGTCGACCTCGCTCGCCTTGCCCTCGGCCGGGGTGACTCGCAGGAGGGTGCCGCCGGTGCCGGGGGCCCAGCCGTCGGCGAGGCGGAAGGGGCCGTCGCCCACGGGGTGGCGGGCGAAGGCGTTCCAGTCGCGCGAGGCGAGCACCGAGGCGGGCATCGGCACGAGCCCGGGTGTCGACAGCCACGCCGGCACCTGGCTGCTCGGCCGGTCGAGCACGAGCTGGATCGTCGAGGTGTCGGGCGCGGTGATCTGCTTGGCCCGCAGCGACTTCGTCAGGACCGGGGTGGTCTTCCAGTTCTCGCGGGTGATCGCCCGCCAGGTGTCCACATAGGACTCCGCGGTGACGGGGGTGCCGTCGTGGAAGCGCAGGCCCGGGCGCAGCTTCACGGTCCACGTCACGCGGTCGGTGCTCGTGATCGACGCGGCGGCGCGCGGCGTGAGCTTGCCCGTGGCCGGGTCGTAGTCGGCGAGCGGTGTCCACAGCGCGCCGGTGACGAGGCGCCCGGCCTGATCGTCGACGTCGGCGGGCAGGAGCGTGCCCGGCTCCTGCAGCCCGACGGTGACGACACCGGGGCGGGCCGGTTCCTCGGACGAACAGCCGGCGAGGGTGGACAAGGCCACCACGGCGGCGAGCAAGGCGGCGGGCAGGCGCATGGAGTCTTAATACCAGGCGGAAAGCAACGAAAGGCGGTTGTGTCCGGTTGGTCACCGTCTTAGAGTGCAACGGTCACGCTGGGCGTTCTGGGAGGTTCGTGTGCGCCGTTGGTGGGTTCGATCTTGTCTCGCCCTGTCCACCGTCGCCGCGACACTCGTCGCGACCGGCCTGCCCGCCGCCGCGTGCGGCGAGGACGACAAACCCGCTGCCCTGGCCAAACACACCGCGGGCGACCCGGGCGCGGTCAAGGGCGTGCGCGCCGTCGGCAACCTGCCCGACGCCGCGGGCGCGATCTCGGCCAACTTCCTGCAGGTCGGCCACCGCGACGTGATGGTGGTGTCCGGCGAGTTCGGCCTCAAAGTCTACGACCTGACGAAGAACCCCGCCGCGCCGAAGGCGGTCGGCCAGCTCAGCCTGCCGGGCCTGTGGGAAACCGAGGACACCGAGGTCGACGCCCAGCGCAAGCTGGTCTTCCTCTCCCGCGACCCGCGTGCGTTCGAGGGCAACACGCACACGGGTGAATCGGGCATCTACGTCGTCGACGTCTCGCGGCCGGAGAAGCCCGCGATCCTCAGCTACGTGCGCGTGCCCGCCGGCCACACCACCAGCTGCGTCGACGGCTGCCGCTACCTGTGGACCGGCGGCCCCGCGAAGGCCGACGACCAGCCGGCCGACTGGGGCGGGCGCCCGATCTGGGTCACCGACGTGCGCAACCCGCGCCACCCCGTCGTCCACCCGGACCCCATCGAACTCGCCCGCAACGACGGCCAGACCGACTACGTCCACGACGTCCAGGTCGACTCCGCAGGCGTGGCCTGGGTGTCGGGCCGCGGCGGCGTCCGCGGCTACTGGACCAACGGCCTGCACCGCGACCCCCTGCGCGGCGGCATCCACCGCGCCACCGCCCTCGAACCGATCCCGTACGCCGGCGGCGGGGTCGACGAGACCGCCGCGCCGTCGAAGTTCCTGCACAACAGCTTCCACCCGGTCGGCCCGGGCGCGGCCGGAGCCTGGCGCGGCCACGACCTCGTGTACGCCACCGAGGAAAGCTTCCTCGACGGCTGCGCCGGCGACGGCGTGCTCACCATCTCCTCGCTCGCCGGCTCCTACCACGGCGAAGGCTGGCGCTCGACCCCCGCCGACCCCTTCCGCCTCTCCCCGGTGGGCACCTGGAGCGTCGCCGGCCAGGAAGGCAGCGACCCCGTCTCCGACGACTGCTCCGCGCACTACTTCGACCTGCGCGGCCACGTGCTGGTCCAGTCGTTCTACTCGCAGGGGACCCGTTTCCTCGACGTCAGCGACCCCACGAACCCGCGGCAGATCGCGTACTACCGGCCGGCGGATGCGGCTTCGTGGGCGCCGTATTGGCATGACGGGTATGTGTATGTCGCGGACAACACCCGTGGGGTGGACATCCTGAAGCTGACTGCCTGAGGTTCAGCGGCCGCGTCCGGCGGCGCGGCGAATTGCCGCCGGCCGTCGTTGTCCTCGACTGATTGGTTCAGTTCGCCATCTCGCGGCCTGCGGATCCCGTGTCGGCGGCGCTACCTTGGGCGAGGTTCGCCGCCGCTGCTTGTGACAGGGAGTCGCCTGTAGCCGATCCCGCGTTGGGCCAGCCGGGAAGTCTGTCAGTCGACGCAGCGAGTTCCCTGCTGACACGCACGAGTGCCGACGCCTTGGAAGTGCTCCTTCAGCCCAGGAATCGCCCCAGCGGACCGAGAAAACCCCGCCTCCCTAGGGAGCGTCCCAACTCCATTCTACCGGCGGCGGGTGACAGAACATCGGCCGAGTGGACTGCTTGCGGTTCAGCGGACCTGGTCCGCCGGCACCGTGAACTGCCCTCGGCCCTCCTCGTCCTCGACGTGGTAGCTCAGTTCGACGAGCGCCACCTCACGGCCGTGGGGATCTCGTTCACGTCGCAGCGCCTCGCAGTCCAGGTCGAACGCGAGTGGCAGCGGCATGTCCGGCATCCAGTTCTCGGCCGTGAGGATGGGCACCTTCTCCGTGATCACCACAACGGTGCCGTCGGCCTCGTCGAACTGCAGCTCCACCCAGCCGGGAAAACCGTCGTCCACCCACCGCGTCACCGTTGCCTTGAGCTTCGCCACGCAACGGAGTTTGCCAGCCCGCCCGACCTGCCTCCGGTCAGTGCCGCGTCGGCCGGTAGATCAGTTCCTGCGTCCGCCCGTCCAACGTCTGGCTCTCCACCAGTTCCAGATCGAAATCCTCGGCTCCCTCGAAGATCCGCGCCGCACCCGTCGCGCCCGTGAGGGCGGGGAACACGGTGAGCTGCACGCGGTCCACCAGCCCCGCGGCCATCAAGGCCCGGTTCATCGCCAGGCTGCCGTGCGAGCGCAGCGGCACGTCGGACTCCTCCTTGAGCCGCGCGACCACGTCGACGGCGTCCCCGCCGGCGACGGTGGCGTCCGGCCAGTCGAGGGGCTCGCGCAGCGTGGAAGAGATGACGGTGGTCGGCAGGTTTCGCATGCGGGTCACCCACGGGTCGAAGACGTCCGGCTCCATAACGGCCGTCATCTCGGCGAAGTCGCGGAAGGTCGCGGCGCCGAAGACCATGCGCTGGGGCTCGGAGTACAAACCCGCGCGGCGCGCGAGCAGCTCCGGACCCTGCTTCCCCCAGTACCCACCCCAGTCACCGGTGTGGGAGCCGTAGCCGTCGAGGCTGGAAAAGACGTCGAAGGTGTACGTGGCGGTCATGTCGTCCTCCTCGGATCGGGTGGGGCGGGCCGCCCCTCACCCAACCCACGAACCCGCCCCGCCCGATTCGACATGCCCACGGAAAAAGTCACCGCGAGAGCCACACCGCCGTGTCGGTCGGCAGCCCGTTTTCCAGAGAACCGCTGGTCAGCACCACCGTCCCCGCGGGCAACGCGACCGTCGAACCCGAGAAGTTCAGCGCGAACACGAACCCCGGACCCCGCGAGAACGCCAGCACGCCCGGCCCGAGGTCCAGCCACGACAGGTCACCCGACGACGGCCGCAGCGCCAGCCCCCGGCGGTACAGCGAGAGCATCGACGCCGGGTCCGAAGCCTGGGCCGAAGCCGTGTACGCGGCCCAGGACGCGGGTTGCGGCAGCCACGGCGTGCCGGACCCGAAGCCGAACGGTGCCGAAGAACCGGACCACGGCAGCGGCACCCGGCACCCGTCCCGGCCCGGGTCCGCGCCGGCCGTGCGCGCCCACACGGGGTCCTGCCGCAGCTCCGAAGGGATGTCCTCGACCTCCCACAACCCCAGCTCTTCGCCCTGGTACACGTACACGCCGCCGGGCAACGCCAGCGTCAGCAACGCGGCCGCCCGTGCTCGTCGGGTGCCCAGCGGAAGCGAGACCGGCGTGCCGTGGTGCCGGTCGGCGAAGGAGAAACCCGTGTCGCCCGCGCGGCCGTAGCGGGTGACGTGCCGGGTCACGTCGTGGTTGGACAGCACCCACGCGGCGGGCGCGCCGACCTCGCCGTGGGCCCGCAGGGTGCGCGTGATGACGTCGCGCAAGCGCGAGACGTCCCACGGGCACACGAGGAAGTCGAAGTTGAACGCCGAGTGCAGCTCGTCGCGCCGCAGGTACCGGGCCGCGCGTGACATGTCGGGCAGCCACATCTCGCCGACGAGCACGCGCTCGCCCTCGTACGAGTCGGCGATCTTGCGCCACGACCGGTAGATCTCGTGCAGCCCCTCCTGGTCGGAGAACGGCGTCTCGTCCCCGTCGGCGACGTCGGGCAGCGCGGGGTCCTTCACGAGCCCGTCGGCGACGTCGATGCGGAACCCGTCGACACCGCGGTCGAACCAGAACCGCAGCACGTCCTCGAACTCGGCGCGGATGTCGGCGTTGTCCCAGTTGAAGTCGGGCTGGCGCGAGCTGTACAGGTGCAGGTACCACTCACCGTCGGGAACGCGGGTCCACGCGGGCCCGCCGAAGCGCGACTGCCAATTGTTCGGTGGCTCCGCACCGTCGGCACCGCGGCCGGGACGGAACCAGAACCGTTGCCGCTCGACGGATCCCGGCCCCGCCGCCAAGGCCGCCTGGAACCAGCGGTGCTCGTCGGAACAGTGGTTCGGCACGATGTCGATGATCACGCGGATGCCCCGCTCGTGGGCTTCGGCGATGAGCTCCTCGGCCTCGGCGAGCGTGCCGAACAGGGGCTCGATGTCGCGGAAGTCGGCCACGTCGTAGCCGCCGTCGTCCATCGGCGACGGGTACCACGGCGTGAACCAGATGGCGTCGATGCCCAGCTGGGCGAGGTGGTCCAATCGGGACCGCACGCCGGCGAGGTCGCCGATGCCGTCGCCGTTCCCGTCGGCGAAGCTGCGGATGTACACCTGGTAGATCGCCGCGCTGCGCCACCAGGCCGAAGACAGTTCGGTCACTGCGTAGTCCTCCCAATAGTCTTTGTGGACAGTGCTCAGCCCTTGACCGAACCGGCCGTCAGCCCGGCGAGGATCTGGCGCTGGAACACGAGGAACAGCACGATCATCGGCACACTCGCCAGCACCATGCCCGCCACCAGCAGATTCAGCGGCATGTCGATCGCCACCCGCTGCAACATCACGCTCAGTGTCTGCTTGCCGGTGTCGGGGAACACCAGCAGCGGCCAGATGAAGTCCTTCCACGCGGCCACGATCGTGAGGATCGAGACCACGGCGAGGATCGGCCGCGAGATCGGCAGGATGATCTTCCACAGCGTGCGCACCGGGCCGGCACCGTCGATGCGTGCGGCTTCCACGAGCTCGTCGGGGATCTGGTCGAAAAACCGTTTGAGCAGGTAGATGTTGAACGCGTTGGCCGCGGCGGGCAGCCAGATCGCGGTGGGGGAGTTGATCAGGTTCAGGTGCAGCAGCGGAAGGTCGGTCACCGTCACGTATGTGGGCACGAGCAGGGCCGCGGCCGGCAGCATGAGCGTCACGAGCATGAGCCCGAGCACCACGTTGCCGAACTTCGGCCGCAGCTTCGACAGCGCGAACGCTGCCGGCACGTCCACCGCGAGCTGCACCAGCCACGCGCCGCCGGCCACGATCACCGTGTTCAGGAAGTACTTCCCGAGGTCCATCTGGTCCCACGCTTCGGTGAACGACTCGGGGTGCCACTCGCGCGGCACGAGCGTCGCCGGCGTCTGCGCCAGCTCTGCCGGCGACTTCATCGCGCCTGTCACCGCCCAGTAGAGCGGGAAGAGGAACGCGAGCGTGAACAGCGCCAGCGTGCACGCGAACACGATCACGTACACGGTTTTCCCGCGGCCAGTGCGCAGTTGCGACGGCGATACCAGCGTCCGAGCGGCCGTCATTCCACCCTCCTCGTGAGGCGCACGTACATCGCCGAGAACACGCCCAGCGCCACGAACAGCAGCAGGCTCATCGCGCTCGCCGAGCCGAAGTCGTTGTAGACGAAGGCATACCGGTAGAGCAGGAGCAGCACGGTCACCGTCGAGTCGTCCGGACCACCGCCGGTCATCACGTACGGCTCGGTGAACACCTGCATCGTCGCCACGATCTGCAGCAGCAGGAGCACCAGCAGCACGAACCGCGTCTGCGGGAACGTCACGTGGCGCAGCCGCCGCCACATCCCGGCGCCGTCGAGTTCGGCGGCTTCGTACAGCTCACCCGGGATGGTCTGCAGCGCCGCCAGGTAGATCAGCGTGGTGCTGCCCATGTTGGCCCAGGTGGACACGAACACCAGCGACAGCATCGCCGTCGTCGAGGAGTCCAGCCACTGCAGGCCGGGCAGGCCCACCGAGGTCAGCGCCGAATTGAACAACCCGGGACCCGGGTCGTAGAACCACTTCCACATCAACGCGGTGACCACCGGCGGCAGCATCACCGGCAGGTACACCGCGAGGCGGAAGTACGCCCGCGCGTGGCGGATCTCGTTGAGCAGCACCGCGGTCAGAAACGGCACCAGGAACCCGAACACGAGCGCGAACCCGGTGAACAGCAAGGTGTTGCGCCACGCGAGGCCGAACAGCGGGTCACCGAAGAGCCGCACGAAGTTGTCCAGGCCGACCCACGTCGGCGGGTTCACGAAGTCGACCTGCTGGAAGCTCAGCAGCACCCCGCGGACGATGGGGTACCAGGAGAACATCGCGAACACCACGAGCGCGGCGCACAATAGCGTGTACGCGGTGAGGTTCTCGCGCAGCCGCCGCTTGAGCCGGGCCCGCCGGTGATCCGCGGCCGAGACGGCCGGGCGACCGGCCCGCGGGGTGACCGCGGGCCAGTCGAGCAGGTCACCTGACCTGGGCGAGGACACCGTTGACCTTCGACGACGCGGAGGAGAGCAGCTGGTCCACATTGGCGTTGCGGTCGGTGAGCACGGCCTGCATCACGCTGTCGAGCGCAGCGTAGATCTGCTGCGCGCCGGGCGGTTCGATGCTGCCCTTGATCTTGTCCGCGGTGTCCACGTAGGACTGGTAGTTCTCGGCGGGCACGTTGGCGTACTTCTTCTTCACGGCCAGTTGCCGATCACGCACCGCGCCCTGCCAGATGTCGAGCGTCGGCTCGGTGGGCAGGCCGACGGGCTGCTGGCCGTCGGCGTACTGCTTCACGTGCTTGTCGAAGCGGTCGGGGTTGAGGTACTTCCACTGGATCCACTCGAGCCCGGCCTTGATCTTCGCGGGCGAGGCCTTCGGGTTGATCATGTAACCCTCACCGCCGAGCAGGGTGCCCTGCGTGCCGGGCATTCCGGCGATGCCGTAGTCGGAGTACTTGCCGTTGAACTGTTTCACCAGCACCGGCACGTTGTCCGGTGCGGCCATGTACATGCCGAGCTGACCCGCGCCCATCATCCGCTGCACGTCCACGTCCTGCAGGAGCTGCTTGCTGCCCATGGAGTTGTCGTCCCAGCGCATGGCGTGCAGGTAGCCCAGCGCGGCGCGGCCCTTGGCGTTGTCGAAGTCGGCGACCCACCTGTCGCCGTCCTTGCGCGCGATGTCGCCGCCCATCGAGTACAACCAGCCGGTGAGGTGCCAGCCGCCCTGGTTGTTCTTGCTGTAGTCGGCGTACCCGACGATCCCGTTGCCCAGCGCAGAGATCTTCTTCGCGTCGGTGCGCACCTCGTCCCAGGTGGCGGGCGGCTTGTCGGGGTCGAGCCCGGCCTGCTGGAACAGCTTGCGGTTGTAGACCAGGCCCATGGTGTAGTTCGCGGTCGGGAGACCGTAGAGCTTGCCGCTCGCGTCGCGGAAGTTGTCGAGGAGTTGCGGCTGGATGTCGTCGATGTGCGGCACGCTCTTCGCCGCTTCTGTGATGTCGGCGGCCTGGTGTCGGGCGATGATCTGCGCCGGGTCGGTGAAGTACACGTAGTACACGTCTTCGAGCTGGCCACCGGCGAGCTTCGCGGAGAACGTCTTGGGGTCCATGAACCCCTCGTGCGGCACGATGTCGACGTCGGGGTGCGCGGCCTCGAACTCGGCGACGTCGGCGTCGAACACCTTGCGCTCGAACGGCTGCGTGGTCGGCGGCTGCCCGGTGACGGTGATCTGGACCTTTCCGCCGGCGTCCCCGCCGCCGGAGCCGGAGCCGCAGGCGGCGAGGCTCACGGCCAGGCCGCCCGCGGTGAGCAGGGCGAGCACGGTTCTGGGAGTGCGGCTGGACCTCGCTGCTCGGGACCAGGGACTGCTCATCTCAAGCCTCTTCTCGCGGTCGCGACGGCTGTGTCGTGATGGTCGTCACTCTAAAGTGTGAGACCAGAAGCCCGCAATAACCCGACGAGGATTTGCAAGTTACGAACAGAAGGTGATCACCCCTGGTGCCGCGCGGTCGACCCCCTCACCACGAGCTCGGGGGCGAAGAGCAGTTCCTCGGCCGCGACCTCGCCGCCGTTGATCCGCTTCACGAGCAGCTCGACCACCGCGCGGCCCATCGCCTCGATCGGCTGGCGCGTGGTCGTGAGGGGCGGGTCGGTGCAGTTCATGAGCGCGGAGTCGTCGTAGCCGACCACGGAGATGTCTCCGGGCACGTCGAGGCCCTGCCGGCGGGCGGCGCGGATCGCGCCCAGCGCCAGCAGGTCGCTCGCGCACAACACGGCGGTGGCCCCGCGCGGGTAGAGGCGCGCGGCCGCGGCGTGCCCGCCCTCGATGGAGAACATGCCGTGCTCCACCAGCTCGTCGAGCACCGGCAGGCCGAGCTTGGCCGCGTATGAGCGGAACGCCGCGAGCTTGCGCTGCGACGGCACGTGGTCGGCCGGGCCCAGGACCAGGCCGATCTTCTCGTGCCCGAGTGAGCTGAGGTGCCCCACGGCCTGCTCCACGGCCACCGCGTCGTCGCACGAGACCTGCGGCAGCCCGAGGTGCTCGACCGCGGCGTTGATCAGCACCGTCGGCAGCTTGCGTTCCGCGAGGTGGTGGTAGTGCGTGTGCACGGCGTCGGCCTGCGCGAACAGCCCGCCGGCGAACACCACGCCCGACACCTGCTGCTGCAGGAGCAGCTCCACGTACTCGGCTTCGGACACCCCGCCGGCGGTGCGCGTGCACAGCACGGGCGTGAAGCCCTGCTGCGCCAGCGCGTTGCCCATGATCTCGGCGAGCGCGGGGAAAATCGGGTTCTGCAGCTCGGGCAGCACGAGCCCCACCAAGCGGGCCCGCTCCCCGCGCAGCTGGGTGGGGCGTTCGTAGCCCATCACGTCCAGCGCGGTGAGAACGGCGGCCCGGGTGCTCGCGGAAACCCCGGGCCGGCCGTTGAGCACCCGGCTGACCGTGGCTTCGCTGACCCCTACCTGTCGGGCCACTTCGGCAAGTCGACGCGTCATGGCTGAAACTTTACTGCAACGGACCGCAAAATCTCGACTTCAGGGCGCGAAGCAAAGGACACGCTCCGAGGTCAGAGCTTGCGGCCCAACTGCTCCGCCTGCTCTCGCAGCACCGGCAGGAACTCGTCCCGCAACTGCGCCATCGAGATCCGCCCGGCCGTCGCGCTCACCGACATCGCGGCGACGGTGTGGCCGCGCGAGTCGAGCACGGGCACGGCGAGCGAGCGCAGCCCGAACTCCAGCTCCTCGTCCGTGAACGCCGCGCCCTCCTCACGCGCGAGGTCCACGCGCCGGCGGATGTCGGCGGGGGTGATGGGGGTTTTCGGGGTTCTGGCGCGGGGTTCGCAGCGCTCGAGGTACCCCGCGAAGTCCTCCGTGGACAGTGCGGACAGGAGCACGTGCCCGGTCGCCGAGGTGTAGGCGGGCACGCTCGCCCCGATGCGCACGCCGGTGTTCACGATGCGCTTGACCTCGCTGCGGGCGATGAACAGCACTTCATCGTTCTGCAGCACGGCCAGCGAAGCCGATTCCTGCACGTGCTCGCGGACCGCGGCCAGGTGCGGCTGCGCGAGCTGGGGCAGCGCCGTGGACTCGACGTAGGCGTCGCCCAGGCGCAGGAGGCGAGGCGTGGGCAGGAAGTGCTTGCCGTCGTGGGTCAGGTAGCCCAGGTCGACGAGCGTGAGCAGGCAGCGGCGCGCGACGGCGCGGTTGAGCCCGGTGAGGCGCGCGGCGTCGCTGATCGCGAGCTTAGGCGTGGCCTCGCCGAAGAGCTCGAGGATCGCCAGACCTTTGGCCAGACCGGCCATTCCTTCGGCTGCGGGCATGGCTCTCCCCGACGGAGTTCACAGGTATGGGTCTTGACGACAGGCGCCCGCCTGCCTTCAATGTGTTCGGAAAGTGAAACTGCGTTCGTTAATCGAACAGTACCAGGAGTGCCGCGAGCTGTCGAGCGGCACCCGGCGAGGGAGGAACGACGATGGATCGCCTCACGGGGACGACTGCCGGCCGCGCACCGGATCGCCGCTGGCCGCGGTCGCTGACCCGGGTGCCGTACTGGGTGTTCCAGGACGAGGCGGTGTACCGCGCCGAGCAGGACCGGATCTTCCACGGCCCGCACTGGAGCTACCTGTGCCTCGAGGCCGAACTGGCCGAGCCCGGCGAGTTCTGCGCGACCTTCATCGGCGAGCAGCCCGTGCTGGTCACGCGCGACGTCGACGGCGAGGTGTACGCGTTCGAAAACCGCTGCGCCCACCGCGGTGCGCTGATCGCGATGGCCGACCACGGCAAGGCTCGCGACTTCACCTGCGTCTACCACGCCTGGACCTACAACCTGCAGGGCGATCTCACGGCCGTCGCCTTCGCCGAGGGCGTGGGCGGCAAGGGCGGGATGCCGAAGGACTTCTGCCTCGCCGACCACGGGCCGCGCAAGCTGCGCATCGCCGTGGTCCACGGGCTGGTGTTCGGCACGCTGTCCAACGACCTGCCCGACATCGAGGAGTACCTCGGCGAGGAGATCCTCGACCGCATCGACCGCGTGCTCGGCGGCCGCAAGCCCGTGGTGCTGGGCCGGTTCGCGCAGCGGCTGCCGAACAACTGGAAGCTGTACGCGGAGAACGTCCGCGACTCCTACCACGCCAGCATCCTGCACTTGTTCTTCACCACGTTCGGCATCAACCGGCTCTCGCAGAAGGGCGCGATCATCGTCGACGAGTCGGGCGGCCACCACGTGAGCTACTCGGCGATCGACCGCACCGCCACCGAGACCACCGAGTACCGCGACCAGAACATCCGCTCCGAGTCCGAGTACCGCCTGGCCGACCCGTCGCTGCTGCAGGGCTTCAGCGAGGTCGGCGACGACGTGACGCTGCAGATCCTGTCCGTCTACCCGGGATTCGTGCTGCAGCAGATCCAGAACTCCGTGGCCGTGCGCCAGATCCTCCCGCGGGCCACCGACGACACGCTGCTGAACTGGACCTACCTCGGCTTCGAGTCCGACACCGAAGAGCAACGGCTGGTCCGGATGAAACAGTCCAATCTGGTCGGTCCCGCCGGTTACGTGTCCATGGAGGACGGGGGCATCGGCGGCTTCGTGCAGCGCGGCATCGCCGGAGCGTCCGACGAGTACGCGACGCTGCAGATGGGCGGCGACACCGCCGAGTCGAGCGAAAGCCGCGTGACGGAAGCTTCGGTGCGCGGGTTCTGGCTGGCCTACCGCGACTCCATGGGTTTCGTCCCCGACGACGAGGCACCGCTCAAGGAGATCGGCGAGCACGAGCGCACCCGGGTGGTGCGTGCGTGATGGACAACCAGGTCGCCATTGCCCGCGCCCAGGCGCACTACGCCCGCTGCATCGACGACGGGCCGCTCGAAGACTGGCCCACGTTCTTCACCGAGGACTGCCACTACCGCGTGACCACGGCCGACAACTACGCCCGCGGCCTGCCCGCCGGCCTGATCTGGGCCGACACCCGCGGCATGCTCCACGACCGCGTGTCGGCGCTGAAGGAAGCCAACATCTACGAGCCGCACGTGTACCGCCACATGCTCGGCCAGCCCGCGATCCTCACGGAGTCCGGTGGTGACGTCGAGAGTGAGACCCCGTTTTTCGTGCTGCGCGTGACCGGCGGCGGCCCGACCGACCTGTTCGCCAGCGGTCGTTATGTCGACCGCTACCGCGTGGACGGCGATCGGGCGCTGCTGCGGGAACGGGTGGTCGTGTGCGACAGCAAGGAGATCGACACCCTCCTGGCGCTGCCGCTGTGAACCGCGTGCTGCTGGCCATCGGCGACCCGAACGGCATCGGGCCCGAGATCGCGGTCGCGGCGGCCGCCGGTGCCGACGACCCGCCGGTGCTGGTCGGCGACCACCACGTGCTCGCGGACCTGGCCGCTGCCCGGGGTTTCCGCTTGCGGGAACACGTGCCCGGTGCCGCGGCCGAGCCCGGCGTGCTCGACCTCGTGGACGCACGCCACCTGCCAC
Organism: Amycolatopsis sp. NPDC004368; assembly: GCF_053602515.1. NCBI lineage: Bacteria > Bacillati > Actinomycetota > Actinomycetes > Pseudonocardiales > Pseudonocardiaceae > Amycolatopsis > Amycolatopsis sp. NPDC004368. The sequence continues at coordinate 15,734 of NZ_JBSGDT010000025.1, read as the reverse complement.
CCGGCGAGTTCCGTCCCGGCCTGCTCAGCGCGGAGGCGGGCGCGGCGACCATCGAGTACGTCAAAACCGCCGTCACCCTCGCCCTCGACGGCGGCTACCGGGCGGTGGTCGCGTGCCCGCATTCGGAAACGGCCGTGCACGCCGCCGGCATCGCGTTCCGCGGTTACCCGCCGCTGATCGCGCAGCTCACCGGCGTGCCCGAGGACCGCGTGTTCCTGCTGCTTTCCGGCGGTGGCCTCAACATCGTGCACACGACCCTGCACGAACGCCTCGCCGGCGCTCTCGATCGGCTCACGCCCGAGCTGGTCACCGCGGCCGGGCTGGCGTTGTGCGCGGCGCTGCGGACATTCGGCATCGGCGCCCCGCGCATCGGCGTGTTCGGCGTCAACCCCCACGCGGGGGAGGGCGGCCTGTTCGGCACCGACGACGAGCACGTCACCGCCCCGGCCGTGGCAACCCTTGCCGCGCAAGGCATCGACGTCACCGGTCCGGTCGGCGCCGACGTGCTGCTCACCACCCCTGGCCACGACGGGTTCGTCGCGCACTACCACGACCAGGGCCACATCCCGGTCAAGCTGCTCGCCGGCCGCACCGCGACGGCGCTGACCGTGGGCGCCGGTGTGCCGTTCTGCAGCGTCGGCCACGGCACGGCGTTCGACATCGCCGGGCGCGGCATGGCCGACCCGACGGCCGTGGTCCGCGCGCTGGGCCGGTTCGGACGAACGAAGGAGACCACCGCATGATCACCGTGGCCGACACGGACGTCGAAATCCCCTGCACCGACGGGCAGACCGTGCTCGAAGCCGCCGAGAACGCGGGCTGGGCGATCCCGTACTCGTGCCGCAAGGGCGTGTGCACCTCGTGCACGGGTTCGCTGGTCGCGGGTTCGGTGCTGGTGCGCGGCCGCGGCGAGCTCACTGGCCCGGCCGACGGCGTGCTGCTGTGCCGGGCCGAGCCCCGGGGCCCGGTCGTGGTCCGGCCGCGCCGCATCGAACGCGGTGAGCCGCCGCGGCGCAAGAAGCTCACCACGGTGGTGCACCGCATCCGCCGGCCCGCGCCCCGCGTGACCGTGCTCGACCTGCGGTTCCCGATCGGGCGGCGCGCGCCGTTCCGGGCCGGGCAGTTCCTCGAGGTGCAGCTGCCCGGCGACGAACCACGGCCGTACTCGCTGGCCAACCCGCCGCACCACAACGACGCGGTGCAACTGCACGTCCGCACCGAACCGGGCGGGCGGTTCTCCGAGCACCTCGTCGGCGCGTTGCAACCCGGTGACACGCTCGACGTCGAGACGCCGTTCGGCGAGTTCGTGCTCGACGAGGGTGAGAGCCCGATTCTGCTGCTCGCCACCGGCACGGGGTTCGCGCCGATCCAGTCGATCGTGCTCGACCTCATCGCACGCCGCAGCACCCGGCCCGTGCACCTGTACTGGGGTGCGCGCACGGAAGAGGACCTCTACTTCGCCGAGCTGCCGCGGAAGTGGGCGGCCCGGCAGAGCTGGTTCTCCTACACGCCCGTGCTTTCCCGGCCGCACAAGGGCTGGTCCGGTGCCACCGGCCACGTGCAGCACGCCGCCCTGGCCGACCACCCCGAGCTGGCCGCGCACCGCACGTACGCCTGCGGCAGCGAAGCGATGACCACCGCCGCCCACGACCTGCTCACCGCCCGAGCCGGCCTGCCGACCGAGAGCTTTCTGGCCGACTCGTTCGTGGCCGCCGCCGAACCGCGTATTCCCGCCTGACCGCGTTTTCCTTTCCCCACCACGATTCAAAGGAGAATCCCATGGACTTCGTGCTCGTCCACGGCGCTTGGTACGCCGGCTGGAGCTGGCGGGAAGCAGCCGAGGCGCTGCGGGCGCATGGCCACGAGGTGCACGTCGTCGACCAGCTGCCCAGTGGCGAATCCGCGCGGAGTGACCTGGCCGCGGACGTCGCCCACGTGCGGGACCTCATCGACGGTCTTGGGCGCGACGTCGTGCTGGTCGGCCATTCCTACGGCGGGATCGTCGTCGGCGAGCTGGCCGATCACCCCCGCGTGCGGCGCAGCGTGTTCCTGGCGGCGTTCCGGCCGGGCCGCGGCAAAACCCTGCTCGAAGTCCGGTCGCCGCACCCCGAGGAGTGGATCGTGCCGCGCGAGGACGGCACGCTGCACGTGACCGACGACCACGCGCTGGCCCGCAAGGTGCTCGGCGCCGACCTCGACGAGACCGCGTTCGCCGGCGCCCACGGCCGGCGACGGGCGCACGCGGCGGTCACCTTCACCCAGCCCGCGTCCGCGCCCGACCCCACGCACCCCGTCACCTACGTGCTGTGCGAGCGCGACGAGGCGATTTTCCCCGTGGATCAGGAGAAGATGGCCGCCGGCGCCGAACAGGTGCTGCGGCTCGACGCCCCGCACCTGGCGCCGCTGACGCACCCGCGTGAGGTCGCCGAGCTGCTCGCGGGTCTGCGGTGACGGCCGGCGTGCGCCTGACCGGGTTCGTCGACGGCAGGAAGATCAGCCCGTTCCAGTACGGCACGGTGGTGCTGTGCGGGCTCGTGATGTTCTTCGACGGCTTCGACACGCAGGCGATCAACTTCCTCGCCCCGCACATCGCGAAGGACTGGAACCTGAAGGTCGCGGTGCTCGGCCCGATCTTCTCCTCGGCTCTGGTCGGCCTCATGATCGGCTACCTGCTGCTCTCGCCGCTGTCCGACCGCTTCGGCCACCGGCGGCTCGTGATCGCGGGCACGGCGTTGTTCGCGCTGGCGAGCCTGGTGTCCGTGTGGGTCGGCGGCGTGGCCGAGCTCGTGGTGCTGCGGCTGATCACCGGCATCGGCCTCGGTGCCGCCGCACCCAGCGCGGTCGCGCTCACCGCCGAGTACAGCCCGAAACGCGTGCGCGCGAGCTTCGTGCTGGCGATCTACTGCGGCTTCTCCCTCGGGTTCGTCGTGGCCGGGATCGTGTCGGGCTGGCTCGTGCCGACGGCCGGCTGGCGTTCGGTGTTCCTCGTGGGGGCACTGGCACCGCTGGTGATCATCCCGCTGATGCTGAAGTTCCTGCCGGAGTCGCTCGTGTTCCTGGTGGGCCGGGGCGCGAACCCGGACCGTGCGTACGCCCTGTGCCGCCGCATCGACCCGGCTCTGCCGTCGGGAACGCAGCCGGTGACGGTCGACGCGGCCGAAGCCGGTGGTCGCGTGAAACTGAAGGCGCTGCTGGCGGGTGGCGGCGTGCTGAGCACGGTCCTGCTGTGGGTGGTGTTCGCCGTGAACCTCGGCGAGTTCTACGCGCTGCAGAGCTGGCTGCCGACCATGCTCACGAACCTCGGGTTCGCCAACGGCACCGTCGTCACGGCCACCAGCCTCACGACCGTCGGCGGCATCGCGGTGGCGCTCGTGGTCGGCCCGGCCATGGACCGCCTGGGCGCGTTCGGCTCGCTGGGCGCGTTGTTCGTGGTGGGCGCGGTGTTCCTCGCGGTGACCGGGCCGGCGTTCCACGCTCCGGTGTGGGTGCTGCTGGCGGCGATGTTCCTCGTCGGCTGCGGCGTCAGCGGCGGGCAGAAGGCCCTGATCGCGCTGGCGGCCGTGGTCTACCCGGTGAACATCCGCTCGACGGGCGTCGGCTGGGCCCTGGGCATCGGCCGCCTCGGCGGGATCCTCGGTCCCCTGGTCGTCGGCGCGGCCGTGACCTCCGCCTGGTCTCCGGCGGCGATTTTCCTGGCCCTGGCCGGACCGATGCTGGTGTGCGCCGTGCTGATCCTCTACCTGGGCCGACGGGCGCGGAAGACAGCGGACGTCGTGGAGCGCGAAGCGGCTGCGGTGTGACGAAGGGGCTCCCCGGTGGCGGCCGGGGAGCCCCTCCTGCTCGGTCAGGCCGCGGCCACCTCCAGTTCCGAGACCTGTCCGGCCGGCCAGCCGGTGTTGCCGGTGATCGTCACGCGCACGAAGCGCTGCGTCGTCGCGGCGAAGCTCGCCGATGCCGTGTTACCCGAAGACGGGCTGAAGTTCCAGGCCCGCGAGGAGACCAGCGTCGTCCACGAGCCGCCGTCGGTGCTGCCCTGCACGGTGAGCGTCTGGGTGCGCGCGCCCCAGTCGTTGGCCGGCGGCAGCTTCAGCGTCACCTTGTTGATGGCGGCCGCGTCGCCGAGGTCGACGGTGAGCGACTGCGGGAACGCGTTGTTCGCGCTTTCCCAGTAGCTGCTCGCGTTGCCGTCCACGGCGTTGCCCGGCGGGAAACCGCCCTGCGAGCCGCTCGCCGTGATCGCCTTGCCGCGTGCGATGTTCGCGCCCGACTGCGGCGGCTGTGGGGGGGCCGGAGTTCGGCGCGGGCCAGGTCGCGCAGTCGTTCCACGTGCCGGTGAAGCCGCTGTTGCCCGAGCCGGTGAACGTCATCTTCGGGATCGAGCTCGGGTAGGGGCAGTTGTACGTGCCGACCACCCCGACGCCCGACGCGGTGAGGTTGCTGATCGACACCGTGCCCTGCGTCTGCGACTGCGCCACGAACGTGCCCGCGCCGCGCACGGTCACGCCGTCGATGGTGATCCCGCTGACCTGCTTGCCCGCACCGTTGCCGTCGATGAACTGGATGGCCTCGTAGGGGCTGTCGATGGCGGTGAAGCCGTTGACGCGGATGGTGACGCCGGTGATGGCCTGGTCCCGCGCGTCGAACCACAGCGCGCCGACGCCGAACTGCCAGTTGGGGTCGAGTGCCCCGGCCCGCAGCGCGGTGTTGTTCGTGAGCGTGACCGTGCCCGAGAGCGGCACCGAGTTGAACCGGTTGGCCACCAGGTACCCGCCGCCGAGGGCGTTGGTGTCCTGGATCAGGTTGCCGCTCACGGTGTTGTTCGAGCCGCCGTAGAGCGCGATGCCGTTGGCCAGGTTCGGCTGCACCACGGTGTTGTTCGCGATGGTGATGCCGGAGTCGGCCTGGCCGTTGGACCACAGCGCGAGCGCGTCGTCGCCGTTGTTGCGCAGGTAGTTGTTGCGGATGGTCGAGTTCGTGACGGCGCCGTCGAAGTTCACGCCGTCGGCCTGCGTGTCGAGGATGCGGTTGTTCTCGATCGTGAGGTTCGACGACGCGCCGTTCATGAGCCAGAGGCCGCACTTGGTGTCCTGGATCCACAGGCCCGAGACGACCGAGCCGTTGCCCAGCACGCCGTGGAACGCGTTGTCCGGGCTGGAGTCGTTGCGCTCGGACACCGAGCCGAACACGGCGAAGTCGTAGAGCTTGATGTTGCCCGACGCACTGCCGTTGTTGAAGATGTTGTTGCCGTGCAACACGGTGTACCACTGGCCGGCGCCGCGCACGGTGGTCTGGTCGATCTGCAGCGCGGACCCGATCTCGAACCGCCCGCCCGGCACCCACACCTCCTTGCCCTGCTGTCGGGCGGCTTGCAAGGCGTTGCGGAAAGCTTGCGTGTCGTCGCCCGCGTCGTTGGCCGTGGCGCCGTAGTCGGTCACCGACAGCGAGCCGGGGGGCTGGGTGCCGGCGGCCCCGACCTGTTCGAAGTCGGCGAGGTCGATCGTGGCCTGCCCGACGTCGCCGGAGTCGAGCTGCACCTTCACCTTCGCGCCGGCGGCGGCGTTCTGGCCGAACAGCAGGCGGGCGTCGTCGAAGAAGTGGTGGGTCTTCGCGCCGGGAATGAAGGACGTGTCGGTGTAGGTGTACTGGGACGTCACGGAAAGCCCGCCGGCGACCTTGGTTCCGTTGGCGTACACCGACATCCGGCCGGAGCTGCCGTCGGGCAGGTTGTAGTGGACGTTGATCGAGTTGGCCGCGGCCGGCAGCGTGAACTCCACGTACTGGCCTTGCCCGAGCTTCACCGCCTGGCGGCCGGACGCTTCGGACGCGATCGTGGCTTGCGTGTAGTCGGGGCCGACGGCGGATCCGTTGGTGGCAGCGCATTCGGCCTCGACGGTCCGGAACGCGACGGTGGCACCGCCGGACGCCGTGGCCGGGCAGGTCGCCGCCGCGGCTGGCGTCGCCGAGCCGACTGCGAACACGGTCAGGCCGGAGGACACCAGCGCCGCGGCCAGCAAGGCCGCCTTGGGTCGTGCTGAGGTGGGGGACATCTTCGACCTTTCTCTTCCGGGGTCTTTTCCGGGGCGGATCAGGACGCGTAGGCCTCGAGCTCGGACAGCTGCCCGGCGGGCCAGCCGGTGTTGCCGGTGAAACTCAGGCGCAGGTAGCGCGTGCTCGTGGCGGGCAACGAGACGGTGGCGGTGTTGCCGCTCGCCGGGTCGAATCGGTAGCCGGCTTCGGTCTTGAGGGTGCTGAACGACGAGCCGTTGGTGCTGCCCTGCACGGTGAGCGTCTGGGTGCGGGCGCCCCAGTCGTTCGAGGGCGGCAGTTTCAGCACGAGCCGCCCGAGGGCCTGGGCGCTGCCGAGGTCGACGGTGAGGCTTTGCGGGAAGGTGTTGTTGCTGCTTTCCCAATAGCTACCGGTGTCTCCGTCCACCGCGTTGCCCGGCGGGAACCCAGCCTGGGAGCCGCTGGCCGTGATGGCCTTGTGCAGGGCCAGGTTTCCGGTGGGCGGCTGGGTAGTGGGCGTGGTCGGTGTCGGCGGCGCGGTCGTGCCGCCGTTGTCGCCGTTGTAGACCGGAGTCGGCCAGGATCCGCAGAAGGTGGTGGTCCAGCCGGAGTTGCCGCCCTGGTCGGCCAGCCCGGTGAGCGCGTCCGGGCCCATGCAGTTGTAGACCCCGGCGCGGCCGATGTTCGTCGCGACGACGTTCTTGACCGTACCCCTCGGTTTGGACTGCAGCTGCCACGCGAACGTGCCCGCGCCCGTGATGCGCAGGCCGTCGAAGTGCACGTCGGTGGTGGCGCCGTCGATGAACTGCACGCCTTCGTAGTTGTTGTCCAGCAGGTCGTTGTCCGCCACGTCGATGCGGCCGGTGATGGCGGAGTCGCGCCCGTCGAACCACAGGGCGCCGACGCCGAACTGCCAGTTGGAGTCGAGCACGCCGGTGCGGATCGCGGTGTTGCGCGTGAGGGTGGTGGTGCCCGAGAGCGGCACGGCGCTGAACCGGTTGGCGACGTGGATGCCGCCGCCCTGGTCCTGGTTGTCGGCCACCACGTTGTCGGACACGGTGTTGTCGTGGCCGCCGTAGATCGCGATGTTGTTCGCGAGGATCGGCAGCAGCACCGTGTTGAACGAGAACGTGTTGTGGTGGTCGGCGTCGTGCTCGGCCCACATCGCGAGGCCGTCGTCGCCGGTGTTGCGCAGGAAGTTGTCGGTCACCAGCGTGTTGCTGATGCCCTGGTGCAGGTTGAGCCCGTCGGCCGTCTGGTCGAGGATGCGGTTGCCGCGCACGGTGAGCCCGTCGAACGGCCCGTCGAGCCACAGCCCGACCTTGGTGTGCTGCAGCCACAGGTTCTGCACGACCGAGCCGCCGCCGAGCGCACCGCCGATGGCGTTGGACTGGTCGCAGTCCACGCGGGCGTCGACCTCGCCGATGATCGCGAAGTCGTAGAGACCCACGCCGGTGCTGCTGCCGGGCACCGCCGCGTTGCCGGGATACGTGGGGGTGGAGCAGCTGGCCGGCTCGCCCTTGCCGAAGATGCCCGCGCGGGCGCCGTGCAGCTCGGAGTACCACGGGCCGGCGCCGCGGATCGTCAACTGGTCGACGGTGATGTGGTGGTTGAGCGTGAACGAGCCGGCCGGGATCCACACCTGCTTGCCCTGGCTCTTCGCGGCGGCCACGGCGGCGTCGAACGCACTGGCGTCGTCGCTCGTGTCGCCTGCGGTGGCGCCGAAATCGGTGACACTGAGGGCGTTGGCCGGTTTGGCGGCGGGTGGGGCGACCTGCTCGAACTCGGCGAGGTCGATGGTCGCGGGGGTGATGTCGCCGGCGTCGACCTGCAGCTTGATCCTGGTGCCGGCGGGGTAGGTGGTGCTCAGCAGCGTGCGGGCTTCGTCGTAGAAGTGGTGGGCCTTGGCCTGGCCGGGGTCGTTGCTGAAGGGGTAGCCGCCGTAGTACCAGCCGTAGCGCGAGGTCAGGTCGAGGTCTCGGTTGTGGGTGCCGTTGACGTAGACCGAGATCTTGCCGTTCAGGCCCGTGCCCTGGGCGCTGTCGGGGAGGCTGTAGCGGAAGTCGAGGGAGTTGGCGGTGGCGCTGAGCGTGAACTCGACGTACTTGCCCTGGCCGTTCAGCGTCACCGCCTTGCGACCCGACGCTTCGCCGGCGAGCGTGCCCGCCGTGCGGTCGGGTCCGATCACGGTGCCGTTGGTGGCGGCGTTCTCGGCTTCCTGCTCGATGAATCCGACGGTGGCACCGCGAGCGGCGACCGCTTGGCTTGCGGGGGCCGCCACCACGGTGAGGACGGTCAGGCCGGCCGCCGCGAGCACTGCGCTGCTCGCCGCGGCGATTTTTCTGCGGGTGGGTTTTCCGGGCGCGCTGAAGACACCTAGGGGAGACACGGGGAGCACTCGCCTTTCGTCGGGGTCGGGTGCACTGGTGGGGACAGTGTGTGAGCTGGATCATACGAATTCTCGACAGGAAATCGCAATAGTCGGACTGACTTACGCAAATTTTCGACAGCCGCCGTCAGTGGTGGGCGGCCGGGCGTGCTTCGGCCAGGATGATCGGGAGAGCCACGACGTCCTGGGAGGTACCGAGATGACCGCGACCCGTCCGCAGGTGGGGCCGCCGCTGCCGTTCGACCCCGAGCTGGAAGTGGTGCTGGAGCGGATGCGCGCCGAGCGCCCGGCGCTCGACTCCGCGGCGGCGATCCCGGCGTTGCGTGAAGAGCGGGCCACCCGGGAGCTCTCGCTCGACGAGGTCACCGCCGACGCCACCGTCGAACTGTCCGAAGTGGACGCCGACGGCGTTCCGCTGGTCATCGGCCGGCCTACCGGGGTCACCGGCGACGTGCCAGTGCTGTACTGGATGCACGGCGGCGGCATGATCCTCGGCGGCCACCGCGGCCGGGACCTGTTGGTGCTCAAGGACTACGCACTGGAGCTCGGCCTCGCGTTCGTGTCGGTCGACTACCGCGTGGCCCCGGAACACCCGCACCCGGCGCCGGTCGAGGACTGTTATACCGGTCTGAAGTGGACACTCACGCACGCCGGGGACTTCGGCATCGACCCGCCGCGCGCGATCGTCGGCGGCGCCAGCGCGGGCGGCGGTCTCGCGGCCGCGGTGGCCCTGCTGTGCCGCGACCGAGGCGGCCCGGCGCTGCTCGGGGAGGCGCGCGGCGGCCCGGACGTCTCGCCCTACGCCGCCCCGGCCCGCGCGGAAGACCTTTCGGGCCTCCCGCCGGCCTTCCTGGACGTCGGCACCGCCGAAACCTTCCGCGACGAGGTCATCACCTACGCGACCCGCCTGCTGCAAGCCGGCGTCCCCACCGAACTCCACGTCTGGCCCGGCGCCTACCACGGCTTCGACGGCTCGGCCCCGGACGCCGCGCTTTCGGTTCAGGCCCGCGCCGCCCGCGCCCGTGGCTGCGTCGCGTGCTCGGCTGAGAAACCACGCAACGCCCCGGACCACCGGCCCGGGGCGTTGCGTGCCAGGAAGTCAGCAGCTCAGGAGGTCAGCAACGGCAGCAGCGGCTTGCGCACCGCCGTCGCCACCCCGTCCGACGCCTCCGCCGCCGCGATCCGCTCCGCCGGCGGCGTGCCGTACCCGGTGGTTCGCTGCCGCAGCGGCCGGCCCAGCGGCTCGACCATCGCGCGCATGTCGCTGATCGTCTTGTACGACCCGTTGGCCGCACCCGCCATGCGCGAGATCGTCTCCTCCATCAACGTCCCGCCGATGTCGTTGACCCCGCCCTGCAGCACCGCCCGGCTGCCCTCCTCGCCGAGCTTCACCCACGAGCTCTGGATGTTGTCGATCGTCCCGTGCAGCAGCAGGCGGGCCAGCGCGTGCACCGCCCGGTTCTCCCGCAGGGAAGTCCCCGGCCGCGCGAGCCCGGCGAGGTAGATCGGCGCGCTCTGGTGGATGAACGGCAGCAGCACGAACTCCGTGAACCCCCGCCGACCGTTGCGTTCCATCCCCTCACGCTGCAGACGAGCCAGCAGCTTCAGGTGCGCGACCCAGTGGCTGGGGTTGTCGACGTGCCCGTACATCATCGTCGACGTCGTCGGCAGCCCCACCGAGTGCGCGGTGGTCACCACGTCGATCCACGCCGACGTCGGCAGCTTGCCCTTCGTCAGCACCCAGCGCACGTCGTCGTCGAGGATTTCGGCCGCGGTGCCCGGCAGGGAGTCCACACCGGACTCTTTGGCGCGCACCAGCCAGTCGCGCAGGGACAGGTTCGTGCGTGACGCGCCGTTCACGACCTCCATCGGGCTGTACGAGTGCAGGTGGATGTCCGGCTGCCGCCGCTTGACCTCGGCCGCGAGGTCGAAGTACGCGGTGCCCGGCAGATCGGGGTGGATGCCGCCCTGCATGCAGATCTCGGTCGCGCCCGCGGCCCACGCCTCGTCGACACGGTCGCCGACCTGCTCCAGCGACAGCGTGTACGCGTCGGCATCCGTGCGACGCTGGGCGAAGGCGCAGAAGCGGCAACCCGTGTAACAGACGTTGGTGAAGTTGATGTTGCGCGTGACCACGAACGTGATGTCGTCGCCCACGGTCTCGCGCCGCAGGTCGTCGGCGATGCGCGCCAACGCGTCGAGCTCCGGCCCGTCCGCGTGCAGCAACGCAAGAGCGGCGTCGTCCGACAGTCCGGCCGGGTCCTTTTCCGCGCTGCGCAAGGCCTCCAGGATGTCGGTGTCGAACTTCTGCGGCCCCGTTTTGATCTTGCGGCCGATTTCCTTCCAGTCGCCGTACACGGAGTCGAAGTCACCGCGGCGGTCGTCGGTGCGCCCGGTCGTGTCGATCTCCGTGTGCAGCTCGGTGCGGCCCGACTGCTGCCAGCCGCCGTCCGGCTCCTGCCACGGGATCCCGACGGGCATCGCGCCTTCCCGCGCCAGCCCCGTCGCCGGGTCGACGAGCGCGGCCACGTGCCGGGTCACGCGCGGGTCGAGCCAGGGTTCGCCGAGGTTCACGTATTCGGGGTAGATGGTCAGCCGCTCACGCAGCTCGAAGCCGGCCTTCTCCGTCTGGCGGGCCAGCTGGTCGATCTGCGGCCACGCGCGCTCGGGGTTCACGTGGTCCGGCGTCAGCGGCGACACCCCGCCCCAGTCGTCGATGCCGGCGCGGATCATCAGGTCGTACTGGTTGCCGATCAGGTTCGGCGGCGCCTGGATGCGCATCTTCGGCCCGAGCACGAGCCGCGCCACGGCGATGTTCGCCGCGAGCTCCTCGAGGTCGGCGTCGGGCGTCGCACGCATCTTCGTGTCGGGTTTGGCCCGGAAGTTCTGGATGATCACTTCCTGGATGCCGCCGTACTCGCGCGCGGTCTTGCGGATGGCGAACATCGCGTCCGCCCGCTCCTCGTGCGTCTCGCCGATGCCGATCAGCACGCCGGTCGTGAAGGGCACCGAGCTGCGTCCGGCGTCTTCGAGCACCCGCAGCCGGACGGCGGGATCCTTGTCCGGCGAGCCGTAGTGCGGGCCGCCCTTCTCGCTCCACAGCCGCGTCGCCGTGGTCTCGAGCATCATGCCCATCGACGGCGCCACCGGCTTGAGCCGCTGGAAGTCCTGCCAGCTCAGCACACCCGGGTTCAGGTGCGGCAGCAGGCCGGTCTCCTCCAGCACGCGGATCGCCATCGCACGGACATAGGAGAGCGTGTCGTCGTAACCGTGGGCGTCGAGCCACTCGCGGGCGGCCGTCCAGCGGTCCTCGGGCCGGTCGCCGAGGGTGAACAGCGCTTCCTTGCAGCCCATCTCGGCGCCCTTGCGCGCGATCTCGAGCACCTCGTCGGGCGAGAGGAACGGCGACTCCAGCCGCCCGGGCACCGTCACGAACGTGCAGTACCCGCACCGGTCGCGGCACAGCCGGGTCAACGGGATGAAAACCTTGCGGCTGTAGGTGATCACGCCCGCACGTCCGGCGGCTTCGAGGCCGGCGTCGCGGATGCGGGAGGCGTGTTCGGAGAGCGTCTTGAGGTCGTCACCGCGGGCGTGCAGCAGCACGGTGGCCTCGGCGAGGTCGAGCGTCTTCCCGTCCCTGGCCCGCGCGAGCGCGCGGCGCATCGCCGACGGGGTGGGGGCGGTCAACTCGGGTACGGGTGCCATTCGGCTCACGCTAGGTCCCGCTCGCGGAAGTGGGCCAGTGCGTTGTCCGCCACGTGCTCACCCGTTCGGAAGTGACGATCATCCGCGCTGGTCAGAGGCGCGGAAAGGTTGTCGATCAGCCGCCGGGCGTGTATTACCTAAAGTGTGGCATCGGTGATCGGCAAGCGCATCGGCGGCAGGGTGTACTACTACCTGGCCGAGTCCGCGCGCGTCGACGGCGCACCGCGAGTGGTCACGCAGCGGTACCTCGGCACGGCCGAGGACATCGCCGGCGCGCTGCCGGGCGGCGCCGAACCGGGTGGCGCCCGGCACCGCACGTTCGGTGACGTGGCCGCCGTGTGGGGCACGATCCAGCGACTCGACCTCATCCGGCGGATCGACGCCGTGGCCGGGCCCCAGCGCGCGAAGACCACGCTCGGCTTCCACGTCGCGCTGGCGGTGCTGCACCGGGCCACGGGTGGCGACGTGGGTTTCGAAGAGTGGTGGGCCGGCTGCGCGGCGCGCGACCTCGTCCGCCCGCGCCCGCCCAAGGCCGCCGTCGCCACGGCGGCGCACTGGCGCGCGTTGCAGCGCCTGACCCCGGAACGCATCACGGGCGTCGAAACCGCGGTCGCCGAAGCGGTGCTCGACCTGCTCGGCGACGACGGCACGTCGGCGCTCGCGGTGGACGTTCCCCAGTTCGCCGTGTTCACCGCCGCCGACTGCACGGCACCCTCGGCCTGCCAGGACGTGCTCGCCGGCCTCGGGCTCGTGGTCACGCGCGACGGCGCGATCCCGCTGGCTTCGCACGTGTACCGCAGGGAAGCGGCGCCGACGTTCGGCGCGCTCGCGGGGGAGCTGGGCGAGCGCTACCCGGCCACGGACGTCACGCTCCTCTTCCACGCCGGCCAGGCCGGCCAGCTCGACCTCGGCGCGCGGCGCGGCTTCGTCGGCTCACTGCCGCCGGCCGACCACCCGGAGCTGCTCACCCAGCCCGCCTCGGCCCGCCGGCGCGTGGACCCGGAACGCTTCGCCGGGCTGACCGCGATCGACACCCGCGCCACCGTCGACGGCGTGCGGCGCCGGGTGATCCTCACGCACTCGGCCACCCTCTTCACCGCGCAGTACCGCGCGTTCACCGACGAGCTGAGCACCGCGATCCGCGAGCTCGACGGCCTCGCCGCGGCCCTGGCCGCCGGCACCCACCGAGGTGACCGCACGCAGGTGCACGCGGAGATCTCCCGCGTCACCCGCGGCCGGCGCGTGGGCCGGGTCCTGGAGGCGACGCTCACCGGCACCCGCCCCGGCGAGCTGCGGCTCACGCGCCGCGTCGACGAGGCGGCCGTCGCGCGCCTGGTCGACGAGTACTTCGGCAAGCAGATCCTCGTGACCGACCGCGACTGGCCGGTGGCCGAGATCGTCACCGCCTACCGCGCGCGGACCCACCTCGAGTCCACGTTCCGCTGGCTCACCGGCCCGGCCGCACTCGGCCCGAAGCCGCGATGGGAGTGGACGCCGCACCGCGTCGCCGTGCACACGCTGGTCTCGGTGCTCGCCGCCACCGTCACCCACCTCATGCGGCGCGAGGCCGACCGCGCCGGGATGAACCTGTCGGTGGGCGAACTGCTCGACCAGCTGTGCGGCATCGGCGAGACGGTGCTGCGGTATCCCTCCACGGGCGGGCGCCCGCGCACCCGCCGCATCCTCACCGACCGGGACATGGCGCAGCAGGCGTTGTTCGACCTGTTCGGGCTGGATCGGTTCGCGCCTTAACTGTCGCGTTCGATGTTCAGGGCCGAGAAGCTCTGCACCACCGGCATGATCTCGATGACGTTCACGTTCACGTGCGGCGGCTGCGCGGCGGCCCAGAACACCGACTCGGCGATGTCGTCGGCGGTGAGCGGGGTGGTGCCCGCGTAGACACCGGCTGCCTTGTCGTCGTCGCCGAACCGGACGTTGGAGAACTCGGTGCCGCCGACCATGCCGGGCTCGATGTTGGTCACGCGCACGCCCGTACCGCGCAGGTCGCTGCGCAGGTTGAGGCTGAACTGGTGCACGAACGCCTTGGTCGCGCCGTAGACGTTGCCGCCGGGGTAGGGGTAGGTGCCGGCGATCGAGCCGATGTTGATCACGTGGCCGGTGCCGCGCTCGACCATGCCGGGCAGCACCGCGCGGGTGAGGTGCACGAGACCGGTCACGTTGGTCTCGATCATCTGGTCCCAGTCCTCGAGCCGGGCTTCCTGCGCCGGTTCGAGGCCCTTGGCGAGGCCGGCGTTGTTCACGAGCACGTCGATGCGGCCCCAGTCGCCGGGCAGCGCGGCGACGGCCGCGACGATCGCGTCCTTGTCCCGCACGTCGAGGACCACAGGCAGCACGGACTCGCCGAGCTCCGAGGTCAGCGACGCGAGCCGCTCGGCGCTGCGGGCCGCGGCGACGACCCGCGCGCCCTCGGCGACGAACCGGCGCGTGATCGCGGCTCCGAACCCGGCACTCGCGCCGGTCACGAATACGGTTTTCATGGGGTGGGTCACCGTTCTTCCGCCTGGTGGTCCGGCCGGGGCCGGAGGGAGTGCAGGAACCGGCCGAACACGTCGTCGAACTCGGCCTCGGTCTCCAGATTAGGCAGGTGGCCCACGCCTTCGAGCACCGCCAGCGTCGAACGGGTGATCAGGCGGTGCATGGCTTCTGCGGTCGCCACGGGGGTGAACTCGTCTTCGCTGCCGGTTGTCACCAGCGTGGGCACCGCGATCTGTTCGAGGGTTTCGCGGTAATCGGGGCGCACGGCGCGGGCCCGCAGCGCCGCGGCGGCGCCGGCGGGTGGGGTGGTGCGCATCATCCGGTGGACGTGTGTGGTGACCTGCGGGTTTTCGCTGCGGGTGCGGGCGGAGAGCATGCGGGGGAGGAGCTCGTCGGCGTGGGCGGTCATGCCCTCGCGCTCGATCCTCGTGGCGGTGGCTCGTCTGTGCTGCCGGCCTTCGGGGGTCTCGGCGGTGGGGAAGGTGCTGGCGAGCAGGAGCGCCTCGACGCGGTCGGGGTGGTCGGCGACGGTCTGCATGGCGATCTGCCCGCCCATGGAGACGCCGCCCAGGACGAACGTGGTGAGGCCGAGGTGGTCGGCCAGGGCGATGAGGTCGCGGGTGAAGTCGCCGAGTGTCGTCACGCTGGGGCCGGTGCTGTTTCCGTAGCCGCGGAGATCGGGAACGACGACGCGGAAGCCCTGGGCGGAGAAGTGTGCGGCTTGGGGGCCCCAGAGGGAGCGGTCGAAGGGGTGGCCGTGGACGAGGAGCAGGGGTGGGTGGTTGCCCTGTTCGGCCAATCGGTGGTCGTCGTAAGTGATGACGGCGTCGGTGGTGTGGAGGGTGGCCATGGGGCCGACGGTAGGCAGAGCTCTGGATCGGTGCAATAAGACGCAATGTAGTCGGAGCAATGTTTTCCGGAGGTCTCCCTGGCGGCTGGACGAGGTGTCCGGGCCGTGCGCAGGCCTTCGGGAGCGGTTGCGCGGGGGTTGACCTGCGTTTTTCTCGTTAAGGGACCCCCCTGTTTCGGGCCCTGTTCGGCCATGTAAAGTTCTCCAAGTCGCCAGGGAAACCGGGCGGCCACCGGGACCACGAACCAAGCTCTCGCCTCAGGCGATTGAGTGGGTGGCCCACCAAAA